>DKBA01000060.1:0-27009 GCA_002450985.1 Acidimicrobiia bacterium UBA6912
GAGTACGCCAACCTCCGGTGGGGTGTCCGCAACGCCCGGCGAGGCTGGATCGAGACGTCGCGGGTCGCCAATGCGCTGCCTCGTGACGAGTTCCTCGAATGGGTCGCACGGCAGCGTTCGTAGCGCCGAGGGTGGCGCCGGGCCCCGCGCTCATGACGGGAACACGATCCTGTCACTCGTTCTCGGGCAGGCGCAGGTGATACCGCTCACCTGAGTTCGCACACGCGACCGCTCGCAACGGTCCGGTCTGCCGACCCGGGCCGTTGCCGCGTCCCGGCGATTTCACGAATTGGTAATGGCCGGTTGCTGGGGGTAGTGCCGCCGTGCGTGGTAAACCGGTGACGTGACCACGCCCGTTCCCTCGACAGACACCGCTCGACCCGCCGCCCTCGCCGGCGCCGGCGCCGCGGGCCTCGCCCTCGGCATCACCGAGCTGATCGCCGGCCTCACCCGCAACGTCCCGTCGGCGGTGTCGTCGGTCGGTTCGGTGGTGATCGATTACACGCCCCCGGTGGTCGAGCGAACGGCGATCAGCCTCTTCGGGACCGCCGACAAGGGCGCCCTGGCCATCGGGACGGTGATCATCGCCCTCCTCATCGGCGCCGTCGTCGGCGTGCTGTCACGCTCTCGCCGCTGGCTCCCGCCCCTGGCCTTCGGGGGCTTCGCCGTCGCCGGCATCGCCGCCGCCTTCACCCAGCCCTCCTACCAGCCGATTCTCACCATCCTGGCGATCGCCTTCGCCGCCGCCGCCGGCGCCGGCGTGCTGGGCTGGCTGCTCCGCACGCTGGCACCGGCTGGAGACGCCGCCGAGCGCGCTGCTGCGGAGAGTCCCACCGACGGCCTCGCCGCCAGCGGATCCCGGCGTCAGTTCGTCGCCGGGGTCGCCGGGGTGGGCGCCGCCGCGCTCACGTCGGGGTTCCTCGGCCGCTCCCTGCTGATCTCCCGTTCCGAACAGATTCGCACCTCGATCGAGCTTCCCCAGGCCGCCGGCACCGTACCGCCGCCCGGCCCTGCCGCCTCGTTCGCCGTCCCCGGGCTCGAGCCCATCGTCGTGCCGAACGACGAGTTCTATCGCATCGACACGGCTCTCGTGGTCCCGCGTCCCGACATCGACTCGTGGCGGTTGCACATCAAGGGCATGGTCGACAACCCGGTGAGCCTCACCTACTCGGATCTCGTCGCCATGCCGCTCTANNGGCTACCCGGCGCGGCTCATCGTGCCCGGCCTCTACGGCTACGTGTCGGCGACGAAGTGGCTCACCGAGATCGAGTTGACGACGTGGGAGGCGTTCGACGGCTACTGGATCCCTCGGGGCTGGTCGAAGGAAGGCCCGATCAAGACCCAGTCGCGCATCGACGTCCCCCGAGCGGGAGCGGAGGTCACCGCAGGTCCGGTCGTGATGGCCGGTGTTGCGTGGGCACCGACGCGAGGTGTCGCCAAGGTCGAGGTCCGTGTCGACGACGGCGACTGGCAGGTGGCCGAGCTGACGGAGCCGCTCTCGAATGATGCGTGGGTGCAGTGGCGTCACGAGATGACCCTCGATCCGGGACGGAAATACCGGCTGGAGGTGCGGGCGACCGATGGCACCGGCGAGACCCAGACGTCCGCCGTGGCCCCGCCGCCGCCGAGCGGCGCCACCGGGTATCACACGATCGAGTTCACCACCGCCTGAGCGGGGCTCCACTCACCCGCCGGGCACCAGGCGGAGCGTTCCCTCGGCGTCGGCATCGATCGTCGGCCGGTCCCAACGCATCGGATACAGCTCGCCGAGCCGCCACGCCTCGATCTGGTCCTGGTAGTGGGCGCTGTAGACGTGGCCCGAGGCGCCGGTGGTGTTGACGACTCGCGAGCTCGCCAGATCGCCGAGATCGACGATCATCCGCATCGACGGTATCCAATCGACGACGAAGCCCTCGCTCGGGGTCCACCCGGTGGCATTGACGATGTCGAACCCGCCGCTCGTCTCGTACGGACCGCGGTTGAAGCGAGCCTCGACGAGTCCGATGCCNNCCGCGGACTGCGACCTCGTCGGGCACGTCGTCGGCGAAGGTGAGCTCGAGGAGCGCTCGCCACGCCGCCTCGAAGACCGCGGCTCCCGCCGACGCCGCATCGTTGTGGAGGTCCCAGCCGGCCAGGACGTCCTGCGCCGCGGCCGCCGTCGGGCTGAGCGTTGCAGGGTCGAGCTCGGTGAACCATGGGCGGATCCGCGCCGCGGTGGCATTGAACGTGTCCATCTGGATGGCAGCGACATCGTCGAGCGACAGATCCTCAGACGCCGAGACGAGGTCGACGATGCGCATCGCCCTGTCCCCCAGGTTCCAGTCGGCGGTCAGCAGGTACGGGTAGGTGCCGTCGACGACGGCGTTGTTCGCGGTCACGATCCAGTCCTCCTCCGGATTGAGGACGCTGGGAAGCTCCTCGAAGGGGATGAAGCCGTCCCAGGCGAAGCGGTCGTCCCATCCGGGGACCGGCAACCTGCCGTCTCCGTCCCGGCGAATGGGCACGAGGCCGGGCGCCTGGTAGCCGATGTTGCCGTCGACGTCGGCGTACACGACGTTCTGCGACGGCACCGTGAACAGCCGCAGCGCCGCCCGGAACTCATCCCAATCGCCGGCGCGGTTCATCGCCATCACCGGCTCGATGATCGCCGGGCCGGGATCGAGCGCCGTCCAGCGCAACGCGACCACATAGGGCTCGGGGAGGTCGATGCCGGCCACGTCGAACTCGTCCAACCGGCCGTACACGTCGGAGACGACCGGCCCGTGGCGGGTGGTGCGAACCTGCACCTCGACCGGATCGCCGCCTGCGACCTCGATCGTCTCCGTGCGCACCTCCATGTCCACCCACTCGCCGTTCACCTCGTACTGGTCGGGATCGGCAGGGTTGACCCGCTCGATGTACAGGTCCATGACGTCAGGGCCGAGGTTGGTGAGCCCCCAGGCGATCCGGTCGTTGTGGCCGATGATGACCCCGGGCATCCCGGCGAACGAGAAGCCCGCGACCTCGAACGGGCAGTCGGGACCTCGGGGTGCGCAGTGCAGCCCCACCTGGTACCAGATCGACGGCATGCGGATCCCGAGGTGAGGGTCGTTGGCGAGGATGGGTGAGCCGGTTGCCGTCTTGGCGCCGCTCACGACCCAGCTGTTGGAGCCGATGCCGTCGCCGCCGCCCCCGGTGAGCGCATCGACGAGATCCGTGTTGGCCGCGACGCGGCGCAGCGACGTGTTGGAGATGCCCGGTGCCGGGCTCAGCGGCGTGGCGAGGCGAGGCCCGTCGTGGGGGACGATCAAGGGGGCGTCCTGGGGGTACGGCGGATAGAGCGCGTCCACGACCTCGGGGGCCATCCCGCCGAGCAGCAGGGCACGATCGATCTCGTCGTCGACGTTGCCCCGCAGATCCCACGCCATCACCTTGCCCCACACGAGCGTGTCGGCCGGCTCCCACGGCTCCGGGTCGTACCCGTGATTGGTGAGCTCGAGGATCGTGTACTCGAATGCCAGCTCGGACGGGGACCGTTGGGCGAGGTAGGCGTTGACGCCCGCCGCATAGGCGTCGAGGTAGCCCCTGGTTTCCTCCGCGGCGGCGGCGTACTGCTCTTCGGCGAGGCGCCGCCACCCCATTGCCCGCAGGAACGCATCGGTCTCCACCTGGTCGTCACCGAACATCTCCGCCACGCGCCCGGCGCCGATGTGGCGCCACGTGTCCATCTGCCAGAAACGGTCCTGGGCGTGCACGAATCCCTGGGCCATGAAGAGATCGTGGCTGGTGGTCGCGTAGATGTGGGGAATGCCTTGGGCGTCGCGGACGATCTCGACCTGTGCATCGAGGCCCGGGAGCGCGAGCTCACCGTCGATCGCAGGAAAGGGGCGCCGGCTCGACCACGCCAGCACCCCCACCACAACGAGCACGGCGGCGACGATGGCGGCCCCGAGCCACATCAGCATCTTGACGATGCGTCGTCGCAACCGTCCGCTCATGGTCCCCTGCCCCGCTTCGTGGTCTGGTCTGCGTTGCGATCCGGCAGGCTACCGCCCCAGCCGCACCCCGCGGAGAATGGGAGGAGGGCCGTCGACCACACGAGGCCGACGCCTCTAGGCTCGGGTCGCCCCGTGTGCAGGCGCCGTGGAGAGGAGCCCCATGAAGTTCGCCTGGCTGTGCAGCCACGAGTCGTATCAGCCGGAGGTTCTGGTCGAGCAGGCCGTGCTGGCCGAGCAGGTCGGTTTCGATGCGGTCCTCGGGTCCGACCACTTCCACCCGTGGGTCGACCAGGGCTCGGCATCGGGCTTCGTGTGGAGCTGGTTCGGGGCGGTCGCCGCACGAACCGATCTCGAGCTCGCCACGTCGGTCACCTGCCCGCTCTTCCACTACCACCCCGGCATGATCGCCCAGGCGGCGGCTACGGTCGATCGGCTCTCGGGCGGGAAGTTCATCCTGGGCGTGGGAACCGGGGAGAACATCAACGAGGGCCCGCTCGGCTTCGAGTTCACCGGATATGCGGATCGCATCTCTCGCATGGGGGAGGCCCTCGAGATCATGCACCGGCTGTTCGCCGGCGAGAAGCTCGACTTCGCAGGGCAGCACTACACGCTCGACAAGGCGAAGCTGTACAGCCCGCCGCTACGGCCGGTCCCGATCTGGATGGCGGCCGGGGGCCCGAAGTCGGCCGAGTTCGCCGGGACACACGCCGATGGGCTCATCACCTCGGTGAAGGACCCGGACGAGACACTGGAGCGTGTGATCGTCCCCTTCCGGCACGCGATGGGCCGGCGTCGCCAGAAGGGTCACATCATGGCCACCCGCTGGACCGTGCTCGCCGATCACGCCGATGACGCGTGGCGGGCCCTCGACACGATGCGGGGGTTGCGTGCACCCGGTCGCCTCGAGGCGGTGGACCCGATGGTGCTGCGCCAGCGCGCCGACGAGATGGATCGCGACGAGATCCTCGGCAAGTACACGATCGTGTCGGGCATCGATGCGCTGATCGACGCCTACGCTCCCCTCGTCACCGAGGTCGGGGCGGATTACGTAGCCGTCCAGATCGCCAGCACCGATCCCGAGCGCACGCTCCGTCTCGTCGGGAGCGAGCTGCTGCCGGAGCTGCGCAAGCTGGCCGACTGACCTCGCGGGGCAGGCGTCTTCGCCGAGGCTCGGTGCGGGGCGTAACCTCGGTCACGATGTCGCCTCGGGGTTCGACGGTCATGGACGACGACGCTCCCCATACCAAACCGAGATCGATGCTGCGTCGCATCCTGTCGTGGGTGCTGCCGGCGGCGATCGCCGTCGCTCTCCTCGCCGGCGTCCTGCCGGCGATCGCCGACTTCTCCGAGGTGTGGCAGAGGATTGCCGCCCTGGCGGCGATCGAGGTGGTGTTCCTCTTCCTGATGGCGGCGTGGAACATCCTCACCTATCAGTTCGTGATCATGGCGGCACTGCCCGGGCTCCCGCTCTGGCAGGCGTTCCTGGTCGGGCAGATCTCGACTGCGGTCTCCAACACGGTGCCGGCGGGGAGCGCCGTCGGGATCGGGGTGACCTACTCGATGTTCACCAGGCTCGGTCATTCGGCCTCCTCGGTCGGCATTGCCGCCGCGCTCACCGGGCTGTGGAACACGTTCGTGAAGCTGGGGTTGCCGATCGTCGCCCTCGCCATCCTCGCGTTCCGCGGGAACGCGAACGCAGCGATGGTCGGGGCGGCGCTGAGCGGCCTGGCGATGCTGGTGATCGCGGTAGGCGTCCTCGGCATCGTCGTCGCCAGCGAACGGCTCGCCGCGGCGGCGGGTTCGCGCCTCGGCGCCGCGGCCACGGCAATCGCCCGTCCGTTCGGGCGCGGTCCGTTCCTCGACTGGGACCATCGACTCTCTGCGTTCCGGGAGCGCACCGCCGAGGTACTGACGGGACGGTGGGGCTGGCTCACGGCGACGAGCCTCCTCAGTCACCTGTCCCTGTTCGCCATGTTGCTCGTCTCCCTCCGCTTGATGGGGGTCGAGGCCGAGGCGGTGTCGTGGCCCGAGGTGCTGGCCGCCTTCGCCCTCGTCCGGCTCGTCACCGCCCTCCCCATCACACCCGGCGGTATCGGCCTCGTCGAGGTCGGCATGACGGGCGCTCTCGTGCTCGCCGGCGGTTCGGAGCCGGCCGTGGTGGCGGGCGTGCTCGTCTATCGAGCGCTGTCCTACGCGCTGCAGATCCCGCTCGGTGCACTGTGCTGGATCGGGTGGCGCATCGCCGTGGCCGCCCAGCCTCGCTTTGCGCCCACCGGGTCGTCGCACGAAGCCGATAAGCTGGCCTCGTGATGACCAACGATCCCAACGAAGCCGACGCTCTCGATGGCGGGCCGATGCGTCCCCAAGTCGTCGATGAGGACGAGGAGCGCGAGGCCGAGCACAGCACCATTCACGAGCCCTCGAAACTGATTCGTATCGCATCCATGACGCGAGCCATGCTCGACGAGGTGCGCCAGGCGCCGCTCGACGAGGCCGGCCGGCTACGGCTGCGCTCGATCTACCACCGGTCGCTGGAGCAGCTCCGCGAGGCGCTCAGCGACGACCTCGCCGAAGAGCTCGAGATGATCTTCGAGCCGATCAATCAGACCGAGGTGTCCGAGTCCGAGCTCCGGCTCGTCCAGGCCCAGCTCGTCGGCTGGCTCGAAGGGCTGTTCCACGGCATCCAGGCGTCGCTGTGGAGCCAGCAGGCGGCCGCCGCCGCCCAGCTCGAGGAGATGCGCCGGCGCCGTGCCCTCGAGATGGGCGAACGCGAGACCCAGGCCCAGACCGGGCAGTACTTGTGATTCAGGTCGAGGCGCTGCGCCCCTCGACCTGAGCTGCGCCTCGACCTCCGGTCTCGGCTCCGTCCTGGAGGCGCGGCCTCCGGCCGCACGTTTCTCTGCAGATCGGTCGGCGGAGCCGCCGATCTGCGGCGAGGGGGACGGCGGAGCCTTCCCCCTCGCACACCCCCTCTTCAGATCGGCTTGCCGTCCGGCGGCAGCCGGGGGGAGCGTGAGGGGGGACGGCTCCGCCGCCCCCCTCACTCCAGGTCGGGCGGCTTCGCCGATCCGACCTGAGTTAGGAGGCGGCCGAAGGCCGCACGCCAAGCTCGAAGCCGAGCCCGAAGGGCGAGGCGCAGCTCACGGCACGCCTGCGTGCCGTGAAGACTCCTTGTGGCGGAGGGCGGCCTGGGCGGCGGCGAGGCGGGCGACGGGGAGGCGGGGCGGGCTGCACGAGACGTAGTCGACGCCGACGAGATCGAAGAAGTCGATCGAGTCCGGGTCCCCACCCTGCTCGCCGCACACGCCGATGACGAGTCCCGGGTTCACGCTGCGGCCCGCCTCGATGGCGATCTCGATGAGCCGGCCGACGCCCTGCCGGTCCAAGGTGGTGAAGGGGTCGCGCTGCATGAGCCCGCGCTCGAGATACGTGCGGAGGAACGCCTCTTCGGCGTCGTCCCGGCTGATGCCGAGCGTCGTCTGGGTGAGATCGTTGGTGCCGAAGGAGAAGAAGTCCGACTCGAGGGCGAAGTCCGCGGCGGCGAGGGCGGCACGGGGCAGCTCGATCATGGTCCCCACCGTGACCTCGAGCTGGCGGCCGGCGTAATGCACTTCCTCGTCGATCATGTCCCGAATGACGCGCAGCTCCTCCACGGTTCCGACGAGGGGGATCATCAGCTCCAGGCGGGGGTCGCCGCGGGCATCGAGCCGGCGCCGCACGGCCTCGAGAGCGGCCAGCACCTGCACTCGGTAGATCTCCGGGATGACGACGGCCAGCCTGACTCCGCGCAAGCCGAGCATGGGGTTGGACTCCGACCAGTGGTCCACGGCGGCCTGGAGCTGCTCGAGCTCGCTCGTGTCCTGCCCGGCTTCCCGCGCCCGGCGCAGCGCCGCATCGACCTCCCACCGATCGGGGAGGAACTCGTGGAGCGGTGGGTCGAGCAGGCGGACCACCACCGGCAGGCCGTCCATCGACTCCAGCAGCCGCTCGAAGTCGCCGATCTGGAGCTCCTCGAGCTCCTCGAGCGCCCGGGCACGCTCCTTGACGTCGTCGGTGAGGATCACCCGCCGCACGACCTCGAGCCTGCCCCCCGAGAACATGTACTCGGTACGGGCGAGACCGACGCCTTCTGCACCCATCCGGCGCGCATGAGCTGCGGCGTCCGGCGTGTCGGCGTTGGCCCACACGTCGAGCCTGCGAAAGCGGTCCGCCCAGTCGAGGAGCTTCTCGAGCTCGGACGACGCCGTCGCCTCCTCGATGGCGAGGGCGCCTGCGTAGACGGCGCCGGTCGCTCCGTCGATCGTGATCGGGTCGCCCTCGCTCATCGCAACGGTGCCGAAGCGCACCGTGCGTCTCTCGGGATCGCACACCACGGCGGCGGCCCCGGTGACGGCCGGCGTGCCGGTGCCCCTCGCCGCAACGGCCGCGTGGGACGTGGGGCCGCCATGGCTGGTGAGGACGCCGCGCGCGGCGATGACGCCGGCGAGATCCTCTGGTGTCGTCTCCCTCTTGACCAGGATCACGGCCTCTCCCCGCAGGGAAGCGGCAACCGCACGCTCGGCGTCGAGGACGATGCCGCCGCTCGCAGCGCCGGGCGATGCGGCCCCACCGCTGATGAGGGGAACGGCGGGAGTGCCGGGGGCGATCCGGGCGTGCAGCATCTCGTCGAGCCCATCGGGATCGATCCGCAGCACGGCCTCTTCTGCGGTGATCATGCCGGCCTCGGCCATGTCCACGGCGATCCGCACCGCCGCCCTGGCACTGCGCTCCCCGGGCCGCGCCTCGAGCACCCACAGGTCGCCACGTTCGCAAACGAAGTCGATGCGCATCATGTCGCGCTCGGCGCCCTCCAGATCACAGAGAATCGACAGCAGCTCGGCGTGGGTGGGGGGATCGCTCGTCGCCAGATCGTCGAGGCCCGGGTACACGGCGACCGATGCCGGCCGGGAGGCGTTCCGGGTGAAGATGCCGGCGGGCCTCGGCGCCCCGTCCTGGGGGTCGCGGCTGAACGCAACGCCCGCACCCGATGCGGTGTCGGCGGACCCGAAGACCATGAGGTGGACGACGACGGACGTCCCTACGTCGTCGCTGATGCGGTTCCGTCTTCGGAAGGCACGAGCCGCCTCGTCGTCCCACGAGGCGAACACGGTCTCCATCGCCTCCTGGAGCTGGTCGAGGACACCCGGGGCGAGCGGGCGCTGCGATTCCTCGACGATGAGCTCCTGGAGCGCGACGGCGTCCGCAGCCGGCCCATCGGGGTCGCGGCGTTGGTCGGCGCTGAGGATGGCATCGACCCGATGGAGTGGTACCCGGCGCGCCTCGGCTACGCCGCGCAGGAACCCGATGCGCACTCGCGCCGCGAACTCCGGCGAGTCCCACCGCGCCAGCGCCGCCAGCGATGTGTCGTTGACGCCGACGTGGAGCGCCCCCCCGAGGAGCGCCGCCATCGCCACCGGAGGGCTCGACCGCACCGAGAGGAGGAGTGGTCGCTCGGGATGTGCGGTGGCGAGCGACTCGACGGCGGCGACGACCTCCTCCCACATGCCTGCGGGGAACTCGCCGACCTCGAGAAAGCGCCGGCACGCGACATCGCTGACGGCGAAGCCCGGTGGCACCGGGACCCCGAGGCGGCGCAGTGTGGCCAGCGATCTGCCCCGCGCACCGAAGTGGCGCAAGGCATCCTCGGGCGGATTGGCGAGATCCCAGACGTAGTGCACGGTCGGCCTCGACGGTGGAGCGGGCGCAATCGACATTACATCTCTCTGGCGGAAACACCGATCCTGGCGTAACCTGGCGATTCGCGATCGCGGCGTTCCCCTTCATTCGAGGAACAAAGCTCGTCGTGTACGGGTTCATGAGAACCTGGAGAGAAAAGCAACGAGGCAGGTGACCAGCCATGGTGATGGCGCTCAGCGACCTCATGTGGGAACCGGATGAGGGATGGCGTGACGACGCAGCATGCGTCGGTACAGACGCAGATCTCTTCTTCCCCGTGGGCGAGGACGAGGAGGCAGCAGCGGCGGCGAAGGCCGTCTGCGAGGCGTGCCCCGTGCGCGAAGCCTGTCTGCGGTACGCCCTCGCCACCAACCAGACCGAAGGCGTGTGGGGCGGGATGACCGGCCCCGAACGACGCCGGCTCCGCCGCCGACTGCGCGAGCGCGAGCGCCGGGCCTCCTAGGGGGAATCCCGGGCGTCGTGCTCGTCTCGGTCGGCACCTTCAACCTGAACAATCTCTTCTCGCGTTGGAACTTCTCCGGTGCGATCGAGGAGATCGAGGCGGGAAACGGGCCCGTCGGAGCGGTGACCATCCGCTACGAGTTCACGGATACCGACACGTACTGGCTGCGGACCTTCCGCGGCCGCCTGGTCGAGGCGAAGGCGGCCGTCGACACGCAGCGCATCGCGGGCCGTATCAACGCGATGGATCTCGACGTGCTGGCCGTCCAGGAGGTCGAGAACATCGCGACGCTCCGTCAGTTCAACGCGGTGCACCTCGGCGGGCGGTATCCGCACCGGGTGCTCATCGAGGGCAATGACCCGCGCTTCATCGATGTCGGGGTTCTCTCCAAGCTCCCCCTCGGCGGTATCACGTCGCATCAGACGGCCGTACACCCGTCACAGCCCGACGCGCGCGTGTTCGGCAGAGACCTGCTCGAGGTCGAGGTGCTCGACCCGCAACGGAGACGGCGTCTGTTCACCCTCTACGTCAACCACCTGAAGTCGCAGTTCGTGCCGTTCGACGAGGACCCGGTGGTGACGGGCGCCCGCAACGATGCACGGCGCAGGCTGCAGGCGGAGACCATCGCCCGGATCGTCGCCGAGCGGCAGCGGCCGGACGGCCGCTTCGTGATCCTCGGCGACATGAACGATGGCCCCGGGTCGGAGGCGCTGGCCCCGCTGCTCGAGATCGAAGGCAGGGCCTTGGTCGACGGGCTCGCCCTGCCCAACGAGACGCGCCCCGCCCCGGTCGACGGCAGCGGACCCGGCCCGATCGACACTCGCTGGACGCACCGCCACAAGCCCTCGGGGGAGCCGGCCCGTTATGAGCTGCTCGACCAGATCTGGCTCAGCCAGGCGATGGCCCCGCGCCTCTCCGGGGCATGGATCGACCGTCGCCTCCGCCTCACCGGCGACGGCTCCGACCACGACCCCGCCTGGGTCGTGGTCGATGTGTGAAGCCCGAATGATCCCCCCATCNNCCGGCATGAGCCTCGGGCTCATGCCGGTTCGAGGCGTCGCCCTGCCCACCTTGCCGTCCGGTTGCGAGACCTCAGCTCTCTGTGATCGTCACCGATTCGATGATGCAGTCGTCGTGGGGGCGATCGGCATGGTCGGTGGACGTCGTGGCGATGGCGTCGACGGCCTCCATGCCGGAAGTCACGCTGCCGAAGATCGTGTACGAGTGGGGGAGGCCGACGTCGCGGTGGCAGATGAAGAACTGCGAGCCGTTGGTGTTGGGACCTGCGTTGGCCATCGCNNTGTAGGTCGTGGCGGGATCGATGACGAAGTCGGGTGCCGCCGAGTACTGCTTGGCCACGAGGGGGCTCCTTGTCGATGGGCCGCCCACCCTAGGCCTCACCGCAGCCTTCGCCGGCCGGGTTGCGGGGCGCTCAGAAGCGGCGGCGTCTGCGGCTCGTGCTCCTGAACGGGGCCAGCTCGTCGGGTGGTTGCCAATCCTCGAGATGAGTGAGCCGCTCGTCGTTCGAGAACATCTTCACGATGGGGACGTTGAGCCCGGCGCGGCGTTGGATGCCGAGCACCTCGTTCACCTGGTCCCACTCGACGAGCGTCACCACCAGCCCCGACTCCCCGGCCCGGGCGGTGCGCCCCGAGCGGTGGACGTAGGTCTTCGGGTCCTCCGGCGGGTCGTAGTGGACGACCACGTCGACGTCGTCGATGTGAAGGCCGCGTGCGGCGACATTGGTGGCGACGAGGACCGGGATCTTCCCGTCGCTGAACTGGGCGAGGGCCTTCTCCCGCTGCCGCTGGTGGAGGTCGCCGTGGATGGCTTTCGCCTGCACGCCGTGCTCGGTGAGGTCCCTGGCGACCCGGTCGCACGCGTGCTTGGTACGCACGAACATGAGGGTCCGCGTGGAGCTCTGGGCGATGGCGGCCGCCACCTTCACCTTGTCCATGTGGTGCACCTTGAGGAAGCGGTGCTCCATCGTCTCGACGTGGCTGGCGCTCGTGTCGACCTCGTGGCGCACGGGGTCGCGCATGTAGGCGTCGACGAGGGCGCCCACCTGGCCGTCGAGCGTCGCCGAGAACAGCATCGTCTGGTGGCTCTCCGGCACCTCTCGCATGATGCGGCGCACCTGGGGGAGGAACCCCATGTCGGCCATCTGGTCGGCCTCGTCGATGGTCACCATCTCCACGTCGTCGAGGCGGATCACCTTGCGCTCCATCAGGTCGATGAGCCGTCCCGGGGTGGCCACCACGATGCCGGTGCCCTTGCGGGCGGCGTCGATCTGGCTGCGCATCGACGAGCCCCCGTACACCGTGAGCACCGGGATGGCGCGCACCGCGGCGAGGGGACGAAGCACGTCGGTCACCTGGAGGGCGAGCTCCCGGGTCGGGACCAGCACGAGCCCGCGGGGACGACCCGGGGCCGCTGCAGCGAGCTGCTGCACCATCGGCAGCCCGAAGGCGAGCGTCTTGCCGGAGCCGGTGCGGGCCCTTCCGCACACGTCGCGCCCGGCGAGGACGTCGGGGATGGACATGCGCTGGATGCTGAAAGGGTCGGAGATCCCGTCCTCGGTGAGAACGGTCACGAGATCGTCGGCGATCCCGAGTGCGGCGAATCCGTCTGTTGTCATGCGTATCGAGGCCCAGGGAGAGATATCCGGACCAAGATAGTGCCCCCTACCGGCGGACGAGTCATCCGCGGCGGGTGTACAGACCGTGGCGCTCGAGATACGAGTTGGTCTCGGCGCCGAGCAGGACGACGAGACCGGAGACGAAGAACCACAACATGAGAACGATCAGGCTGCTGAGCGTCCCGTAGGTCTCGTTGAGGCTGCCGCCCCAGTTGTTGATGTAGACCGACATCCCGACCGTCGCCACCACCCAGAGCACCGCGGCGACGACGGCGCCGACGTTCACCCACCGCGTCATGCGCCACGGTCGATTGGGGGCGAGCTTGAAGAGGCCGCCGAGCCCGAGCACCACGACGACGAACACGAACGGCCAGCGCAGGATGTTGATCGCCGTCGCCGCCTCCTCTTCGAGGCCCACGGCGTCGAGGATGCGAGGCAGGAAGGCGACAACGGCCGTGGAGCCGACGCCGAAGATGATGACGCCGAGCGTCACGAGCAGCGCGGATCCGCGCAACACGAAGAAGGATCGAGTCTCCGGCTCGCCATAGGCGTGGTTTATGGCCGAGATCAGTGCCTTGGTTCCGGCCGAGGCCGACCACAGGGCGAGCGCGATGGCTGTCGCCGTCGCAAACCCCAGGCTGGACGGCGATGTCTCGACGATGCTGCGCAGCTGATCGACCACGAACTCTGCGGTCTTCTCCGGAAGAGCAGAGGTGATGTCGGCAATCTGGTTCTCCAGCGCCACCGGATCGGCTACGAGCCCGTAGATCGAGACGGCGGCGATGGCAGCCGGGAACATGGCGAGGAGCGCGTAGTACGACAGGCTGGCCGCGATCATGATCGTGTTGTGCCGTTTGATGCGGGTCATCAGCGCCTTGGCGGCGGAGGCGGCGTCGTCGAGGCCGTCGATCTCGGAGGGTGCCGGCCCTGGGTACGCCTCCGGTCGGGCGGGGCTCGTCGACCCGGCGCCATGGCGCTGCAGCGCGGCAGGCGGGGGCCCGGCGGGCTGTTCGGCCCGCCGGGGGCGGAGGACGACCGCCGCAGCGACGGCGACGGCGAGTGCGCCGAGGAACAGCTCCCCGACTCGCTTCACGTGCCGAGCATGGCGGCGTCCACGGCGAAGAGCGACCCGGCGTTGGCGGTGATCGCCGGGACGAGGCCGAACGCCTGTGGCAGCAGCTGCTCGCAGTAGAACCGCGCTGTGGCGATCTTCGCCGCGAGGAACGGGTCGTCGCCGTTGCCCGCCAGGAGCCGGCGAGCGGCCAGCGCCTCGCGAGCGAGGTAGTACCCGCCGGCGACGGTGCCGAACAGACGGAGGTAGGGGGTCGCTCCGGAGAGCACGTCGTTTGGGTCCTCGCGGCTGAGCAGCCACTCCGTGGCGTTGCGCAGCAGCTCGATGCCCTCTGCCAACTCGGTGTGCAGGGTGCCGAGGTCGGCCGTCGCCTCCGCCAGCTCGCGTTCGAGGGCGGCCATCTCGTCGAGGTAGCCGTGGACGACGGCGCCGCCGTCCATCGGGAGCTTGCGCATGACCAGATCGATGGCCTGGATGCCGTTCGTGCCCTCGTAGATAGGGGCGATGCGGGAATCGCGCCAGTGCTGGGCGGCGCCCGTCTCCTCGACGTAGCCCATGCCGCCGTGGATCTGGATGCCGAGCGAGGTGAGCTCCACGCCGAGGTCGGTGCCCCACGCCTTGGCAACGGGCGTGAGCAGCCCGGCGCGGCCCGAGTTGGCGGTGCGCACCGCCTCGTCGGGGTGGCGATGAGCCAGGTCGATCGCCTTGGCGTTGTCGTAGAGCAGGGCGCGCAGCGCCTCGGTGGAGGCCTTCATCGTCATCAGCATGCGGCGCACGTCGGGGTGCTCGACGATGGGGGACGACTCGGTCGGCGGGGTGCCGATGGCTCGGCCCTGGGTGCGGACCCTGGCGTACTCGGCCGCCTGCTGGAACGAGCGTTCGGCGATGCCGAGACCCTCGAGCCCCACGTGGAGCCGGGCGTCGTTCATCATCGTGAACATGCAGCGCATGCCCTGGTTGACCTCACCGATGAGGTACCCGACGGCGCCGTCTCCCTCGCCGAACGCCAGCACGCAGGTCGGGCTGCCGTGGATGCCGACCTTGTGCTCGATCGACACGCAGGTCACGTCGTTGCGCTCACCGAGGCTGCCGTCGGCGTTGACGAGGAACTTGGGGACGATGAACAACGAGATGCCCTTGGTGCCGGGAGGCGCCCCGGGTGCCCTTGCGAGGACGAGGTGGACGATGTTGTCGGCCATGTCGTGCTCGCCCCACGTGATGTAGATCTTGGTGCCGAAGATGCGCCATGTGCCGTCGTCGGCAGGCTCCGCCTTGGCGCGGAGCGCCCCGACGTCCGAGCCGGCTTCGGGCTCGGTGAGCACCATCGTCCCGGTCCACTCCCCGCTGATGAGCTTCGGGAGGTAGGTGGCTTTCTGCTCCTCGTAGCCGTGGTTCTCGAGGGCGAGGATGGCGCTCATCGTGAGCATCGGGCACAGCGAGAACGCCATGTTGGAGGCGGTGAGCATCTCCTGCACGGCGATGCCGACCGAAGCGGGGAAGCCGTGCCCGCCGTACGCCGGGTCGGATTTCACGGCATTCCATCCGGAGCTGACGTACTGCTCGTACGCCTTCTTGAAGCCCTCGGGGGTGCTCACCGACCCGTCGGCATTGCGTTGCGATCCGACCGAATCGCCGATGCGGTTGGTGGGCGCCACTACCTCCGCCATGAAGCGGGCGGCCTCGTCGACGAGCCCGGACACCGTATCCGGGTCGACGTGGGAGAAGTCGGGGATGTCGGCAAGAGAGGCCAGATCGACGATGTGATCGAGGACGAACTTGATGTCACGAACTGGGGCCCGGTACTCGCTCATGGCTCAGAGGATAGGGTGGTCCGTCTCAGGGGGAAATGGGTGCGTAGCGTTGGCTGTCGATTCCCCGTCTCGTCGATCGTCGTGGGGTCATGAGGCGGCGACAAGGCGTCGCCCCGGCTTCGGAGGTGAACGATGAAGTATGCACTGTTGATCTACTCGGACGAGAACACCCAACCGCCTCCCGACTCGCCCGAGGCGCAGGAGGTGATGCAGGCGTACTTCCGTTTCACGGACGCCATCACCCAGCGGGGCATCAACCTCGGCGGCGAGGCGCTCCACGACACCGGTGCGGCGACGACGGTGCGGGTACGCAACGGCGAGACGCTCACCACCGATGGGCCGTTCGCCGAGACCAAGGAGGCGCTGGGCGGGTTCTACCTCATCGACGTTGCCGATCTCGACGAGGCGATCGCGGTGGCCGCCGAGCTGCCGGGCTCGTGGCACGGGTCGGTGGAGGTTCGCCCCATCTACGACTGGTCGGCCGACGTCGCCGGCTGATCCCGCACCCACGCGCGCCGCTCGACGTGCGGTCGAGCGCGCCTTCCGGGAGGAGTACGGCAGGGTCGTCGCCACGCTCATCCGCCAGACGGGTGACTTCGAGCTGGCGGAGGAGGCGGCGCAGGAGGCGTTCGTGGCGGCGTTACGCCACTGGTCGCAGCGCGAGGTCCCTCACAACCCTGGGGCGTGGCTCACCACCACGGCGCGGCGCAAGGCCATCGACCGGCTGCGTCGCCGGGCGAACTACGCCCGCAAGCAGGAGGAGCTCGAGTACCTGGTCGAGCTCGACCGGCGCCGCACGGAGCACCCGGAGGAGGGGGACGAGAGCGTCGTGAGCGACGACCGGCTTCGCCTCATCTTCACCTGCTGTCACCCGGCACTCGCCCTCGACGCGCAGGTGGCGCTCACCTTGAAGACGCTCGGCGGGCTGACGACACCCGAGATCGCACGCTCGTTCCTCGTCACCGAGCCGACGATGGCGCAACGGCTGGTGCGGGCGAAGCGCAAGATCCGCGACGCGGGCATCCCGTACCGGGTGCCGCCGGACGAGCAGCTGCCGGAACGGCTGAATGCCGTGCTCGCCGTCGTGTACCTCATCTTCAACGAGGGGTATGCGGCGACGACCGGGGGAGACTTGATTCGGGCGGACCTGTGCCGCGAGGCGATTCGGCTCGGGATGCTGCTGGGCGAGCTCATGCCGGACGAGCCCGAGGTGCTGGGACTGTGCGCGCTCATGCTGTTTCACGACTCACGTCGCGAGGCCCGGATGGATGGCGGCAGGCTCGTGCTGCTGGAGGCGCAGGATCGTTCCAGGTGGGACGGTGACGAGATCACCGCGGGGGCGGAGCTGCTCGATCGCGCCCTCGCCCTGCGCCGACCCGGTCCCTACCAGCTGCAGGCCGCCATTGCCGCGCTCCACTCCACGTCTCCGCACGCCGATGCGACGGATTGGGCGCAGATCGCCGTGCTGTACGGCGAGCTGCTTCGGTGGCTCCCCACCCCGGTGGTCGCTCTCAACCGTGCCGTCGCCCACGCCATGGCGGACGGCCCCGCCGTCGGGCTCGAGATGCTGGATCCGCTGGCAGACGACCTCGCCGGGTATCACCTGTTCCATGCCGCGCAGGCGGACCTGTTGCGGCGTCTGGGGAGGGAACGAGAGGCGGCCGCCGCCTACCGGCGCGCCCTGGAGCTGGCCGACAACGAGGTGGAGCGAACGTTCCTGGCCGGACGGCTCGAGGAGGTGGGGGGCGGGAGCTGAGCGCCGGAGCTTCCGGGGGTGCCCGCCGACCGCCTGCCCACCCGGGCGGCACGGCCCTCGCTCTGCGTGCGGGCGACCCCCGACGCTCCTGGTCGAGCCTCGCAACCGTCGACCGGGCCACCCGGAGGTGCGCTCTCGACCTCGTCCCCTCTCGTGCGGCAGCCTATGCCCGCAGCCCGTGTCGGCGGTGGCCCACCGGGTGGAGATAGGGGGTGCGTTGCCACGGGTCCCCGCGCCAGGCCGGCTGCTAGCCTCGCACGGCAAGCGACCCGTCCTGCGCCTGTGTGGCGGCACGGCGGGCGTCGAATGATCTGTGGGAGGGGGGGTTCGATGGTGGGATATCGAAGGTGCGCCGTTGCTCCTGTGCGTTCGCCGCTCGGCGCTGCGGGGCGGGTGAGCGCGTCCCGGCTCGAGTTGCGATCCGTCGCGATTGGATCGGTCATCGCACGAGGGGGTTCTTGAGATGAAGGTGGTGCCCGGCTCGCGCAAAGCGCGCATCCTGGAAGCGTCCCCCGAGGCGCTGCGTCCGGCCCTGGGCTTCGGGATCGACGTCGTCAGGAAGGGCCGCATCGTCGGTCGGAACGCGGCGGCGTCGGTCACCCGGAGAGCCCTGCCCCTCATCGACCGCGTGTCGCCGTCGTCGGGACGCAAACTCCGGGAATCGGGGTGGCTGTGGCAACCCGGCTTCGGGTACAAGCAGGTCAACCGCCTGTACGACGGCTCCGTCGATCCCTACCGGTTCGAGAGCAATCCGTACGAAGTCGGGAAGTACGCGTACACGCTGCAGCTCCTCAGCGGCAGGAGGTACGGCCGGGCGCTCGAGATCGGGGCCGCCGAGGGAGTGTTCACCGAACAGCTCGCCCCGCTGTGCGAGTCCGTCGTTGCGATCGACGTGGCTGCGTCGGCGGTGGAGCGGGCCAGGGAACGCCTCGCTCCACTCGGGAACGTCGAAGTCCTGCAGGCCGCGATTCCGGGCCAGTGGCCCGACGGTCGGTTCGATCTCATCGTGGCATCGGACGTCCTCTACCTCTTCCCCAAGGAGGTCCTCGGCGGAGTCGCCGCAGAGCTCGGGGACCGGCTGCTCCCCGGTGGAACGCTCATCGCCGTCCACTTCCTCGGCGATTTCGGTCAGTCGATGGGCGGCGACGAGGTCCACGAGCTGCTCGTGGAGAAGACCGGGCTCGAGAAGGAGCGCGAGGAGACCGTCGAAGGAGTTGGTCCCGCCGGTGCGGGCTACACCGTCGTCATTCTCCGCAAACCGCAGAGCGGCGCGGCTGGCTGACCCGCGAGACGCCGTGGGCGATGGCGGTGCGTTGCGCACGGTCGTGCCCGTGAAGAGGAAGGCCAACACCATGACTGGCTGCTCGTTCCGCCATGGCGGCGCGCACCGGGTTCATGACCTCTGCGACGAGGTCGCCGCATCGTGACGACGCGGTCTGGCGGTCTCGGCCGCAAGGTCCCGGCCGGTCTCTTCGACGCCGGGCTCAGCTCGCTGGCGACCTTCGTCGTCGGAGTCACCGCGGCCCAGCTGTTCGATGCGTCGACCCTCGGCGTCTACGCCGTCTTCTTCACGGCGCACCAGCTCGGCGTCGTGCTGCCCATGTTCCTGATCTACCTGCCCGCAGAGGTGAAGGCGGTGGCCTATGACCCATCCCACCGCATTCCGATCCTGCGATCGTCCGTTCCGGTCGGTCTGGTTTCCTCGGTCATTGCGCTCGTCGCCGTGGCGATGGCGATGGTGATCGTCTCGGCGCACGCCGACTGGACCACGATCCGCAACCTCGCCGTGACGGTGAGCGTTCCCACCGTCCTGATGCCGGCGCAGGCTCATGTCCGCAGGATGCTGCACGTCGCCGGGCATTCGTGGCGGGCGGCATCCATCTCGGCGGTCCAGCTGGTGGCGACGGCTGTGGCCCTCGTCGCGCTCATCCTCCTCGATGTCGCGGACTCGCTCGTCCCGTTCGGAGCGTTCTCGATCGCTGCGATGGTCTCTCTGCTCGCAGGACTGGTGATCGCCGCGTCCTTGCGCCAGAGGGGTGCCGCCGCGGTCGGCTGGCGCGAACTGGTGGCGTCGGGCCGCTGGCTGCTCGTCACCGGCATCGTGCCCAACGTTGCGGGGTTCGCCATCGCATCGCTCGTCGGCAGCCTGGCGGGTACCGAGGCGTTGGGCTACGCCGAAGGGGCGCGGCTCGCCTCCCAGCCGCTCTCGGTGCTCGGCGTCGGGCTCAACGCCTCCTTGGGGCCGCGTTCGATGGAGGCGGCCTACGACCGTGACAGGGCGGCGGCGCGCCACGTGGCCCGCGTCTTCATCATGATCATCGTGGTCTTCACGCTTGTGGCCCTGGCGGCAACCGGGGGCGCCTGGCCGTGGAACCCGCTGAGCTGGCTCGTGTCGCAGGCATACGAGCTGCCTGGCCTCACTGCACTCATGATCCTGGGCGGCGCCCTGGCAGGTGCGGTGATGCCGGCGCAGCGGGAGCTGTACGGCGGTGGGTACGAGCGGCCGCTGGCGTTCATCGAGGTCGTCGCCAGTCTGGTGTCGATCGCCGTCGCCACCACGACGGGCCTCATCGGTGCGTATGCGGTGCCGGCGAGCATCTGCATCTCTTCGGTGTGGCGGGCCGCCCACTACCGGCACGCCCTCAACCGCATGTACGGAACGCCGGGCGCCACGAAGGACGCCGGGAGCGTGACGGCGATCACCGCGGCAGTCCCCGAGAACACGGCGGGGTGACCCCGCACTCGGCGAACCGGTCCCTCGCCCCGCCACGATGGCGCATCGTCACCGGTAGCCTCGGGGGACCGGCAGAGGAGGATCCCTGGCCACTCTCGTCTTCTTTCATGCCCATCCCGACGACGAGGCCATCTCGACCGGCGGGACGATGGCGCGCGCGGCGGCGGACGGTCACCGTGTGGTGCTCGTCGTCGCCACCCACGGCGAGGAAGGCGAGGTCGCAGACGGGTTCCTCGATGAGGGCGAGGCACTGGAGCAACGGCGAATCACGGAGACCANNCGACGCCGCCGAGATCCTGGGTGTACAGCGGGTGGCCTTCCTCGGCTACCGCGACTCGGGGATGATGGGCACGCCGGCGAACGACCACCCGGACGCGTTCTGGGGCGCCGACCTCGACGAGGCGGCGGAACGGCTCGCCGCCGTCTTGCGTGAGGAGCGCGCCGATGTGCTCACCGTGTACGACGCCAACGGCGGCTACGGTCACCCCGACCACATCCAGGTCCACCGGGTGGGCCATCGGGCGGCGGAGCGCGCCGGCACCCCACGTGTGTTCGAAGCCACGATGAACCGTGATCGCATCATCGAGATGACGCGCCGCGCCCGGGAGGAGGGCATCGACACGCCACGCACCGACACCCCGGATGAGGAGATCGTGATCGGAGTGCCGGATGCGCAGATCACCACGGCCGTCGACATCGCCGACTTCGTCGAACGCAAGCGCACCGCCATGATGGCCCACGCCAGCCAGATCCCCGACGACTCGTGGTTCCTCAGTCTCCCCCTCGATGCGTTCCACGAGGCGTTCGGCCGAGAGTGGTTCGTGCGGACGACGCCGCCGTTCGCCGGGTCGATCCCGGCGGATCGGGAGACGTGGCTGCTGCCGGCGTGATCGCGGCCTTGCGGGCCGCGCCGCCCTCACCAGATGGCGTCGATGAATTCCCGGAGGGTGACGTCCACCCGTACGCCGATGAAACGCAATGCGGCGAAGACGGAGAGGGCGATGAAGGAGACGACGAGGGCGTACTCGACGAGGGACGACCCCTGCTCGTGGGGCTGGAGTGCGATCAACCTAACCCACAACCGCATCGACATTCCTGGTCCGTGCTCCCGGCCGGTCCTTCAACCCCGGCCTTTGGGAGCGATCATCGCGGCTGATGGACGGTGCGTCATCATCAGATGTGATGAACGTCATCAATTCTGAGGATGTATCGAGTCGATACGGCCGCTTCATGTCCCGAAGGTCTCGAGCGACGCCACGAAGGCGTTGAGGAAGCGCGACGCCGACGCCCCGTCGATGACGCGGTGGTCGAACGACAGGGCGACGGGGAACAGCGGCGCCACACGAATCCCGCCGTCGCGCACGACGACATCCTCGCGGGCTCGTCCGACCGAGAGGATCGCCGTGGTGCCGTAGGGGATGATCGGAGTGCCATAGCCGCCACCGACCGCGCCGACATTGGAGACGGTGAAGGTGCCGCCCACCATGTCGTCAGGGGTCAGCCTGCGGGTCTGCGCACCCTCGATGAGCCGCTCGATCTCCGCTGCCAGCTCGGCGGGAGACCGGCCGCCGGCGTTCTTCACGACCGGGACGACCAGACCGGCGTCCGTGTCCATCGCCACCCCCATGCCGACCGCCGTATGTCGGGTCAGCGTCTCGCCGTCGAAGGTGGCGTTGAAGTCGGGAAACGCAGCGAGCACCGGAAGCACCGCCCGGACGAGATAGGCCTCGAGCGGACCATCCTCGCTGCGGCGGGCGGCGAGGACGCGGGTGGCGTCGGCCGGTCCCCAGACCGTGACGTGGGGGATCTCGGTCCACGACCGGGAGAGGTTGCGGGCGATCGTGCGCCGGGTGGTGGAGAGCGCCACCACCTCTTCGCCGGCGGGGGCACCGGTGCCGGCCGCAGTCTCAGGAGCCGACGCAGCCGCGGCGTGGACGTCGTCGCGGGTGATGGCGCCACCAGGCCCGGTGCCGGTCACCGTGGCCAGGTCGATCCCGAGGTCTCGCGCCAGCTTGCGGACCAGCGGGACCGCCTTCACCGGGCCGCCCGGCGGCCGGGCGGTGGCGTCGCCGACCGCAGTGCGCATCTCGTCGGCGACGGCGGCGCGGGCGGCGTCTGTCGGGGTGGGGGCCGCCCTCGCCCACGTCTCGCCGGGCTCACCGATGACCGCCAGCAGCGCCCCCACCTCGAGCGTGGCACCGGCCGCGGCTCCGTGGTGGAGCAGGATGCCGCGGCGCGGCGCCGAGATCTCGACGACGGCCTTCGCCGTCTCCACCTCGACGAGGGGCTGATTGGCGGCGACCTCGTCCCCGACCTCCACCAGCCACTGCACGATCTCGGCCTCGGTNNCCGAGCAGGGCGTGCTGCTCGATGGCGAACTGGGGCCACGGGGCGTCGGTCGCCCCGATGCGATGAATCGGCGCCTCGAGCGCGTAGCCGCAGCGCTCGGCGATCTCGGCGGCGATCTCGGCGCCGACGCCGAAGCTTCGTTGTGGTTCCTGGACGACGAGGAGCCGCCCGGTGCGCTCGGCGCTCGCCTGGACCGCGGCCACGTCCCACGGATAGATGGTGCGGAGGTCGATGACCTCGACGTCGATGCCTTCCTCGGCGGCGACCGCGGCCGCGGCGAGCGATGGCGGCACGAGCCCGCCGTACGTCACCAGGGTGAGGTCGCTGCCGGGGCGCCGGATGCGGGCCCTGCCCAACGGGATGGTGTAGCGGTCGACCGGGACGTCCTCACGCCCGGCCCGGTAGAGCACCTTGGGCTCCAGGAAGACGACGGGGTCGTCGGACTCGATCGCGGCTGCGAGCAGTCCCTTGGCGTCGATCGGCGACGACGGGACGATCACCACCAATCCCGGGGCGTGGGCGAAGTACGTCTCCGGCGAGTCGCAGTGGTGCTCGTGGGCGCCGATGCCGGCGCCGTTGGGGAAGCGCAGGACCATCGGGACGGTGGCCCGGCCCCGGGAGCGGAACCGGATGCGGCCCATGTGGCTGGCGATCTGGTCGAAGGCCGGATAGGCGAAGCCCTCGAACTGGATCTCGGCGATGGCCCGGCTGCCGGACACGGCCATGCCGATGGCGGTGCCGACGATGCCGGACTCGTTGAGCGGAGTATCGACGACCCGGTCGGCGCCGAAGCGCTCTTGGAGGCGCTCGGTGATGCGAAACACCCCGCCGGCGAGTCCGACGTCCTCGCCGAGGATGAGCATGGTGCCGTCGGCGTCCATGGCCTCGTGCATCGCAGCGTTGATCGCCTCGGCCATGGTCCAGCGCTCGGTGGGGCCGTCGGGAAGAGGGTCGCCCTCGCCCGGCGTCCACACCTCGTTCGGAGAGAACTCGGAGAGCGTCTCGCCGCGGGCTCGTTGCGACGCGTGGAGCTGGTCGACGAGGAGCTGTGGGATCCGGGCATAGGCGTGGCGGATGATGTCGTCGCGATCGGGGAGAGGCGCGGTCTCGATGCGTTCCATGGCGGCATCGAACTCGGCTTCGGCCTCGGCGAGCAGCGCCGTCTCCTGGTCGTCACCCCACAGCCCGCGGCCCGTGAGGAAGCTGCGGTAGCGGTCCACCGGGTCGCGTTCCCGCCATGCCCGCTCCTCCTCCGAGCCGCGGTAGAGGCGGGCGTCGTCGGCGGTGGCGTGCGGACCGTAGCGGTAGCACAGCGCTTCGATGAGCGTGGGGCCGTCGCCGCGGCGGGCCCGATCGACCGCCTCCTTGGTGGCGGCGTACACGGCGAGCACGTCCATGCCGTCGACCCGTACCCCCTCGATGCCGTAGGCGATCGCCTTCTGGGCGATGGTGGCCGAGGCGGTCTGCTTCTCGTACGGCACGGAGATGGCGTAGAGGTTGTTCTCGCACACGAACACGGTCGGCGCCTTCCACACGCCGGCGAAGTTGAGCCCGGAGTGGAAGTCGTTCTCGGAGGTGGCGCCGTCGCCGAAGAACGTGCCGACGACGACGTCCTCGCCGCGCTGGCGGGCGGCGTAGGCGTGCCCCACCGCGTGGGGGAGGTGGCTGGCGATCGGCACCGTGTTGGTCATCATCCGGTGGCGGTGCACGTCCCATGCGGCGTTGGGCAGCCCCCGCCAGTAGGTGAGGATCACGTCGAGCGGCAGCCCGCGGGTGAGCTGGACCGCGTGCTCCCGGTACGCCGGGTAGATGAAGTCGCCGTCGGCGAACGCCGCCGCCGATCCCACCTGGGCCGCCTCGTGGCCCTCGAGCATCGCATAGGTGCCGAGCCGGCCCTGGCGCTGTGCACCGAGTGCCCTGCGGTCGTAGATCCGGGAGCGCAGCATCAGGCGGTAGAGGTCGACGAGCTCCTTGTCGGCGAGGACGGGCAGCTCGCCCACCACGGAGCCGTCAGGAGCCAGCACCTGGCGCATCGGGAAGGCGGCTTCGACGTCGATCGACACGGGTTCCTCCTCTGTCAGCTCGAGGTATGGGACGACGCCACCTCGTCCCATACCTCGATGAATCTGGCGTTCTCCTCCGGCGTGCCCACCGAAACCCTGGCGGACGGCCCGAGGGTGCGGATGATGACACCGCGTTCCATGGACTCCTTGGCGACGCGCTGCGTGTCCCGTTCCCCGAGCAGCATGACGAAGTTGGTCTGGCTCGGCGCCACCTCCACGTTGCGGGCGGCGAGCTCGACGGCGAGCCAGGCGCGTCCCCGGGCGTTGTCGTGGATACGCTCGGCGAGCCGGTCGGGATGGCGCAGCGCCTCTGTGGCCCCCACCTGGCCGAGCGTCGTCACCGAGAACGGCGGCTGCGTCCGGCGCAGCTGGGCGAGGGTCTCCGGCCGGCCGATGGCGTAGCCGACGCGGAGCCCGGCGAGCCCATACGCCTTGGAGAACGTGCGGGCGACGACCACGTTGTCGCGCTCGACGGCGAGCGGGATGGCGCTGGCGTAGTCGGGTGCGGTGGCGTACTCGGCGTACGCCTCGTCGACGACGACCAGCACCCGGTCGGGCACCGACTCGATGAACCGCCACACCGCATCGCCAGAGACGTGCGTGCCGGTGGGGTTGTTGGGGTTGCACACGTAGACGACGGTGGTGTCGGGGCGGATCGCCGCCTCCATCGCATCGAGATCGTGGGCCAGGTGGGTGTCGAGCGGCACCCTGATCGACTCGGAGCCGCTCAGCACGGCGTACAGCCCATACATGACGAAGCTCGGGTCGGCATACACGGCCGAGGTGCCGCGTCCGCCGACGGCGAGGGCGATGCAGCCGAGCAGCTGGCTGCTGCCGGCGCCGACCCAGAAGTAGTCTTCGGCGAGGTCATGGGTGGCCGCCAGCGCGCGCACCAGGCGGTAGCTGGAGTTCTCCGGGTAGCGATGGAGGGTGCCGGTGGCGGCGGCGATCGCCTCCTCCACCTCGGGGAAGGGCGGGACCGGGCACTCGTTGGACGCCAGCTTGACGATCTGGTCGAGACCCAGCTCGCGCGCCACCTCGTCGATCGGCTTTCCCGGCGTGTAGACCGGGATCGAGGCGATGTCCGGGCGGTAGGTGGGCATGTCCCTCCTGTCCAGGTCGTGCTGGCCACGTCGTACTGGGAAGCACCCTATCGACGCCTGGGAACGAGCGCGACGCTGATCACTTTGCTTAGTCTTTGGTACTCAGCTGCAACGGGATCGTCAATAGCGGCAGCATTCGCTGCGCACCGTGGTGCACTAGAGGGGGTTCATGCCGTGCCGAGTGAGCATTCTGACCAGCCGATCGATGAGCTGGACGCCCGGCTCATCGGCGCCCTGGCCGAGCACCCCCGCGCCGGCATCCTCGAGATCGCCCGTCTCCTCGGCGTGGCCCGCAACACCGTCTACGCCCGGCTCCAGCGCCTGCAGGATCGGGGCGTGATCACCGGCTTCGGGCCCGAGATCGACCTGGCGGCGCTCGGCTACGGGGTGATGGCGTTCACCACCATCGAGGTGGCCCAAGGCAGCTTCACCGGCGTGGTCGGCAAGCTGGAGGAGATCCCCCAGGTGGTCGAGGTGCACACCATCGCCGGCGTCGGTGACCTCCTGTGCCGGGTCGTGGCGCGATCCAATCAAGGCATCATGGAGATCGTCGAGCGCATCCTCCAGATCCCCGGCGTCGACCGCACGACGACGGCGATCTCCCTCGCCGAGCAGATCCACTACCGCCCCATCGGGCTGGTCTGAGGGAACGGCGCCGCTTCGAGGAGCCGGCGACGCGTCTTCGGGTGCACGCCGCACGACGAGGGTCATCCGTTATCCGGGGTGATGTGCAGCCGACGGTCTCCTTCGATCGAAACGCGCGCCGAAGGCAGGGCGTCCGTGCCCACTCACGGCGTCGCGTGATTCGGCGCCGTGAGGCGCAACGGCAGCGAGCCACATCGGAGGTCGCGCCGCACGACTGAAAGGACCAGCACCATGCTGCGACTCTGGAGATGCCTGCAGGGCATCATCGATCGGCGCCCGACTATCGCGAACCCACGTCGTCACGTGAGGTTGGCTCTGCTGGGCACGGTCGCTGTCGTGGTCCTGGCGCCGTCGATGGTCATCGCCGGCTCCGGGTTCCTCGATGTTGCGGATGACAACATCTTCAGCGAGGACATCGCCTGGTTGGCCGAAACCGGGATCACGAGGGGCTGCAATCCGCCGCTCAACGACGAGTTCTGTCCGACCGACACCTTGACGCGTCAGCAGATGGCAGCGTTCCTCCATCGCCTCGCACTCGCCGGTGTCGTCGACGCTGCCACCGTACAGGGTCTCTCCCCCGATGAGCTCATGGGCGCCGAGGGCCCCGCGGGTCCGCAGGGTGAGCCGGGTCTGCAGGGTCCCCAGGGTGAGTCGGGTCCGCAGGGTGAGCCGGGTCCCGCGG
>DKBA01000060.1:27053-27608 GCA_002450985.1 Acidimicrobiia bacterium UBA6912
AGGGTGAGCAGGGTCTGCAGGGTCTGCAGGGTGAGCAGGGTCCCGTGGGTCCGCAGGGTCCACAGGGCGTACCCGGCGAGGGCGGCGCGGCAGACGCCTACAGCCATGTCAGCGTGGTGCCGGTGCCGATCCCGGATACCGGGTCTCAGGTCACCGTGGCCACCATTACGCTCCCGGAGGCGGGTAGCTATGCGCTGTGGCCGGCGGTGACGTTGTCGAACGACGCAGGGCGGCAAGGCTGGGTCATGTGCACGTTGGGCGGCGCATACACGGGGCCAGGCGCGGCGTCGCAGGCCAACACCGAGGTCGGTTCGAACAGCCAAGCCGTGCTGCTCTCGTGGACGGTGATCGTGACGGTCGCAGGGCCCGAGTCTCTGACGGTCGACTGCGCCAGTGTGGCCGGACAGAACACAGCTCTGGTGGCGGCGCGCGTCGAGGTGATCGGACTCGAAGTGGCGACCGTGACTCCGTTCTAGACGTAGCCGGCACGGACGCCGGCTATCCCCGCAGCTCGTCGACGAGGGGCTTGATCCACTCGGCGCCGAGACGGAGCAG
>DKBA01000139.1 GCA_002450985.1 Acidimicrobiia bacterium UBA6912
TGGGCGAGGGCTCGAGATGCCAGATCCGCTTGAACTCCCACGGCCGCGGCGTGTTGTCGTAGAAGAGGTGGGTGCCGGGCTCGCCCTCGTAGACGAACTCGTTGCCAACCGGTTCCCACGTCGCCCCGCCGTCGTCCGAGCGCTGGATGAGCTGGCCGAACCAACCGTTCGACTGCGACGCGTACAGGCGGTCGGGATCGGCCGGCGAGCCGGTCATGTGGTAGATCTCCCACCCGGGAAAGTGGGGGCCCTCGACCGTCCACCCCTTGCGGTCGGCTCCGGCGGTGAGCACGAAGCCGCCCTTCTTCGTCCCGACGAGAACACGCACACCGCTCATCGGACAACTCCTCTTGTGGGGACAGACGCCAAGCGTACGCGCTGTCGTGGGGGCGTGGCGCCCGCACGACGCAGGGAGATGCGTACGAGGAGTGCGGTGACGACGGCGAGCATGCGCACGAGCACCGAGTCGGCGCCGGGCGCCCGAGCCGATCCGTCGTTCTCGCGCGCCCAGGAGAGCGTTTCGGTGATTGTGTTCGACGAGGTCCTCGACCTGTGGAACGGGCGCTCCACGAGGAGTTGCACACCGTTCGTCCCCCCGCCGAGGCCCCGTCGCCCCTAGCGGTCCTCGGTGGCCCGCCGTAAGAAGAGGGGCGTACACCCGCTGCACGCAGCAGCGAGCCGTGGAGACCTCGCCCATGGCCACTACATCCGAACCCCATCACCAAGAGCCCACGCGTCGGGGGAGCGGACCGACCGTGCTCGCCGGTCACCACGCGCTCCTCGGCCGAGCGCGCATCCAGCGCGTAGGCTGGTGGGGTTTTCCGGTCTATGAGCTGAGGCAGGACGGGGAGCGGCTCGCCGCCATGGGTCGCGCCGGGTGGTTCAAGATCTTCATGGGCCGCGGTCAGCGCGTCGAGCTCGCCGACGGGACCCGGTGGCTCCTTCGCTCGGTCGCGGTTGGGGGCGACATCTGGCCGGTCGTCGTCGATGCCCATGGGCGCAAAGTGGCTGTCGCCGCCTCCGTGCATGGCACGTACGGTCTCAACACCAAGGACGCCGCGTATGTGCTGTACCCGGCAGGTTCGCGGCGCGCCGACCGGCAATCCTGGCGCCTGCGGCACTTCGAGGACGAGGTCGCCGCGATCACCCGTAGTCAGCGGGTGATCGAGGCGGCCGTGCCCGTCCCACTCGGCGTCGTGCTGCTGTCCTTCGTGCTCGTCCGTTACGGCCTTCCGAGCGACTCGGCCCCAAAGGTGCCGGCCTTCACGTGGGGCTGAGTGCGGCGCCATGGGTAGAGGGCGTCCGGCCCGACCCGCCATCGCAGTACCGCGTCGAGGAGCCGATCGAGCGTTGCAGAGCAGCGCCGGGGTCAGTCACCCTGCTTCCGCGAGCGGAAGGCGTCCAGGAGCACCGCCTGGGCTTCCGGCGACAGGTTCGACTCGTCGAGACGGCCCACGAGCTTCACCGTCTCCTCGAGCTGATCGAAGTAGACGTCGCAGCCGTCACACGCCGCCAGGTCGTCCCGGAGATGCAGGTGCGCGATCTCGGACTTGCGGCCACGACCGGTGCCGAAGCATGACGTGCTGTGCCGTTGCCAGGCAGGTGGGCAGCGCGCGGGTGGCGCAAAGGGCTCGCGTCGAGGTGATCGGAACCGCCCGGACGATCTGTCGCCGATCCGGAGTAGCCTTGGCGTCATGGCACGTCAACAGGCCAACACGAAGACACGTCCGACCCCCAAGGACTTCTGGAAGCTGGTTCTCGCCATCATCGGCGTGATCGCCATCATCCAGGAGCTGCGCAAGCCGCCCGCGGAGCGCACCTGGCACGGCAAGGTCGCCAACCTCGTTCCGTACGACTTCCGGATGCCGACGATCGAGCGGTTCCGCCAGACGTACTGGAACCCGGAAGGCCCCATCCTCTCCGGCAAGGCATGGGGCGTCGGCTGGGCCCCCAACCTCGCCGCCGTCAAGAGGCTCGTCGCCAAGTAGCGGCCGCCGCGTAACGCGTCTCACTCCCGCCGAGACGGGAGTGCTTGAGAGACGCCACCACCGCCACTGCAGAAGGACGCAGGATCACCGACGACGCCGCCGCCTGGCGGCGCTGGGGTCCCTACCTCTCGGAGCGGGCGTGGGGAACCGTGCGCGAGGACTACTCCGAGCACGGCGACGCCGGGAGCACCTGCCCCACGACCACGCCCGATCGCAGGCCTACCGCTGGAACGAGGACGGGCTCGGTGGCATCTGCGACGAGGGGCAGCACCTCTGTCTCGCGCTCGCCTCCGGGAACGGCCGCGACACGATCCTGAAGGAGCGCAGCTCTGGGCTCACCGGCAGCGAGGGCAACCACGGTGAGGACGCCGAGGAGTACTGGTGGTACGTCGACTCCACACCGTCGCACTCGTGGATGGTGTGGCGGTACCTGTACCCGCTCACGATCATTGCGAATGCGCTGCGTATTGCCGACCATCTGAGGGATCGTCTGGCAGGATGAGGTCGGGCGGGAGGAAGGAGCGCCGTGGAGTTCACCGGCGTCATGGAGCGGGTTGCGAAGGGCTTCGAGATCGTCGGCGTGGCGATCATCCTCATCGGCGGCGCCCACGGCTTCGTACGCGCCGCCTCAGCCCGATTCGAGGGCCGCTCGGTGTTCATGGAGGCGCGCACCCGGTTCGGGCAGCCGCTGCTCTTGGGGCTCGAGGTGCTCGTCGCCGCCGACATCATCGAGACGGTGACNNCGGCACCTCGCGATCGGGTTGTCGTGCGACGTATCAACAGGTCGTTGCGTCCCGTAGTGTCCGACAGGCTTCTGCCATGCGGGCGGGTCCGAGTTGGGTGATTCGCCGCCGGAACGAGTCCCTCGGCAGGGTGTGCAGGTTGTCGAAGTTGACAACACAGGCAGTAGGCACACCATCGACTTCAGGAGTCAGTTCGAGCTCTGACACGAGGCCGCGGGTCACGCGGGTCAGAGCGGCGACGACGACGGCACCGATCCGATCGGCAGCCGGGTCTCGGGTGAGGATCAACACCGGCCGGTCGCCGCCGGGAGTCGCCGCGAACCAGATCTCACCCCGTTGCATCGGCCCAATCCGACCAGTCGTCGGCGGGACCCCAGTCGGCGATCTCGGTGAACGCCGCCTCATCCTCGGTGAGCGGCAGGTTGGTCCACGCATCGACGTCATCCTCGGCGCGGAGTCGAACCAGGTGACGATGGAGCGCCTCGCGCAACAGCTCAGAGCGGTCGACACCAAGCCGTTCGGCCCACCGCTGGGCGGCGGCCGCCTCATCATCGGCGACACGGAAGCTGAGCATTGTCATACGGGAATCATATCGTGTATGACGCTCGAATCAACCACTCTGTTGCAGTAACGCACCGCCCCCGACCCGATCGGCACTGTCAATTCCCCTGCCGCCGACGAAGCGCCGCAACCCTCATGAGCACGCTCACCTTCACCCACCCGGCGCGCCGGCCATGACTCCGACAACGGGGGCGAGGGGGCGCTGCGGACGGGCCTACACGGCCGCCGGCACTCGGGCGTCGAGCCACTCGGCGATGTCGGCCTGCACCTCGTTGCGGTTGGTCTCGTTGAGGATCTCGTGCCGGGCGTCGGGATAGAGAGTGGCGGTGAGGTCGTCGAGCCCGAGCGCCCGGTAGCGGTCGATGAGCACCTGGGTCGTTGCCGAATGACCGCCGGCAGGGTCCTGGGCTCCGGAGGCGATGAGCACCGGGAGCGACTTCGGGATCTTCGCCTCGCTCTCCGGTCGCCACGCCTCCTCCATGCCGGCGAAGAAGTCGCGCACGAAGCCGTTGCTGAAGGCGAACGACCCGCACCACGGATCGTCGACGTACTTCTGCACCTCGTCGGTGTCGCGCGACAGCCACTCGAACCCCGTGTCGCCGTCGAACTGCTCGTTGAACGACCCGAACATGGACGCCAGGAGAGCCGAAGGTGCATCACGACCCTCCGCAGCAATGGCGCCGTCGATGGCGGCGAGGATCCCGGACGTGTCGCCCATGGCGCCCCAACTCCCGGACAGGATCGCTCCGGCGATGCCGTCCCCGTACCGCTCGATGTACTGCTGGACGATGATCGAGCCCATGCTGTGCCCGAGCACGAACACCGGGATCCCAGGGTGTTCCGCCCGAATCATCTCGGTGAGCTGGGCGAACCCCTCGATGATGCCGTTCCACCCGTCCTCCCCGGCTCGGCCCGCCGCCTCCAGGGTGCCCGCGGTGCGCCCGTGGGCGCGGTGGTCGTTGGCGTACACCACGTAGCCGCGGTCGTTGAGGAACTCGGCGAGACGCTTGTAGCGGAGTGCGTGCTCCACGGCGCCATGGGCGATCTGCAGCGCCGCCTTCGGTGTCCCCTCGGGGGCCCACTCGTACACGAAGATCTCGAAGCCACCGTCGTCGGTGAACGTGAAGGTGCGTTCCTGCGTGGTCACTGCGCGTCCTCCTCGGGCGATCTGCCGTATCCCGCCAGCCTACGACCAGCCGAGGTGAGGCCATTCGGGCCTTTGTCCCACGTCGACGGCGTCGATCGGGCACCGGACCGGGCCCGTCGCCCCTAGCGCCGGCCTGGTCGCCCGCCTATGACGAGACAGAGCCCACTCTCGGCGACGATCGCGGAGGTCTCCGTCATGGTTCTCACCCTGTCACGCCACATCGTGTGTGAGGGCTTCCCTTGCACCGCCATGGTGCACGAGCGGTTCCGTCCCGGGGTGGTGGACGCGGTGGATGCCGCCTCCATCCGATGCGTGATGGTGTCGGAGGCGCCGGCCCTCGACCCTGACGACGACTTCGGCGCGGCCGGGACGCCGTTCTTCATGCAGACCACGATCCAGGCATTCGGCGACGCCGGCTTCCCCGTAGGGTCGATCGACGACAGCCTCGGACTCGGCGTGTACCTCACCACCGCCGTCAAGTGCGCCAAGCCCGACTCGGCAGTGCCGACCGAGGCGGTGAAGAACTGCTCCCACCTGCTCGAGGCAGAGCTCGACCTGTTCCCCAATCTCTCCGTCGTGCTGTGCATGGGCGACGTCGCCATCCGATCGCTCAACGAGATCGCCCGGAGGCGCACCGGGCGACGAGTGATCCCGGCGGGATCCACGTACCGGATCCGCGGCCCCGAGTACCTCCTGGACGGCGTGCGGGTGCTCCCGTCCTACCTGCAGACGGGGCGGAGCTACCTCATCGAGAAGAGCAAACAACGCATGATCGCCGAGGACATCCGCACCGCGATGGAGCTCATCGGTCACCGCCCGGCCGCCTGACATCGCCCCAGACCGAGACAACGGCGCACCCGAGCGGAACCGCCGGCTCGTATCGTTGCCTCGATGTACACGCAGCCGGCCGATCTCCCCAACCATCGGATAGCTGCTGCCGTCCGAGATGGCTGGGGGATCGATGCCGACAACGTGACCCATGCCGCCGTGGGTTTCGGCAGCCACCACTGGGTCGTCGAGTCGGCCGGTCGGCGGTGGTTCGTCACCGTGGACTCTGTCGAAGCCGGCCCGTGCGCCGACGACGGCCCTCCGCGACGGGTACGCCTGGGCGCCGCGCTCGCCACGGCTCGGCTGCTCCGTGACCTCGGTCTTCACTTCGTCGTCGCTCCGGTGCCGACGAGCACCGGCGACCTGCTGATTCCCGTCGGCGGCAGCTACGTAGCGGCGCTCTACCCGTACATCGAGGGCGCCGCGCTCGATTGGGGCCCCTATCCCGACGCCGCAAGTCGTACGGCCGTGCTCGATCATCTGATCGCGCTCCACACCGCACCCCGCAGGGCGCGCCACGCGGTTCTGGCCGATGATCTCTCGATTCCGTGCCGGGATCGCTTCGACGAAGCAGCGTCGGCCACGGCGGCACCCTGGACCGGCGGTCCATTCGCCGAGGCGGCACGGCGTCTTCTCTACGATCGCTCCGAAGTCGTCGCACGTGCGCTGGCGCGGTACGACCGGCTGGCCTCCGCTGCCATGAGCGGGATCGATCGCTACGTCGTGACCCACGGAGAACCACACCGGGGCAACACGATCGTCACCGACGACGGCGTCGTGCTCATCGACTGGGACACCGTCCTCCTCGCACCACCGGAGCGAGACCTGTGGTGGCTCGCCCGCGAGGATCGCGACCTGATCGGGCGCTATGTGGATCGCACGGGCGTGATGATCGACCCCGATGCGCTGGACCTCCACCGACGCCGTTGGGATCTGACCGACATCACGTTGTTCACGGTCCACCTCTACGGGCAGCACGAGGACGACGAAGACAGCCGGACGGTGTGGGATGCGTACGCCGATGCACTGGCGCGGCTGGACTCGTGAACGGAGCATCGCCGCCGTATCGCCGGATGGGACGCGCCGGCACGTGCCGCCGCCTCAGCCCTCGAAGTAGGCGGCGATGCGGGCGGCGTCGTCGGCCACGACCGAGGCGTCCACCAGGCCGCTGCCGTCGAGGACCTCGACCCATGACGCCAGCACCTCGGCCGCGACCCCGCTGTCGTAGAGCGACGCTTCGAGATCCGCCAGCGCCTCGTCGTACAGGGCGGAGAACTCGGGCACGGTGAGGAAGCGCTCGGCGAGGATGTTGGACCCTGCCGGGCCGCCTGCTCCGCCCGGGCCGCCTGCTCCGTCCGGGCCGCCGCCGGGGCCTCCGCCGCCCCGAAGGCCACCGGGCGCGGCGCCGGCCGGCTCCTGGGCGGCGTCGGAAGGCGGCTCGCCGCCGACGAGGCCGCCGACGGGGCCGCCACCGGCGCCGAGGGAGCCGAAGGCGAGGTTGTGGTCCCATGCGACCACCGTGAACATCTCCGTCTCCATGTCGTAGGACAGGTACGAGTTGTTGCCCGGCCCGTCGATGTCGTCGAAGTTGTCGATCAGGTCCTGCAGTGCCAGGTAGGTGGCGAACGCCTCGACGTCGAGCCGATCGGCGAGCTCGGCGGCGAACGTGGCGTCGTCGGCGTTGTTGATGAAGTCGAGGAACTCGATGAGCGGCGTGAGATCGGCGTTGTCCTCGCCGGCCTCCTGGTCGAAGACCTCGTCGTAGGCGTCCGGGTCGTCTCCGCGATAGCTGTAGTCCCCAGTGCTCTCCGCCTTGTAGAGGGCGGCGGCGCCGTCGAAGTTCTCCTCCAGCCACTCCTCGTTCGGGTTCTCCACGGCGAGGCGCAGGACCGCGTCGCTGCCGTTGACCGTGAAGGCGACGGCGGCGGCGTCCTCCGAGGCCAGCCCGGCGAGCTCGATCAGGTCGAGGGCCACCGCCTCGTTGAGCGAGGTCTCGGTGACGTTCGATCGGATCACCAGCTCGGAGATCCCGTTGTGGTCCTGGCCGGCGACGTACTCGTCGAGTCGTATGAGCCACGGGAGATCCTCCGGGGCATCCGCCGAAGCCGTGCCCCCAGGGCCGCCGCCCCGACCGTTTCCGGTCAGCCCCCGCAGCGACGAGTTGCCCTTGAGCCGGATCCCGACGTGCTCGTAGGTGACGCCATCGACGGTGACGGTGGCCTCGATCCACTCCTTCTCGCCGGTNNGTACGAAGCATCGAAGACGTCGGTCGCCGAGACATCGGTTGCGGCCGAGGCGTCGGTGCCCGCAGTGGCGGCGTCGCTCGAGACGCCCGTGCCGCACGCAGCGAGGACGAGAACGGCGGCGGCGATGACGGCGATCGTCCGGCGGCGGAATCGGGTCGGAGTGGGCATGGGCGGTCTCTTGGTCGTCGTCTCATCAGCGTCGACCGTCGGGGTGCGATTCGGCTCCGAACCGGCTGAGAGTCTGCTGAGAGGAAGTCACAGGGGCTCCGGAGGCGGCTCTCAGGGAATCCCCAGCGACGCTCCGCAACCTGGATCCACCAACGAAACGACCAAGGAGCCGACTGTGTCCCGATCCGTGCTGTTCGCCATCGATCTCGTCGCCATCGTCGTGTTGACGTTCGGCATGTACTTCCCACGCCACCGCCACAAGAGCATGGTCGTGGCCTACCTCGGCGCCAACATCGGCGTGCTCGCCGTCGCCGACGCCCTCTCGTCGTCCGCGATCGGGGCCGGGCTCGGTCTCGGGCTGTTCGGCATCCTCTCGATCATCCGGCTGCGATCCGACGAGCTCGACCAGCAGGAGGTGGCGTACTACTTCGCCGCACTCGCCCTCGGGCTGCTGGCGGGCATCGCCGTCACTCCGGGCTGGACGACACCCGCCCTCATGGGCGCCATCCTCGTTGCGCTCTACGTGGGCGATCACCCGCAGCTCTACGGCCGGTATCGATCGCAGAACGTCACGCTCGACCGTGCCTACACGGACGAGACGGAGCTGATCGCGGTGCTCGAGCGTCTCCTCGGCGGCACCGTGCGGCGGCTGACCGT
>DKBA01000052.1 GCA_002450985.1 Acidimicrobiia bacterium UBA6912
TGCCATGCCTCGGCGGCGAGATCGAGTGCGCCTGCGTTGTAGAGGTTGAGCCAGAAGGCGAGCGTTTCGGGACGACTCAGGGCATCGGGTGTGACTGTCTCGAGCTGCCGGCGGTAGGCGGCAAGTGCGGGCCGCAGCGCCGCCACGGCCTGGACGCCCCCGGCACGCAGCGCCTCGAGGGTCGAGGTGAGCGGCGCATGGTCGACCTCGCCGGTGCCGGTGGCGGAGGGCCGCGGGCGCCGATTCGTCAGCTGTGCCCGCAACATCGACCAGCCGGCCACGACCGGATTGGGCCCCTGCTGCACCTTCGCCATGGTGCCCTCAACCGGACCGCTTCCCACCGTGTTCCCCCAACCCTCTGCCACGGCCGCTCCAAGGCTGCTCGCTACGCGACACACTCGGCGCAACAGTGCGCGCAGGAAGGAGATCACCCGGCGAGGCGCACTCGGGCGGCGTTGGGAGCTGCTCCGCATCACCGCAACCGCACCCGGCCCCTCCACCGTCGAGGTGCGCCAGATACGGCCGTGGGAGTCCGGTGTACGCCCACTGCGCACCCACGTCATCCGGGTCGACGTCTCCGGCCCGTGACCGTACCGGCCGTGCTCAGTCGGCTGGCGCCTCCGCCGAGGTGGCGTCGTCCTCGTAGGCGTACTCGTCGAGATGCATGGTGCGCCGTGCGGCGGCGAGCTCCTCTTCGGGTGTCGGCGACGAGCGCAGCAGCAGGTACCCGGCGACACCGGCCACCGTCGATCCGATGAAGATGCCGAGCTTGGCGGCGTCGCTCAGCGCCTCGCTCGTGAAGGCGAGCTCGGTGATGAACAGCGACACCGTGAAGCCGATACCGGCGAGTGCGCCGAGCCCCACGACCTGACGCCACGAGGTACGGCGGGGCAGCGCGCCGATGCCCAGTCGCACCGCGAGCACGGTTGCCGCGCTGATGCCGAAGACCTTGCCGATCACGAGACCGAAGGCGACGCCGAGAGTGACCGGGCTGGTGGCCAGCGATCCGAGGTCGGTGTCGACGAACCGAACGCCCGCGTTGGCGAGGGCGAAGATCGGCACGATGAGGAACGAGGACCACGGGTGGAGCGCGCGCTCCAATCGGTCGAGCGGCGAGACCGACTCACGGGCGATCGCGGCCAACTCGAGCGCATCCGCGTCGATCCGCTCTCTGGCCCGGGGAGAGGCAGCGTCCATGTCGTAGCGCGCGAGGATCCACCGGCTCCGCTGACGGAACTGCTCATCCGTGTAGTAGGCGTGCACCGGCGTCATGAGGCCGAGGGTGACCCCGGCTACCGTTGCGTGAACTCCGGACTCCAGCAGGCAGAACCAGATGGCGAAGCCCAGCAGCACGTAGAAGGGTATGGCACGGATCTGCCGCTGACGGGCGCGCCACACGACGGCGAGAAGCACGAGCGCTCCGGCGAGCCAGAGGAGATTGAGGTCGTCGGTGTAGAAGATCGCAATGACGGCGATCGCGCCGATGTCGTCGGCGATGGCGAGCGNNGAAGGCGATGTCGGTCGCCATCGGGATGCCCCAGCCCTGCGTCGCTTCGCCTCCGGCGCCCGAGGCGAAGGCGAGGTAGATCAACGCGGGAGCGATCATGCCGCCCAGAGCGGCGACCGCGGGCAAGGCCGCCCGGCGGACGTCGTTGAGCTCGCCGACGACGAGCTCGCGCTTGATCTCCAAGCCGACGACGAAGAAGAAGATCGCCATCAAACCATCGTTGACGATCTCCTTGAGCGACTCCTCGATGTGAAACCCACCGATCATCGCGTCGAGAGGCGTCTCCCAGAACGTGGCGTACGTCTCGCCGAAGGGGGCGTTCGCCCATGCGAGGGCGACGATCGCGGCAGCGAGGATCACGAATCCGCCGGCCGCCTCGACCTCCGTGAAGCGCAGCAGCGGCCGCACGAACTTCGCCGGGAGCGCGGCCTCGGAGGTGAGCCACGTTCGGTGGACGCGCTCGGGATGATCAGGCATAGCCTGCGAGGCTAGCCCACCATCGGGAGCGGGAGGCAGGCGAGGCGGCATGGCGGCGGCCAGTACCATCGCGGCGTTCCCCATCGAGGAGTCCCGTGCTTGGATCGCTGGCGGCCGTCGCCTTCGGTCTCGTCGTGCTGATCTTCGCCTCCGACCGGCTGGTGGCGAGCGCGGTGCGCGTGACCAAGGCGTTCGGTGTCTCGGCCGTGCTGATCGGCGCCCTGGTGGTCGGCCTGGGTACCTCCCTCCCCGAGCTGTTGGTGTCGGCGATCGCGGCCGGCGACGGCCAGCTCGATGTCGCCATGGCCAACGTGATCGGCTCGAACACCACGAACGTGACGCTGGTCCTCGGCTCCGCCGCGGTGCTTGCGCCCGTCTACTCGAGCATGGCGGTGCTGCGCCGCGAGGGTGCACTCATGCTGGGGGCGGTGGTGGCGCTTGCGATCATCCTGGCCGACGGCCAGATGAGCCGGCTCGAGGGACTCGTGCTGCTCGGCGGGATGGCCGTCAGCCTCTGGCTGCTCATCCGGTGGTCCGCAGATCACGGGCCCAGCGAGCTCCTCGCCGTCGACGAGGTGGAGGAGCTCGTCGACAGTCACCGGAAGCCGTCGGTCGAGATCGTCATCGGTCTGGTTTCGCTGGTCGCCACCGTGTACGGCGCCAACGTCCTCCTCGACGGTGCGCTCGACCTCGGTGAGCGGCTTGGCCTGTCGGCGACCTTTCTCGGCGTGATGCTCGGCATCGGCACCAGCCTGCCCGAGCTGGCGACGGCCGTCGCTGCGGCGCGGCGATCCGCCCCCGACCTCGTCGTCGGCAACGTGCTGGGCTCGAACCTGTTCAACTCGCTCGCCGTGGCAGGTACCGCTGGCCTCGTCGGGCCGGCGGTGCTCACCGACGTCGGTGCGCTCGAGCTGTGGTTCATGATCGGCGCCGTGGTGCTCGCCGGGGTCTTCGCCCGCACCGGCAAGCTCGAGCGGTGGGAGGCGGCCGTGCTCCTCGGCGTCTTCGTGGCGTTCACCATCGTGAGCTACTGATGGCGGCCAGACCGTCGAACCGCGACATCGCCGCCCTGCTCCAGGAGCTCGCCGACCTGCTGAAGCTCGAGGAGGGGAGCCCGCAGGCGTTCCGAGTGCGTGCCTACGAGAAGGCGGCGACGGCGGTGCGCGACGCNNCTCAGGAGGAAGTTCCCGCCAGGGTTCGTCGAGCTCACCAAGATCCCCGGGCTGGGCCCGAAGACCGTGATCATGCTCCGGGACCGCCTCGGCATCGAGACGCTGGAGCAGCTCGAAGCGGCGCTCGCCGCTCACCAGCTCAGGGAGCTCCCCGGGCTCGGCGCCAAGTCGGAGGAGAAGATCGCCAAGGCGATCGAACGCCTCGGCCTCGCCGGCAAGGAGCATCGCACGCCGATCATCGAGGCGTTGCCGCTGGCCCGGAGCCTGGTGCAGACGCTGGGCGAGCTCCCCCAAGTCGAGCGCATCGAGTACTGCGGCAGCCTGCGCCGCTTCCGCGACACCATCGGCGACATCGACATCGTCGTCGCCTCGACCGATCCGCGGCCGGTCATGGACGCCTTCGTCGCGCTCCCGGCCGTCATCGAGGTGCTCGGCCACGGCGAGACCAAGTCGTCGATCGTCACCAGGACCGGACTCCAGGTCGACCTGCGCGTCGTCGCCCCCGACCAGTACGGCGCCGCCGTCGTGTACTTCACCGGCTCGAAGCAGCACAACATCGAGCTGCGCCAGCGCGCCATCGCCCGTGGCTGGACGCTCAACGAGTACGCCCTGGCCGACGCGGAGACCGGGGACGTGATCGCGTCGGCCTCCGAGGAGGACATCTACCGGGCGCTCGATCTCGCCGTCGTCCCGCCGGAGCTGCGGGAAGGTCACGACGAGATCTCCCTCGCCGCCGCCGACCAGCTCCCGCATCTCGTCACCGAGGCCGACATCAAGGGCGATCTCCACGTGCACTCGACGTGGTCGGGCGACGGGCGCAGCTCGCTCGACGACATGGTGGCCAGGGCGGTCGAACGCGGCCTCGAGTACATCGCCATCACCGAACATGGTGAGGATCTCGCCATCAACGGGCTGTCGCGGGAAGAGGTCGCCGCGGAACGGCGCGAGATCGCCCGGCTCCGTGAGGCGTACCCGGACCTCACCATCCTGCACGGGGCCGAGCTGAACATCGGCCCGGATGGCGGCCTCGACTACGACGAGGACTTCTTGATGGACTTCGACTGGTGNNGTGTTCGACGGCGCCGAGGCCACCGGCACCGCGCTCGAGGTCAACTCGCATCTCGACCGCCTCGACGTGCCGAGCGATCTGCTGCGATCGGCGCGAGAGCGGCCCGGGCTCCGCTTCGTGATCTCGACCGACAG
>DKBA01000031.1 GCA_002450985.1 Acidimicrobiia bacterium UBA6912
CGGCTCGAGAACAGCCTCGGGCTCGGGCTCAGGCTCGGGCTCAGGCTCGGGCTCACGCTCGGGCTCGAGTTTGGGTTCGCGTTCGCGCCCGGGCGGGGCGCTGCGCATGCGCTCGACCTCGGCGGCGAGCTCGTCCGCATCGACCCTGCCGGTGGCCATGACCGTCGAGGCCGGGATGATCTTCACCCCGCCTTCCTCCTCGGACCACGTCCCGGTCTGCGGCTCATCGGTGGGCCGCACGACACGCATCGCCGCAACCTCGCCCCCGGTCCTCCCTTCGTCGATCTGCGTGCCGAGCTCGTCGATGGAACGTCGGGTTGCCTCGAGCTCTCGCATCAACTCGGAGCGGCGAGCCTCCAGGGCCCGCGCTCGCTCCTGCGCCGCCTCCGCGGAACGCCGCGCCGAATCGAGGATCCGCTCAGATTCGGTGCTCGCATCGGTGACGATCTGGTCTGCCTCGGCGCGGGCCGCCCGCAGGATGTCGTCGGCGTTGCGCCTCGCCTCCGCCACCGTCCGCAGCTCCTCTCGCTCGGCCTCGGCGCGGATGAACAGCGCATCTTGCCGTGCCGCGTCGACGAGCTTGGTGACCGTCGTGGTGCTCGCCTCGAGCATGGCGGTCGCCTCGTCCCAGGCCGATCCTCGCAGCGCCGCCGCATCGGCATCGGCAGCTGCCCTCGTCTCCGCGACGCCGGCTTCCGTCTCCTTCCGCCACCGGGCGGCGTCGGCGGCGGCTCGCTCCCGCATCTCGGTTGCGGCCCGCCTCGCCTCGTCGAGCACCGCCGTGACATCGCCGCCCACCTTCGTGATCTCGGCGGCGAGATCCGGAACCTCCTCGATACCGAGTTGTGACACCTTGGCCTCGAGGCGGGTCACCTGCTCCTCGAGGCCGGCGACGCGGGCTGCGACCTCGCGACGGAAGCGATCGACTGCATCTCGGTCGTAACCACGCAATGCCGAGGGAAAGGCCGCATTGTCGATGTCGTCAGCGGTGGAGTCGGGCGGCATCGTCCGACGATACCCGAGGAATCGGTCTCTCCCTGCGCATTCCGGCGTCCTCGGCTCGAGGTCTGCGCCGTGGGACTCGGGACGTCACGCCCCCTTGGGTGGGAGCGTCTCCAGGAAATCGAGGGCGTCGTCGATGATCGCGACACGCACGACCTCGATGTCGTTCCCTGCAGCGTCAACGGCGTCGTCGTAGTTGCCTGCAGGGACCAGCACGTAGTCTGCGCCGACGTCGATCGCTCCGAACACCTTCTGCCGTACCCCGCCGATGGCGCCGACGTTGCCGTCCGAATCGATGGTCCCCGTGCCGGCGATCCGGTAGCCCTTCGTCAGATCCTGTGGTGTGAGCTGGTTCATGATCTCGAGCGCGAACATCAGACCGGCGGAGGGCCCCCCGATGTTCTGCGCATCGATCTCGACGTCGACCGGGAACACGATGTTGCTCGGAGCGCTGACGAGGAGCACCCCGACCATGCCGCGATCGGGCTCGTCCTCGACGACGCCATCCTCGTTGACGAAGCGGAAGGGAGTGAGGGTCACGGTGAGCGTGAGGTCGGCAACCTCCCCGTCTTCGCCGGTCCGCTGCACCTCGAGCTCGACGACGTCGCCCGGCGCCCGACCGCTGATCAGGGCGACGGCGTCTTCGGAGAACTCGACCGGCTCGCCGTCCACGGCGACGATGACGTCGTTGGGCTCGACGACGCCCTCGGCGGCCGAACCCTCGACGACCGAGGTGACGAGCGCCCCCGACCCTTCGAGCGTCACGTCGTAGCCGAGACGAGTGAGCGCCACGTACTTGGCGTTGACCTGCGACATCTCCATGAGGTCGAGGTTCTGCCTCCTCAGGTCGTCCTGGGAAACCCCCGCCGGGCGGATGTTCTCCCTGGGGCTCAGGTCGACCTCGTTGTCGAGGAGCGCGCCGACGTACTCGAGGGCGTTGATCTCACGCAGCGACACCGTCAGGAAGAAGAAGTCACCATCTTCGGGGCCCATGGTTGCCGGGACCGAGATGAAGTCGCTCGTGTCGTTGACAGGACCCGGCGAGAGGGCATAGTACGGAACGTTGATCGGCCATGCCGCGCCGATCGCGGTGCCGATGAGCAGCAGGATGCCGGCGATGACGAACGGCCACTTCGGGATCTTGGGTGGCGGAGGCGGCTCGGCCGGCACGACGTCGAAGGGTTCGATCGGCGTGACGGGCGGCTGCGGTGTGCCGCTGTCGAGCTCTGTTGCGTCCATCGAGACGATGGTACCGGGCGTATGGGTCAATCACACCGCACGAATGGCGTTGCGGAGGTCCGATCGCGACCCACTTCAGGCGATGATGCCACCCCCGACGAGGGTGGCACGAACCACGATGCGCTGCGCCGCCGATCCCTTGGGATGGCAGGCGAACATCGTGAGGAGGGGCTCGCCGTTGTCGTAGGAGATCCACAGCGCATCCGGCGTCACGACGAAGCTCTCCGTGACCTTGTACATCACGTCGAAGCCGTTCGAGTTGGTCACGAACACCACGTCGCCGGGCCGGAGCCGGTCGAGATCGGTGAACGGATGGCTGTGGGTGGTGCGGTGGCCGGCGAGCACCATGTTGCCGGCGCCTCCGGGAAACGCGGTGCCCGCCCAGTGAGCCGGGCCCTGATCGATCACGCTGAGGTCGATGCCCTCACGAACCACCTCGTCGACACCGATCGCCGGGATCCGGAGCGTGCCGACGACCTGTCCTGCGAGTTGGTCCTGGTCACCGACCGGCTGCCGGCTCGCCGCCGGCGTCCACTCCCCCACCGGCTCCTCGACGATGTCGATCCCCAGCACGGGAGCGGGCCCGGCGATGAGCGCGCCGATGAGGAGCCCCAGAGCGATCGCACGGTGCAGTCCGGTTCGCATGACGGCCGCACGATAGAATCCCGGTCCCGCAAGCCAAAGAGGTGTCTGTGCAAGCGACCGTTCCGTCCCGCGTCATCACCGGAGTCGTCCTCCCGCGCTCGACGGCCGCCACCGCATCGCTGATCGCCGGTTTCGCCCTGCTCACGGCGCTGGCGGCCCAGATTCGCATCCCACTGCCGTTCACCCCCGTGCCGATCACGGGCCAGACCTTCGCCGTCTTGCTCGCGGGCGCCGCGCTCGGGTCGTTCGCCGGGGCCGCCAGCCAGGCGCTGTACGTGCTCCTCGGGGCCGTGGGGCTGCCGTTCTACGCCGGCGGGACCTCGGGGTGGACCGTCGCCACCGGGGCGACCGGCGGGTACCTCGTCGGCTTCATCGTCGCAGCGTGGGTGGTCGGAGCCCTCGCCGAACGGCAGCAGGACCGCACCATCGCCACTGCCGTGCCGGCGTTCCTCCTGGGAAGCGTCGTCATCCACCTGTTCGGCGTCCCCTGGCTGGCGGCCACGCTCGACGTGGGGTGGACGGAGGCGGCGGGACTCGGCTCGGTGCCATTCATCCCGGGCGACCTGGCGAAGATCGCCGTCGCCGGCCTGCTGCTCCCGGCGGCGTGGCGTCTCACCCGCCGCACTCGCTCGCTGTGAACGACGCGGTGCCCGCGGCCGACCGCGCGGGCCGCATCCGGGAGCTGTTCGCCCGGGACCGGTACGCCGCCCTCCTCGGACTCGAGCTCGTGGCGGAGGAGCCGGTGACCGTGGCGATGCCGATTCGTCGCGATCACGAGAACTTCTACGACGTCACCCACGGCGGTGCGATGTTCTCGCTCGCCGATTGCGCCTTCAGCCTCGCCTCCAACGCCCACGGCGATCGCGCCGTGGCCATCGACACCCATCTCGTGCTCACCGCGGCGACGCGCCACACCGACACGCTCACGGCGGTAGCGGAGGAGGTGACCCGGGGCAGGACCCTCGCCACCTATCGCATCACGCTCACGAGGGGTGACGGGCGCATCGCCGGTCTGTTCACGGGAACCGTGCACATCACGCCGCACCCGTCATGATGACAGAACACCTGCCGGCCGGCTCCGACGGGCCCGTTGCGAGGACGCGGCACTTCTTCGTGGCTCCCCGACTTGGTACCCTCGCCCGCCGATGACACGCCTGCTTCCCGGACGGCCGTATCCGCTGGGCGCGACCTACGACGGGCACGGCACGAATTTCGCCGTCCACTCCGACATCGCCGAGTCGATCGCCGTGTGCGTCTTCGAGCCGGACGGGTCCGAGACGCCCTACTGGCTCTCCGCGTCGGACGGCTCCATCCACCACGGCTACGTGACCGACCTGGGGCCGGGCACTCGCTACGGGCTCAGGGTGGAAGGTCCGTGGGCGCCCGGCCAGGGGAAGTGGTGCAACCCGGCGAAGCTGCTCATCGATCCGTACGCCCACGCCATCGACGGCGACATCGCATGGGATCGCGCCGTGTACGGCTACGACATCCAGGACCCCGACGTCGCCGAGCCGCACGACAGCGCACCCTTCATGCCGAAGTCGCTCGTCGTCGATCACTCCTTCGATTGGGGCGATGACGTCTCGCCGCAGATCCCCTGGCACGAGACGATCCTCTACGAGACGCACGTCAAGAGCCTCAGCCAGCTGCACCCCGACGTGCCGCCGGAGCTCCGCGGCACGTACCGCGGTCTCGCCTCGCCGCCGATCATCGACCATCTCCTCGGGCTCGGGATCACCACCGTCGAGCTGCTCCCTGTGCAGCACTTCGTACACGACCACGCGCTGGTGCGTCACGGGCTTCGCAACCTGTGGGGATACCAGCCGATCGGCTTCTTCGCCCCCTACAGCGGCTATGCGGCGTCCCAGGACCCGGGCGGGCAGGTCGCCGAGTTCAAAGACATGGTGAAGGCGCTCCACGCCGCGGGGCTCGAGGTGATCCTCGACGTCGTCTACAACCACACCGGCGAGTCGCACGATCTCGGCCCCAATCTCAGCTTCCGAGGCATCGACAACCCGGCGTACTACCGGCTGAGCGACGAGGATCCCCGCCACTATCTCGACTTCTCCGGCGTCGGCAACACCATCAACACGGACCATCCCGCCGTGCTGCGCCTGATCGCCGACAGCCTCCGGCACTGGGTGCAGGCCTACCACGTGGACGGGTTCCGGTTCGACCTGGCCACCACGCTCGCCCGCAGCGGACTGGAGTTCGACGCCGCCGGGCCATTCCTCCACCTCATGTACCAGGATCCGGTCCTCAACAGCGTCAAGCTCATCGCCGAACCGTGGGACGTGGGACCGGGCGGCTACCGCGTCGGCTCCTTCCCCGCCGTGTGGCGTGAGTGGAACGACCGCTACCGCGACAATGTCCGGGATTACTGGCGAGCCGTCCCTGCTACTCGGGCCGAGTTCGCCTTCCGGCTGACGGGGAGCTCGGACATCTTCGCCCACGGTGGCCGGCGTCCTCCGACCGCGTCCATCAACTTCGTGACCAGCCACGACGGGTACACGCTCTCGGACCTGGTCGCCTACGAGCGCAAGCACAACGAGGCGAACGGCCAGCACAACGAGGACGGGCACGACGACAACCGGTCGTGGAACACCGGCGTCGAGGGCCCCACCGACGATGCCGGGATCAGCGACCTGCGCAACCGTCGCCGCCGCAGCATCCTGGCGACCCTCCTCCTCTCCCAGGGCGTTCCGATGCTCTTGGGTGGCGACGAGCTGAGCCGCACCCAACGCGGCAACAACAACGCCTACGCCCAGGACAACGAGACGTCGTGGTACGACTGGGGGAAGGTCGACGCTGCGTTCCTCGACTTCTGGCGCCGGATGGTGCAGCTCCGCCGCCGTCATCCGGTGTTCCGGAGACGCACCTGGCTGCGCGGCACGCCGGCCAACGGGTCCGGTCTCGAGGATGTCCGCTGGTTCACGCCCGAAGGTGCGCCGATGTCGCTGCACGACTGGGAGGCGCGTACCCCCACTTCGGTGGCGATCTACCTCAACGGGCAGGGACTCGTCGTGCCAGACGTCGACGGCCGTGCACCGCTGGACGACAGCTTCCTCCTCTTCCTGCATCCGGCGCCCCGGGCCCGCGGCTTCACCATCCCCGCCGGTCTCGGGCCCGCACCGTGGCAGCCCGTGATCGACACTGCGCTCGATGCCGAGCCCCCGCATCAGCTGCTCACCCAAGGACAGACGGTCGACGTCGCCGGGTTCGGGCTGGTGGTGCTTCGTCAGGGTGCAGACGTATGAAGGTCCTCTTCGCGGCGTCCGAGCTCGCCCCGCTGGTGCGCGTCGGCGGCCTCGCCTATGCCGCAGCCGGTCTCGTCCGGGAGCTGCATCGATCCGGAATCGACGTCACGGTGGTCCTGCCCGATTATGGGACGTACGACGTGGGGAGCGCGAGGTTCCTCCCCCTCGACATGCCGCCGTGGGTGGGCATCACCACCTACCGTCGCACCAAGGTGCTCGACGGCATCCCTCTCATCGCGGTCCGCACCCCGGCGATCGATCGGCCCCACCCCTACAACGACGCCAACGGGCACGGCTGGCACGACAACGACTTCCGGTTCATGGCGTTCTCGGCCGCCGTGGCGGAACTGGCCGCCCGGCTGGAGCCCGACGTCCTCCACCTCAACGACTGGCACACCGGCGCCGCACTCGGCTTCCTCGCCGAGCCACGGCCGTCGGTGCTCACGATCCACAACCTGGCCTACCAGGGCACCACCCACGGCGGATGGCTGAGCCTTCTCCGCCATCGCCCGGAGGCCTACGAATGGCACGGCGTCACCAACCCGCTGTCGGGTGCCATCGCCCTCGCCGACTACGTCGTCGCGGTGAGCCCCAACTACGCCGAGGAGATACGCCACGCCGAGCACGGCGCCGGCCTCGACCAGGCGTTGCGGGCCAGGGGCGACCGGCTCGTCGGCATCCTCAACGGGATCGACCCCACCTGGGACCCGCGGCGCGACCGCCACCTTCCCGCTCCGTACTCCGCCGCGGATCTCGGGCCCAAGGCGCGGGCCCGCCGCGAGCTGCTCAACGAGATCGGGTGGACGGCGGAGCGCAGCCCGCTCATGGCCATGGTGACCCGCCTCACCTGGCAGAAGGGTGTCGACCTCGCGCTCGACGTCGTCGAGTACCTGGAGGGGGTGCCCGCACGCCTGGTCCTGCTCGGCTCGGGTGATCGCCACCTCGCCGATCGGGCGAGGTGGGTCGCCGCCGCCCATCCCGACCGGCTCCACTTCATCGAGGGCTTCGACGAGGCCCTCGCCCACCGGCTCTTCGGCGGGGCCGACCTGCTGCTGATGCCGAGCCGCTTCGAGCCGTGTGGACTCGCCCAGATGCAGGCGATGACGTACGGCACCATCCCCGTCGTCACCGACGTCGGTGGGCTCCACGACACGGTGATCGACGACGACGCCATCNNAGGGCGTGGCGATCCTCCCAACGCCGCAAGGCGATCCAGCTCCGCGGCATGCACCACGACTGGTCGTGGAAAGACCCGGCGCAACGCCAGATCGAGATCTACGAGTCTCTTTGAGCCACGTTCGATGGCTCCCCCTCCAGGGGGAGCTGCCCGGCGCAGCCGGGCTGAGAGGGGGTCTCTTCGTCGCGCAACCTGGGCAGGGGGCGACGGCTCGCCCCCTGAGTGGCTCCGTCAGGAGACGCTCAGGCGTCGCCCTTGCCCCCCTCGCATCG
>DKBA01000274.1 GCA_002450985.1 Acidimicrobiia bacterium UBA6912
CCTGTCGCCCGAGCGCGACGGCCCACCCGACATCGACATCGACATCGAATCGGACCTGCGGGAGAAGGCGATCCAGTACGTCTACGAGCGTTACGGCCGCCATCACACGGCGCAGGTCGCCAACGTCATCACCTACCGCGCCCGCTCGGTGCTGCAGGACGTGGGAAAGGCGTTCGGGCTCACCCAGGCACAGGTCAACGCCCTCACCAAGTACCTCGACACCCGCAGCCCGCAGGCGATCCGGAAGGAGGTGGCGCTGCCGGAGGGGCTCACTGCGGAGCTCATCTACGACGTGTGCCTCCGGCTCGACGGCTTCCCCCGCCATCTCGGCATCCACTCCGGCGGGATGGTGGTCGCCAAGCGGCCCTTGTGGGAAGTGGTGCCCATGGAATGGGGTCGCATGGAGGACCGGTCGGTGCTCCAATGGGACAAGGACGACTGTGCGGCGATGGGCATCGTCAAGTTCGACCTGCTGGCGCTCGGTGCGATGAACGCCCTTCACCTGTCGGTCGATGCGATTCGGGAGGCCCACGGCATCGATGTCGATCTCGCCACCATCCCCCAAGAGCCGGTGGTCTACGACATGCTCACCAGGGCCGACACGGTCGGGGTGTTTCAAGTCGAGTCGCGCGCCCAGATGGCCACGCTGCCGCGGATGAAGCCGAAGACCTTCTACGACCTCGCCATCGAGGTCGCCCTCATCCGCCCTGGACCGATCCAGGGCCATTCCGTGCACCCGTTCCTGCGGCGCCGCAACGGCGAGGAGCCGGTGCGCTATCCCCACCCGTCCGCCGAGCCGATCTTGAAGAAGACGCTCGGCGTGCCCGTCTTCCAGGAGCAGCTCATGGAGCTCGCCAGGGTCTGCGCCGGGTTCTCCGCAGGGCAGTCGGACCGGCTTCGCCAGGCGATGACCCACAAGCGGTCGGACGAGGCGATGGGGAAGCTGCGCGACGAGGTGTACGAGGGGATGCGCGGCACCGGGATCACCGGTCCTGCGGCGGACGAGATCTGGGACAAGCTCCAGGGATTCGCCGCGTTCGGCTTTCCCGAGTCGCACTCGGTGTCGTTCGCCTACATCGTGTACGCCGCCTCCTGGCTCAAGCTCCACTGGCCCGCCGAGTTCTTCTGCGGACTGCTCAACGCCCAGCCGATGGGCTTCTACACCCCCAACTCCCTCGTGCAGGATGCGATCCACCACGGCGTCGTCGTGACACCTCCCGACATCAACCGCTCGGCGTTCGACTGCACCATCGAGCTCGAGGATGCCGACGCCGACGACATCGTCGAGTACCTGGGCATGGCGTGGCGACGGGGGAGAGGGGCGGTCGACGACCCGCTGCGCAGCGCGGTGGCGCTCCGGCTCGGACTGCGCTACGTCCGCAACCTCGGTGACGCCGAGATCACCCGTATCGAGGCGGCCCGCCAGGTCGGCGGCGACTTCGTGTCCCCCGAGGACCTCGCCCAGCGCACCGGGATCGGGCTCGACGCCCTCGAGGCGCTTGCGGCGTCGGGAGCCCTCACCCCGCTCGGTCTCGGGCGCCGCGAGGGGATCTGGGCGGCGGGTGCGCTGGCAGGGATGGGTCCCGGCCGCCTCCCCCTCGCCCCCGGCACGGCGGCTCCCCGGCTCCCGGCCATGGACGACGTCACGACGGTGCAGGCCGATCTGTGGTCTACGGGCATCTCGGTCACCCACCCGGTCGCCTTCCTGCGCGATCGGCTGACCACGTCGGGCTGCCTCCCCATCTCCGAGGCGTTGCGGCTGCGCAGCCACGGCACCCGGGCCCGGGTGGGTGGGATCATCACCCACCGGCAGCGTCCGGGAACGGCGAGAGGGGTGCGCTTCCTCAACCTGGAGGACGAGACGGGCCTCCTCAACGTCGTGGTGCTGCCCCAGGTGTGGGAGGCCCACTACGAGATCGCCCGCAAGGCCATCGGGGTGGTGATCGAGGGGATCCTCGAGTTCCGCGACGGCGTCACCAACCTGGTCGCCCACCGCTTCGAGCACTGGCCCGTCGACGGCATCCGCAGCCGCGACTTCCGGTGACCCGAGTGCGCGGCAGACTCATAGGTCGACCGCCCTGAATCGGGCCGGGGGCCTTCTGGCACGGGACGGGGAGCGGTACAATCGTCGTCCCGATCCCATGATGGCCCGGGACGCAAGGCGCCAGGCGCGCCGGCCGCAGACAGGGGGACGATGAGCATGACAACCGAGGCCGTGCAATCGCGGGTGGTGGATCAACCGGTCTTCTTCCCTCCGCACGAGGGGACCTACTTCGGTCTCGTCAGCCTGCCCCAGGGCGTGCCGCAGAGCACGACTGCCGTGCTGCTGCTCTCCGGGACCCATCCGGGTTCCACGACGGTGGGGCGCAATCGGATGTGGGTGACCATGGGGCGCAGTCTGGCCCAGCGCGGGTACCCGACGATGCGTCTCGACTACCAGGGACTGGGCGAGAGCCTCCCCGGTGAGTCCATCTACGATCTCGACAACCCCGCCGTCGATGTGTTTCGCGAGGCGGCGGCGGTACTGCGGGCCCACGGGGCGACGCGCATCATCGTCGTCGGGACGTGCTTCGGATCGAGAACGGCGTTGGCCGGGGCCGTTCAGGAAGACGACATCGCCGCAGTGTTGCTGCTGGCACCCCCGGTGCGCAACCCGGTGAAGGGCGAGGGCGGCGCCGCCCACATCGCCCTGTACTCGTCGACGGGCGACCTCGCCAAGCGGGCGTTCTCCGTGCGGACGCTGCGTCAGTTCGTCGGGACGCGGCGCGCCAGGCGGATCGCCCGGCTCGTCGTCATCAACAAGGTGCGTGCGCTGTTCGGTCGCGGCCCGGCAAAGACGCAAAAGGGTCAGGCCAGCGCAACCGACGCCACCATGGGTTTCCTCGAGCCGTTCCGCGCCCTCGCCCAGCGACGGGTGCCGATGCGGCTGGTGTTCGGCGACCAGGAGATGTACTGGACCGAGTTCGAGAAGGCGGCCGAGGGCAGGCTCGGGCAGGTGCTCGAGCGTGCCGGGAGCGGGATCGAGGTTCGTACGGTGCCCGGCGTCGTACGCGGGTTCACCTCCCTCCGCATCCAGGATCTCGTCGCCGACGAGGTGTACGAGTGGGTGGAGGAGCACGCACATGGATGACACCCGAACCGCGGTCCGCATCGATGCCGCCACCGGTGTCCGCGAGGAGATGACCTTCTTCGGCGACCGGTCGCCGCTCATGTTCTGCGGTCTGCATCTCCCCCCGGGCGAGGTGCGGGCTGCGGTGATATCGTGCCCTTCGGTGCACGCCGAGCTGATCAAGTCCTACCGCAAGGACGTGCTGCTCGGCAGGGCCCTCGGTGCGGAAGGCATCGCGACGATCCGTTTCCACTACCGGGGGGAGGGGAACAGCGAAGGCAGCGGCCTCGACGTCAACCTCGACGACATGATCGCCTCGGTGGACGAGGCCCGAGCCGAGATCGCCCGCCGAACCGGTGCGGTGCGTTTCGGCTACCACGGCACCCGTCTCGGGAGCTTCCCGGCGGCCGCTGCCGCCGAGGCCGACCCGGGGGCGCCACTGGTCCTGTGGGCACCGCTCCTCGACACCGATGCGTTCCTCCGCGAGGTCTTCCGCACCCACTACATCGCCGCATTGAAGGGCGAGGAGAAGCCCGAGCCCACCGAGCGGATGATCGAGCGGGTGAAGGAGGAGGGACAGCTCGAGCTGCTGGGGCACGCCATCTCCCGCGATTTCTATCTGAGCCTCGAGGGACGCAGGCTCGACTCCTACCGGCCGAAGGGCAGCAGCGTGATGCTCACCCCGTACGGCCCGCAGAACCTCGACGAGCTGGCCACGGCGTGGGAGACCGCCGGCGCCGACGTCACGGTCTTCGAGGGCTCGAGCGAGGAAGCGTGGTGGCTCGCCGGTGACGCCACCAAGCCGGAGGACGGTCAAGAGCGGGTGGTCACCCTCATCGAGAGCACCGCCGCCTGGTTCGCGGAGCGTCTCGCCGACTGACCCGACCGCCGCCTGAGAGGCGGCGCTCCAGCAGCGATTTGGACCCATCCCGTAGGATCGCGGCAGCGCAGCCGGAGAGGGAGGGTTCATGGTCCTCGGAGCTGAGTACACGGTGACCACCTTGGTCGCCTTTGCGGTCCTCGCCGTGGTCGTCGGCTTCGTCCTCGGTTGGCTGATACGGCCCTGGCTCCTCGCCGATCGCCTCCATGCCGAGTACGAGCGCCGGCTCGACGAACTGCGGCAGCGCCACGACGGCATCGTTCACGACCTCGAGACGAAGACGGCGGATCACGCCGNNCGACTCAGCGCCGAGGCGGGGAAGGTCGCCGGTCTCGAGGTGGCGCTGGCCGAGCGGGACACGCAGCTCGGTCATCGTGAGGCCGAGCTCGAAGGGATCCGGAACGAGCTCGCCGCCCGGCAGGCGCGTATCGGTGAGCTCGGGTCGCGGGTCGGCGATCTCGAGAACGAGGTCACCGCGGTGCGGCGAGACGGCGATGAGGTGAGGGCGGCCCACGACGGGTGCGCGGCCACGCTCGCCGAGCGGGATGCGCAGCTGGGCCATCGTGAGGCGGAGCTCGCCGGCTTGCGCGAGGCGCTCACCGGTCGGGACGGGCGCATCGCCGAGCTGGAGGCACGGCTCGGTGCGCTGGAAGTCGAGCTCATCGAGACGCGGCGGGACGTCGAGGCGGCGCAACAGACGCAGCTGCAGGCTGCGGCCGAGCACGCGCCCTGGGAGAGTCCCGCCGAGACCGACGTCGCGGAGGCTGCGCCACCCGCCTACGAGGCGGTCGCCGTGGCGTCGCTGCCGGACCGGGACACCGCCACGCTGAGGGTCGCCGAGATCGCAGCCCGGACCCGCGGCGACGAAGCGTCCGTGGACGACGATCTCAAGCGGATTCGCGGCATCGGCCCCGTGATCGAACGGCTGCTCAAAGAGATGGACATCACCTCGTTCCGCCAGATCGCGAGATTCGAGAAGGACGACATCGCCTACGTGGCGGCGGCGCTCGACGCCTTCCCCGACCGCATCGAACGGGACGACTGGATGTCGTCGGCGGCACGGCTCCATGAGGAGACGTACGGCACTGCCCCGTGAGCCACGGGCGACGCGTCACTCGGCGACGAGGGCCGCCACCTGCTTGGCAGCATCCAGCCCGCCGGTCGCATAGGCGACCCATGGCGGACTGGGGTTCGGGACCTCGGTCCGGAGCCGCCACTCGGCGTCCCACGACGCCAGTTCGTCCAACACGGCGGCCGCTTCGCCACCGGCGCCGGCTCCCGTCAGAACCCGGCGAACGCGCGTGAACGCGATCAGCTTTCCCTCCAAGTACTTCATCCCCCCGGTGACGCGTCCGTCCTTGTGGATCTCGCACGATGTCGCCGTGCCCATCTCCGTGCGGAGCGCTGATTCGGTCGCCGCGATCAGCTCGTCGACTCGCTCCAGGGTGTCTCGTACGTCCACGACCCCAGCGTATCGAGGCGTGGGGCAGGCGGCGTCATCTGACCGCCACGCGCTCGACCCAGGCCCGCTGCTCCGGCGTCTCCGGCACCTGCCGCCGCCGGGCGGCGGCGACGAGGCGCCACGCCGTGTCCGCGTCCTCCCCCGACAGGACGAGGGTCGAAGCGGCGAGCAGCGGGGAGCGGCCGAGACCACCAAGGCAGTGCATCGCGACGTGCTCGCCGGGGTCGGCGAGGCGGGAGAGCACATGCTCGAGCGCAGCCACGACCGCCTCGGCGTCCTCGGGCACGGCGAAGTCCTCGATCGGGATGCGCATGAACTCGATGCCGTGCCCCGCAAGGGCGCGGGCCTCCCCGGCGAGACCGAGATCGACCTCGTCGTCCTCGGGGAGGGCGCTGACGACCAGCGTGACGCCTGCTGCGGCGAGCGCGGTGAGGTCGGCGGCGAGCGTCGCGGGACGCGGGCAGGTGACGAGGCTCAGCCTCCCTGCCGCATCGACGGGGATCGAGAAGAGGGTCACGCGGCCTGGGCTCGCTCCACGATGGCGAGGGCGCGATCGATGTCGGCGGCCGACACGTGCAGGTTGGTGACCGCCCGGATCTGGTGCGGCCCCGTCGGCAGCAGGAGCAGTCCCTCGGCGGCGCACCGCTCGGCGAACGGGCTGGCCGGGAGGCGCGTCACGTCGAAGTAGACCATGTTGGTGGCGACGGTCGACGGATCGACGGCGATGCCCGGGATCTCGGCGAGACCGGCAGCGAGACGGGCGGCGTTGGCGTGGTCCTCGGCGAGGCGGTCCCGGTGGTGGCGGACGGCGAACAGCGCCCCGGCCGCCATCATGCCTGCCTGGCGGAACCCGCCGCCGAACATCTGCTTGAACCGGCGGGCGCGGTCGATCAGGTCCTGCCGGCCCACCAGCGCCGACCCCAGCGGCGCCCCGAGGCCCTTGGAGAAGCACACGCTCACGGTGTCGAACCCGGCGGCGAGCTCGTGTTCGGCGACGCCCGAGGCGACGGCGGCGTTCCACAGACGCGCCCCGTCCATGTGGGTTGCCAGGCCGAGGTCGTGGGCCATCTCCGCCACCGCATCGAGCTGCGGCCTGGTCCACACGGCTCCCCCTGCCACGTTGTGGGTGTTCTCCGTGCACACGAGGCTCACCGGCTGGAACAGCGCGGCGGGCATCGACGTGGGGATCTCGGGGATCGCAGCCCTCACCGACTCGGCGGTGAAGGTGCCCCGCACCGTCGGGAGGAACTGCAGCGTCACCCCGGAGAGGGCATACGGGGCGCCCATCTCGTGGATGTGGATGTGGGCCTGCTCTGCGGCGAGCACCACGTCGCCCGGCTGAGTGTGGGTGCGGAGTGCGACCTGGTTCGACATGGTGCCCGTCGGCACGTACATGGCGTCGTCCTTGCCGAGTAGCTCTGCGACGTGCCGTTCGAGCTCGAGCACGGTGGGGTCGTCGTGGTACACGTCGTCGCCGACCTCCGCCGCCGCGATGGCGCGGCGCATGGCGTCGGTGGGACGGGTGACGGTGTCGGACCGCAGGTCGATCATCGGCGGGAGCGTAGCGGTCGTCCTGCGCCGCCCCTCACAAGATGCGCTTGGCGACGATCTCCTTCATGATCTCGGTGGTGCCGCCGCCGATCGACAGGATCCGGTTGTCCCGGTAGAGGCGCTCGACGAGGTACTCGCGCATGTAGCCGTAGCCACCGAAGATCTGCACGGCTCGGTCGGTGACGAACGACGCGACGTCGGTGGAGAACAGCTTGGCCATCGACACTTCGGTCACCTGGTCCTCGTCGCGGGCCATCCGCCCCGCCACGGCGTACACCATCTGCTTGGCGGCCGTGAGCTGCGTCGCCATGTCGACGAGCATGTGGCGGATCACCTGGTGTCCCGCCAGTGGCTTCCCGAATGCCTCCCGCTCGGCGACGTAGGCGAGGCTCGCCTCGACGGCGAGCTCGGCGGTCATCGTGGCGACGATGGACATCTGGAGGCGCTCCTTCTGGAAGTTGGCCATCACCGCGTAGAAGCCCTGGTTCTCCTCACCGATGCGGTTCGCCACCGGGACCCGGCAGTCCGAGAAGAACAGCTCGGCGGTGTCGGACGCCCACCACCCCATCTTCTGGAGCGGCGACGACCGGCTGAGGCCGGGAGTGTCGCCGGGAACGACGAGCAGCGAGATACCGTGGGCGCCGGGCCCTCCGGTGCGCACGGCCACCGTGAGCTGATCTGCCCGCACCCCTGAGGTGATGAAGGTCTTGGAGCCGTTGACCAGGTACTCGTCCCCGTCGCGGACCGCCGTCGTCCGCAGCGCGGCGACGTCCGAGCCCCCTGACGGCTCGGTGACGGCGAGGGCGGCGATCTTCTCACCGCGCAGCACGGCGGGGAGGAACCGCTGCTGCTGGTCGGGCGTGCCGAGAGTGGCGATCGGCGGCAGGGCGATGTGCAATGAGCCGAGCCCGGCGCTGAGGCCGCCGGAGCCGGGACGCATCAGCTCCTCCCACACCACGACCTGCGCCCAGAGATCGGCTGGGATCCCGCCGTGCTCCTCCGGGTAGCCGAGGCCGAGCAGACCCGCAGCCGCCGTCGTGCGGTAGAGCTCGCGGGGGAACTCCCCGGCCTCCTCCCAGGCGCCGACGTGGGGGGTGATCTCGGCGGCAACGAACTCGCGTGCGGTGCGCCGCAGCAACCGGTGCTCAGCGGTGAGCACGTCTTCCCCGACCCGGCGCCACGGGAACCGGGCGTCGCTCATCCCGAGTAGTTGGTCGACGGGCGGAACGACTCGTCGATGTGCACGTCGACGAGGGCCGGCTTGCCGCTCGCCGCGGCGCGAGCCAGCGCCGGCTGCAGGTCGTCGGGCCGGGTCACCAGCTCTCCGTGCCCGCCGAGCGCCTCGACGACGGCGTGGTACGGCCGTCTGCCGAGGTCGGAGGCGACGAGCCGGTCGGGATAGAACATCCGGTGGAAGGTCTTGATGTTGCTCCACACGCCGTCGTTGCCCAGCACCCCGATGATGGGAAGCCCGAGCCGGACGAAGGTGTCGTACTCGAATCCGTTGAACCCGAACGCACCGTCGCCGAACACGATGCCCACGGTCTTCTCCGGGTGGACGACCTTGGCGGCGAGGGCGAAGCCGGGACCGGTGCCGAGGGTGCCGGCGGGCCCCGGTTCGAGCAGGTAGCCAGGCGTCGAGGTCTGGAGCCACCGCGCCGTCGTCGCCACGATGTCCCCGCCGTCCACGGCGACGATCGCATCCGTTCCGAAGAAGGCTCCGACCTCCCTGCCGAAGCGCTGGGGCGCCACCAGCTCACTCGGTGCGGCGGCCTCCGCCTCGGCCACGACGAGCTTCTCGGCTTCGGCCGCCTGGATGTCCTCGGTCCACGGTCGAGCACCGTCGGCGGCGAAGGTGGCCGCATGGTCGGCGAGCTGGACGAGGAAACGGCCGGGATTGGCGGCGACGGCATGCTGGGCGGGCCGGTTCCACCCGAGGCGCCGCTCCTCCTCGTCGACCTGGATGACCGCGGCGTCCCCGGCGAGCTTCTGCCCGTAGCCGGTGCGGAAATCCCAGTCGACGCCGAGGGCGAGGACCACGTCGGCTTCTGCGAACGCCCGGCTGCGGGTCCGGTTGCCCAGCAGCGGGTGGCCATGGGGGAGGGCGCCACGCGCACCACCGTTCGTGTAGACGGGTGCGTTCAGAGCCTCGGCGACGGTCAGGAGACCCTTGACCCCGTCGCCCCGTACTCCGCCTCCGGCGAAGATCACCGGTCGATCGCTGGTCGCCAGGAGGTGAGCCACGTACTCGACGGCCGTGGAGTCGGCACCCTGTGGCTCCGTCACCCGGTAGCCCGTCGGGAGTGGCGTGCTCTCGTCGACCATTCCGAACTGCACGTCGAGAGGAATGTCGAGGAACACGGGGCCGCCGCGCCCGCTGAAGGCGTGGCGGGCGGCGATGGCGATGTAGTCGGCGAGCCGCACGGTCTCCCAGGCGGTCGCCGCCCACTTCGTGATGGAGGCGAACAGCGGGGGGTGGTTCATCTCCTGGAGCCCGCCCGTGTGCTCCTGACGGACCGGATGCCTGCCGCCGATGACGAGCATCGGGGTGTGGGAGTGATGAGCGTTCATCACTGCGGTGACCGTGTTGGTCACTCCCGGCCCCGCCGTCACCGCGGCCACCCCGAGTCGCCCGGTGAGCCGGCTGTAGGCCTCGGCGGCGTGGCCCGCCGTCTCCTCGTGGCGTACGTCCACCACGCGGATGCCTTCCTCCACGCATCCATCGAGGATCGGGACGATGTGACCGCCGGTCAGGGTGAAGAGCGTGTCGACGCCCTCGGCTTTGAGAGCTCGGGCGAGCAGCCGCCCTCCGTGAATCTTCGCCATGTCGCTCCTCCGGCCTCGGGTGCGCGCTCCGGGGGATGCTATTCGGTGGACGGAGGGCGCCAGTCGAGGTCGGCGAAGTGGCGGGGTTGCAGGAGCGCCACCAGCTCGCCGCTCAGGACATCGTGGGGTTGCCACGTGGTGCCCACCATCAGGTCGATGATGGCGACGGTCCCCGTCTTCATCTGGGTCGCCGCTCCGGTGAGCTGGTAGACCAGGCCGCCCCATGCCGGCTGATGGCCGACGAGCATGAGGCGTTCGATCTCGTCAGGCGTGCGGGTCACCACACCGAGCGCCCCGTCCGGTGACGTGCCGTACAACGACCGGTCCACCGTGATCTCGGTGCGCCAGCCGCCCGCCTTCGCCGCCACCTCGAGGGTGGTCCTGGCCCGGACCGCCGAGGAGGTGATGGCGAGATCGGGTACCTCGCCGATGCGATCGAGCACGATGCCCATCGTGCGCGCCGCCGCCATGCCGCGATCGTTGAGTGGGCGCTCGTGGTCGGAGGAGGCTCCAGAGTGCCAGTCGGACTTGGCGTGACGCATGACGAGCAGGCGCTTCATCGCAGAGACGATACCGTGCGCGGGTCGGGGCCGCTCGGGGGCTCCCGCGGTCCGATGAGGGAGGTGGGGCGCCACCGAGTAGCCTCACCGGCCGATGATCCGGTACACGACCTCGCTGTCCGGGATCGACGCCGCAGATCTGGCCGGTCCCTTCTTCGTCGGCTGGCCGAACGCGCCGGACCCGACGACCCATCTCGAGCTGCTCAGGGGCAGCGACCATGTCGTGATCGCCGTGCACGAGGGCGACGACCGGGTGGTCGGCTTCGTCACCGCCATCACCGACGGTGTCCTCGCCGCCTACATCCCCTTCCTCGAGGTGGTGCCCGACTACCAGGGGCGCGGCATCGGCAGTGAGCTCATCCGCCGCCTTCTCGAGGTCATCGGGCCGATCTATGCGGTCGACGCCGCCTGCGACCCCGAGCTGCAGCCGTTCTACGAGCACCTCGGGCTGCGCCCGGGCACGGCNNTGTGGCTCGGCGGTGCGTACGTCCCCTTCCTCGGCACCATCGTGCTCGCGGTCGCCCTCGCCTCGGTGGCGGCCTCTGCCACGAACCTCAACCGACTCGTCGTGGTGGCGGCCGGTGCGGCGATCGGGGCGTTCGCCGGCCGACAACTCGCCATGCGGGCAACCCGCGACCTTCCCGTCGATGCAAGGGCGCTGCAGGTCTACCTCGGCATCACCGATCGGCGCGTCATCGTCTTCGAGCCGCGCAGCTGGGGCAAGCCGGCGCGCCTGCTGGCGTCGTTCCCGGTGTCGCAGGTCGGGCAGGTGCAGTTCGTGAAGGGCAACTTCATCCGCCCCAGCCGGCTGACCTTTCTCACGTCGACGGGTGAGCATCGGTACGAGTTCTCCGGGCTGTGGGACGTGAGCTCGCTGCTCGCCGCCCTCGGCTGAGAGCCGGGGAGCTCGGCCGTCCGCTCCGAATGGCTCCCCCACCGGGGGAGCTGGCGGACCCGCAGGGTCCGTCTGAGGGGGCCTCTTCGACGGCGACGCCTCGCGCCACCCGCTCGCTGCTCGAGATTCCGTCGAAGAGGGCTCGCCCACATGGCGAGTACGCCTCCCGGTCGTCCCACCCGCGGGTCCCCGACGATAAGGTTCGGGCGACGAGACGGATCATGTCCGCCCCGGTGAGCGACGAGGAGGCG
>DKBA01000182.1 GCA_002450985.1 Acidimicrobiia bacterium UBA6912
GCCGGTCACGACATCAACTACATCGCCCTCGCGGGTGCGCTGGCGCACTTCGCCCGCGCGGGGCAGAAGCCCACGCCGCCGCTCAACCTCGTCGGCGATTTCGGCGGCGGAGCCCTGTACCTGGCGTTCGGGGTCCTCGCCGCCCTCTTCGAGCGTACGACATCGGGGAGGGGGCAGGTGGTCGATGCTGCGATGATCGACGGTGCGAGCTCTCTGATGACGATGGCTTACGAGATGCGGGCGCTCGGCTTGTGGTCGGACGGGCGGGGGCGGAATCTGCTCGACGGCGGCGCTCCCTTCTACACGACCTATGTCACCGCCGACGGCGGATTCGTGGCCGTGGGGGCGCTCGAGCCGGGTTTCTACGAGGAGCTCCTCACCCGTCTCGGGCTCGACGCCGGGGAGATCGAGGATCGCACCGATCCGTCACAGTGGGAGGCGCTGCGCGGTCGGTTCGCCGCGATCTTCGCCTCACGCACGAGGGCGGAGTGGGCGGAGGTCTTCGAGGGAAGCGATGCATGTGTGGAGGCGGTGGCGACGATGGCCGAGGCGCCGGAGCATCCCCAGCTGGCGTGGCGCCGTACGTTCGTCCCGGTCGGAGACACGCTTCAACCCGGTCCTGCGCCGCGCTTCGCACGCACGCCGCCGGCCGACCCGAGACCGGCCGTCGCCCCTGGCCGCGACACCGATCGGCTGCTCGCGGAGATCGGCTTCGAGCCTCACCAGATCGCCGACCTGCGCAGCCGATCGGTGGTCGGGTGACCCTTGGCCCTGTGGACCCGTCGGCCATAATGAGCGCCAAGTGGTCTAGGTGCGGCCCTCGCAGCTCGAGGAGGCACCCATGAGAGTCATCGTGGTCGGCGGCGGGGGCACCACCCGCGAGCTGCTGCGTCGGCTCGGCGAGCTGTGGGACGTGACGGTCGTCGATGTCGACGCCGCCAAGCTCGAAGCGGCTCGCGGCATACGGGACTTCAACGGCTTCGTCGGAGACGGCTCGAGCCCGCTCGTCCTGCGGCGCGCGGGCCTCGAGCAGGCCGATGCACTCGTCGCCGCGTCGGACGACGACGACGTCAACCTCGAGGCGGTCCGCATCGCCCAATCCGCCGGGCTGTTGCGGGTCATCGCTCTCGCCGCCGACCCCGAGCGGCTGCCCGACTACCGAGCGCTTCAGGTGCACGTGTATGCCCCGGATCAGCTGTCGGCCCGCCACATCGAGGTGATGCTCGAACCGCGACGGGTCGCGTCGACCGCGTTTGCGCAGGGCAAGGCGGAGGCCATCGAGTTCGTGGTCGCCCCAGACTCGCCCGTGCGCGGCAAACGGCTGCGCCAGCTCCACTCCAACACGTGGGTGGTTGCCGCGGTCCTGCGCGGCGAGGAGCTCATCATCCCGCACGGATCCACCAAGTTCGAGGCGGGGGACCGCGTCACCGTCGTCGGGTCCGCGGCAGACTACGCCGGCATCGTCGACACGTTCACCTCCGGGGAGTCGCGGTTCCCGCTCAACTTCGGCCGGAAGGTGGCCGTCGCGCTCGATTCGGCGGATGATCTCGATCTCGCCGTCTCCGAGGCGATGAGTCTCGTGCGCAACTCACAGGCCGAGCAGCTCATGGTGGTGCACCGCGATCCCGCCACCGAGCGCGATCCGGGCCGTGCCGAGGAGATCGGGCAACTGCTCGAGAAGCTGCTCGCCAAGTCCGACGGCGTGGCCGTGGATCTGCGACCGATCGACGGGGCTCCCGCCGCNNTGCGGTGTGCCGCTGCTGCTGTGTCGGGGCCGTCACCCCTATTCGAGCATCCTGGTTCCCGCCCGGCGCACCGTCTCGGGAGAGGCGGCAGGTCGTGCCGCCATCGACGTGGCGCGGACCTCGGGGGCGACACTCGTCGGGATCTCCGTGGTGCCGCCCACCTTCGTCAGCGGCCCAGAAGATGTCGACGACGCCAGGGTTGCGGCCGCATGGCTGCGCGAAGAGGCAGCGGTGCAGGGCGTCAACGTGCGGCGGCGGGTACGCCGCGGCAACCCGGTGCGCGTCATGGAGGAGATGTCAGCAGGGACGAGCCTCCTGGTGCTCACGTTGCCGCAGCTTCCCGTCTTCCCGTGGCGCCCTGGCATCACGGGCCACCTGGTGCGGCGGGTGCCGAGCTCCGTGCTCCTCGTCCCGGGGGAGACGTGAGCCTCTTTCTCGCCGCTGCCGAGAGCGGCAGCACCGCGCTGCCCCAGTGGCCGGTGCTGGTCCTCATCGGCCTGGGCGCCTTCGGGCTGCCGCTCATCGCACGGCGAATCCACGTACCGGCCGTCGTGCTCGAGATCCTATTCGGGCTCGCCATCGGCCCGAGCGTGTTCGACGTCGTGGCGCGGGGCTCCCACGACTTCGAGTTCATCGAGTTGCTCGCCGAGCTCGGTCTCCTCCTGCTCATGTTCCTCGCCGGTTTCGAGGTGGACTTCGATCGGCTCGAGCGCCAGGGTCCGGGACCGGTGCTATTGGGGCTGGCCGTCTTCGGCCTCATCCTCGCCTCGGCCTGGATCGGCTTCGGCATGCTCGGATCCGATTCCACCAATCAGCGCATCTTCCTCACGCTGCTCGTCTCCGCGGCGTCACTCGGCATCGTCATTCCGGCGTTGCGGGCCACGGGACGGGCCGGCACGCACGTCGGCCAGATCACGATCGTCACCGGGGTGCTTGCCGAGTTCCTGTCCGCAGCCGCGATCGTGGTGTTCGGTGTGTTCCTCCAGTCCGGGTTTGGGTGGGGTCTTCTCCGCGTGCCGGGCCTGTTCGTGGTGCTGGCACTGATCCTCGCCGCCATCCGCCGGCTGGCGTGGTGGTATCCGGAACGATTCGAGCGCCTGTTCACCGGCCACGACCCCGATGAGCTCGGGATCAGGGTCAGTCTCGCCCTCCTGCTCGTGTTCGTCGGCATCTCCGAGCTGCTCAGGGTGGAACCGATCCTCGGGGCGTTCCTCGCCGGGGCGACCTTCAAGTTCGTCTTCCGCAAGACGGGAGAGCTCGAGACCAGGTTGAGCGGCTTCGCCTACGGATTCTTCATCCCGATCTTCTTCATTGCCGTCGGCATCCGCTTCCCGCTCGATGCGCTGTCCGACGCTTCCGTGCTCACCAAGGCGCTGCTGCTGATCGCGGTCGCCATCGTCATCAAGCTCGTGCCGGCGCTGTTGCTCACCATTCGGGGGCTGAGCGTGCGCGAGTCGCTGGCCGCCGGCGTGCTGCTCGCCGGTCAGCTCTCGGTGATCATCGTCCTCGCCGAGTACGGCAAGGACGAGCTCGGCCTCATCGACGAGGGGCTTGCCGCCGGGGCCATCCTGCTCGTCGGGGTGACGGCGATCCTGTCGCCGATCGTGTTCCGGCTGATGCTCCCGCCGCTTGCAGGAGCGGCCGTCACCGAAGGCGACGGGGTGGTGCTGGAGGACGACCGCGCCGGCTGACCAGCCATCGACCGATGGCCTACGCTCATGCTCGCATTCCGAAGGAGCACGATGAAGTTCGGCCTCGTCCTCACCCAGTTCACCGACCGCTGGGATCACGTCGTCGGCGATGCGCGCATCGCGGAGGAGTCTGGTCTCGACTCCGTGTGGCTCGTCGACCATCTCCTGAGCGTGCGGGATCCGGGCGGGCCGGCGTTCGAGGCGTGGACGGCGCTCGCTGCGATTGCGGGGATCACCGAACGGGTGAGGCTCGGCCACCTCGTGAACTGCGTCGCTTTTCGCAACCCGGGCCTCCTCGCCAAGATGGCGGTCACCCTCGACCACGCCTCGGGAGGAAGGCTCGACCTCGGTCTCGGGGCCGGCTGGTACGAGGCCGAGTACCGGTCGTTCGGGTGGGATTTCCCGAGCGCAGGCGACCGGCGCCGGTACTTCGAGGCGTATCTCGCAGCCCTGCTCCGCCTGTTCACCGGCGAGCCCGTCGACTACGCCGATGCCGGGGTTCGCCTCGAAGGGGCTGTGGTCAGTCCCCGGCCGTTGCAGGATCCCCATCCGCCGATCGTCGTCGGCGCCGGTCGTCCTCGCATGCTCGAGGCGGCAGGGAGGATGGCCGACGAATGGAACTGCCCGGCAGGTCTCTTGGGTCGTCTCGAGGAGCATCAAGCCCGGGTGCGCGAGGCCGCAGGGGGCCGGATCGTCCGCACCAGCATTCAGGTTCCGGTGGCCGTGGGTCGCGACGCCGAGGAGGCGGCCGCTGCTCGGGCGACGGGGGCCGTGCACCTGGCGTGGATGGGCGACCTGGACGAGGTCGGCATCATCGGCACGCTCGATGAGGCTGCGGAACGAGTGGAGGCGTACCGGGCCCGGGGGGTGACCCGGCTCATCGCCACCGTGCCCGGCTCGCGCCGTCGCGCCGACTTCATCGCGGCATACGGGGCACTGGCGCAGCGCTTCTGATCGGGTGAGCCGTCAGCCGGTGGCGGTGTCGGCGGCGACGGCGGCTGCTTCGCGGCGGCGCAATCGGCGGCGGGCGAGGTCGTCGATGCCGACGACCACGAGGAATGCGCCGACGGCGAGCAGCAGCGAGGCCACCACGGCCTGGTCAGGTGCTTCGAGCGCCGTCGAGTCGACCCCGTCGGGCCAGGGCCACAGCACCCGGATCGACCCGAGCATGAGACCGATCAGCGCCGCCATGACGGAATCGGAGTGGTGGGTCAGCGCCCAGTGGAGGCCTTGGGAGAACAGGGCGAGACCCACGACGGTGCCTGCCAGGAACACGAGGAGCGTCACCATCTCACGGTTGTTGACCGCGCTGATCACCGGGCCGTACATGCTCAGCATCACGAGGATGAAGGAGCCGCTGATCCCGGGAAGGATCATCGCGCAGATGGCGACGGCGCCGGCGCCGAAGAACGCCCACAGCGCCGGATCGGTGAGCTGGCTCACCGCGTCCTCGCCGGTCCCTTCGCGCAGCCCGAGGAGCACGAAGACGGCGACGGACACCAGGAGCAGGATGACGATGCGGGCAACGTCACGCCGCTCCAGGAGACGCCACGCCACCACGGTCGATCCACCGACGAGGCCGAGGAAGAGGGCGGCCATCTCGACTGGACGGTCGCGCAGCAGGGACTCGATGAGGCCGGCGAGCACCACCACCGCAAGGCCGATGCCTGCCACGAGTGGCACGATGAGCGTCCACTCCACCTCGCCGAGATGGGCCGCCGCCTCGCGGGGCCGTCCTTTCAGCAGGGCGATCACCGCCGCGCCTCCTTCGCGGATCGAAGCGACGAGCCGGCGATAGATGCCGAGCACGAGCGCCACGGTCCCGCCGGACACGCCGGGAACGACATCGGCAGCGCCCATCAGGAACCCGCGCACGACGTTCAAAGGGAGTTCACGCATCGGGGTACTGTACCCCCACCCGGGTTCGAGCCATCTCGACGAACGCAGGAGTCACGGGCGATGAGAGCGGTCGCGCAACGAGTGACGCGGGCATCCGTCACCGTCGACGGGGACGTGGTCGGCGAGATCGGCCGCGGACTGCTGGTGCTCGTCGGCGCCGCCCACGGCGACGGCCCGGAGGATGCGACAGCGCTCGCCGACAAGCTCGTGGGTCTGCGCATCTTCGCCGACCCCGAGCATCGCATGAACCTGTCGGTCGTCGACGTCGGCGGCGCCGTGCTCCTGGTGAGCCAGTTCACGCTGCTCGCCGATGTCCGCAAGGGGAGGCGGCCGTCGTTCACCGACGCCGCGCTGCCCGACGTCGCCGAGCCGCTGGTGATGACGATGGCCGACCGCATCGCCGCCGCGGGGGTGCCCGTCGCCACCGGCCGGTTCGGCGCCAAGATGTCGGTCGAGCTCGTCAACGACGGACCGGTGACGATCGTGGTGGACGTCGTCGAGGGTCGAGTGGTCTAGCGGGGCCGGTCAAGCCGGGCTTGCGCCGTCGGGGTGGACGCACCCCGCCAGCCACCTCCATCCCGGGGCGCAGAGGGTGGAGAAGTCGCAATGGAAGCACGCTTCGGATGGAGTGGCCGGGAAGTGGTCGCCTCGCGCCGTCTCGGCGAGATCGTCGAGACGGGTGCGGGCGGCGTCGAGCCACTCGTCGTCGACGGTGTGACGCTGTTCCTCGATCGGGTCGACGCCGAGGTAGGCGAAGGTGACGATGAGTCGGTCCGGCGGCCCTCCGGGCACGGCGCCGTCCGCCGCCGCAACCGCGTACGCCTGGAGCTGGACGACCGCGGCGGGGTCGTTGCGGGGCCTCCCGGACTTGTAGTCGACGATCTCCCATTCCGCGGGCTCCGTGGCGAAGACGGCGTCGATGCGCCCGCGGACCCTGGTCCCGGCGATCGCGATGTCGATGGGGGTCTCGACGAGGAGCGGTTCGGCGGCGGCGAATCGGGAGTTGGTGAAGATGGCGAACGGATCGACGCCCTCCGCCGCCTCGGCCTCGCCGTGGCGGGGAGCGTCAGGGTCGACGTCGTCGAAGGCGAGGATGCCCCGGTGGTGCAACTCGATGCGCCGGTGCACCTGGGTGCCGCGGGTGAGCCACGGGGCGGGGCGGCGAGGCAGCCGGTCGATCTCGCTCCAGTAGAAGCGCTGCGGGCAGGACGCCAGGGTGACGAGTCCGGTCACCGACGTGATGTGGTCTCGCGGCGCTGCAGACGGTTGATAAGGGGCGGGGAGGTCGGCGAGCATCAGCTCGAGCTGGCGGTGGGCGGCGTCGAACGCCGCAGGATCGTCGGCTCCGGACGACGCCCAATCTGCATCGGCCATCGCCCGGCGCAGTGCAGCGCGCCACCCGCCGTTGAAGTGTGGGTCGGGGGCCGTGGCACGACCGGGGCGATCGGCAGGCTGGGGGCCCGGATCGTCGATCCAGGCGTGGATCTGGGTCTCCGGCCGGCGCCGGGCCAGCTCGAGGATCTCGCTCGGCCGCTTGGGCCGCTTGCCGCCGTACCACGCCGCTCCCGTCATGGTGAGGTAGCGGCGGGCCCGGGTGACCGCCACGTACGCAGTGCGCCGCTCCTGCTCGAGGTGGCGTGCCTTGAGCTCCTCACGACGGGCGTCGGCGTCGGCGTCGATGGCGGGGAGGGTGGCCGCGTCGAGCCGGAGCTCGTACGGCAGCCACCGGGCGGCCGCCTGGGGGTCGTCGTAGCCCTGGCTTCGCGATGGGAAGACATCCGAGGCGAGTGCGGGGAGGAAGACCGCCGTCCATTCCAGGCCCTTGGCCCGATGGACGGTGAGGAGTGAGACCGCGTCCTGCCCGCCGACCCGCGCGGTATCGAGCTCCTCGGGGGCACGCTCCTCCTGGAGCAGGTCGAGGTAGCCGAGGAATCCTTCGAGGGAGGGTCGACCCGTGAGCGGGCTCCAGTCCTCGACCATGTCGAGGAATCGATACAGATTCAGCCGGGCGGACAGCCCGGCGGCGGCGGGCATGGCGTCGATCTCGGCCCATCCGTCGACGCCGTCGAGGATTCGCCGGACCAGCTCGACCAGCGTCACCCCTTGGGCATCGCTCAGCAACGCCCGGTAGAGCGAGCGGAACTCGTCGAGGCGCCGGTACGCCACTGGTGGCAGCCCCGCCACGTCTTCGAGGGCATCGACTGCCTCGAGCAACGGGTAGCCGATGATGTCGTCCTCGTCGGCGGCGGTGCGCCGCCCGGACCATGCCGCGAGCGGAGCGAGATCGCCGAGGCCGAGCCGGTATCGCGGACCGAGCAGGATGCGGGCGAGGGCGACCGAGTCGTCCGGTCTGCCGAGCACGGAGAGCCAGGCGTGCACGTCGGCGACCTCGGGAACCGACAGCAGCCCACCCAGCGACACCACCTCGAGCGGCACGTCGGCGTCGTGCAGCGCATCGCGCACCAGCGGGATGTGACGGTTCTTGCGGAAGAGCACGGCGATGTCGCGCCACGCCACGCCGTCATCGTCGTGGAGGCGGCGCACCTCGTCGGCGATCCAGGTCGCCTCGTCCCACGCCGTGCGGAACCATCCGCAGGCGATGGCGTCGTCCACCCGCCCGGCCGGCCGGAGCGGATCGAGGGGGACCGACCCGTGGAGGATCTCGCGCACCGCGTTGGCCATGCCCAAGATCGCCGGCCCACTGCGGCGGTTGACGGTGAGGGGCAACGTCGGCGCCCCCCGGCCGGGGCTCGTCGGGAAGTGGGAGGCGAACGCGGCGAAGTTCTCTCGTGACGCCCCGCGCCATTCGTAGATCGTCTGGTCCTCGTCGCCGACCGCCGTCACCGGGAAGCCGTCTCCGAAGATCGCCCGCAACAGCTCCCTCTGACCGGGGTCGGTGTCCTGGTACTCGTCGAGCACCACCAGCCGGTACCGGTCACGAATCCGGCGGGCGATGTGGGGGTGGCGGCTCACGAGGCGGTGGGCGAGCCAGATGAGGTCGCCGTAGTCCACGACGCCGAGCTCCCGCTTGTGGTCGCGATACGCACGGAGGATGCTCGCCAGCTCGAGCCGCTGCCCCCACAGCGGGTCGGGCTCCAGCGGAGCGATCGCTTCGAGATCCTCCGGCTCGCACAGGTTGCCGGAGAGCTGGCTGCCGAGGGCGGCCGCCTCGTCGACCCGCCACGCCGGCGCCGTGAGGTCGAGATGCTCGTAGGGCCCGGCGCCGATGCTCTCGTGCAGCAGCTGGCGGACGTAGCCGGGCCCGACGACGCTGAGATTGCGCTCGACGCCGACCACGGCACCGAACTCGGTGATGAGACGAAGCGCAAAGCCGTGATAGGTGGCGACCTCCACCTCGCGACCTTGCGCGGCGTAGGCGGCGAGCTCGCTGCGCAGCCGCTCGGCGAGCTCCTCGGCGGCCTTGTTCGTGAACGTGATGCCCAGTGCTTCTTCGGGCTCCAGGGTGCCTTCTGCGATGGCGGCGGCGAGACGGGCGACGATCGTCGTCGTCTTTCCGGTCCCCGCCCCGGCGGCGACCCGAAGCGGTTCGAGCGGATGGCGGACGATCGCCTCCTGCTCCGGAGTCAGCACCAGCTCTCCGGTCACGATGTGAAACCTTCCTGCCCCTCCGGTTGTGCCGGGCAGAGGCGCCGCACCGGACAGCGTTCACAGTCGGCCGACGGGATCGGTGGCCACAGTTCTCCGCGGATGCCCGCAGCGGCCAGACGGAGGCGGTCGATCACGAGCGGCAGGTTTGCGGGGTCGAAGCGGCGCACCGCAAGCGACTTCATGTCTCGGCTGGCGTAGGGGTACCAGAACTCCGCGGCAGAAGGCTCTCCGTGACGGCGCAGCTCCTCATCGCCCTGCGCTGCCAGCAGATAGAAGCCGAGCTGGAGCGACTCGGCGGCGTCGGCCGTCGGCGCCGCAGTGCCGCTCGACTTGTAGTCCACGATGGCGAGTGTCTCGTCTCGTGCCTCGATGCGATCGACGACCCCGACCCATTCGTCGTCGTCGATGACGACGGACACCCGGCGCTCGACGTCGACGATCCGGCCCTGGGACGGCCACTTCCGGTAGAGGGACTCGATGGCGACGATCGCTCGCCGCAGCCATGCCGTCGCCTCGGGCTCGCCGCCGAACACGTCGGGGGCGAACCGGTCGGCGAGCACACGGAGCGCATCGTCGAGGCCGCTGCGGGACCTGCCATTCGCCATGGCGTCTCGCTCGGCCTCCTCGAGGACCTCGTGGATGAGGGCTCCGAGGGCGGCGTGGGGCCCGGGCGTGTCGGCGAGACCGAGCCGGCGCTGGAGGGCATAGCGGCGAGGGCACTGCAGGTAGGCCTGCGCCTGGCTCGGCGACAGCCGGAGGCCGGAGGGGACGAGGCCCGAGTCCGGACCGGCGTCGCGCAGACCGTTGAAGCGCTCGGGCGGCCGCAGACCGTGAACCGAGCCCTGGGCGAGCACGTCGACCGCGGCCAGGCGCCGCGCTGCGGGCTGCGCCGGGTCTCCGGCGAGGCGGCGCAGCAGCGCCTCCGCCTCGGCGAGGGTCACGGGGTGGTCGCGGCGGGGTGGAGCAGTGGCGGCGTCGGCGACGGTGGCGGTGCCGGCGACGAGGGCGAGGAACCTCGAGGGGATACCGCGACCTTCCTCGAAACCCGTCGCGGTGGCCGTCCATACGACGCGCCGGGCGGCGCGCGTCATCGCCGTGTAGGCGAGGCGTCGCTCCTCCTGGAGGCGGAAGTGCCGGTACGGCCCGGGCTCATGGGGCACGTCCGGGAGGAGGCGGCGCACCCCGAGCAGCGAGTCACGGAACCGGAGGTCGGGAAACACGCCCTCGACTGCGTCGGCGATGAACACGACGTCGAACTCGAGCCCCTTCGCCTGGTGGAGGGTGGTCACCGTGAGCGTGTCGTCGTCGGGCAACGCGTAGCTCAACAGCGGCCTCGCCTCGAATTCCTCCTCGAGCAGCAGCCGTCGATAGTCGGCGAGCGTCGCCGCCGGATTGCGCTCGTTCCACCGGGCCAGCACCTGGCTGAGCGACGACCAGGCGGCGCGGTCCCCGGGACGTTCGGCATCGAGGGCGACGGAGACGAGTTGGGGGAGCGTGGACCAGACGGTCCATGCGCCTTCGGCGGCGGGACGCATCGTCGCCCACGTCGGATCTTCCACGAGGTCGGCGAGCGCCGACGCGTCCGGGAGGTGGCGGCGGAGGGCGTCCGGCCACGACAGCGCGGCGGCGAGGCGGCGGCGCTCTACGTCGCGCAGCATGCCGAGTGGCACCGCAAACCAGGGGCCGAGCAGGATGCGGCGCAGCGCTCTGGCAGCGTCGCCCGGGTCGGGCGCCGTGGCGGCAGCGACGACGTCGAGCACGAACCGCACGGCGGGCTGCTCGGCCAGTCGCGACGTGGGAGGGTCGTGGGGTACGCGTCGGCGGTGCAGCGCTCGCGACAGCTCCGCGACGAATCGTCGCTTGCTCCGGACGAACACGGCCATCGCCGCGAAGGGTATGTGCTCCTCGACGTTGAGGCGGACCACCTCGCCGGCGATCCACTCGGCCTCCTCGGTGTGCTGGTCGAACACGTGCACGTCCACCCGGCCGCTGCCCGCGGCCGGGGTCACCGCTCCGGCGGCGCCGGGAACGTCCCCCGACGTGACCCGTTCGGCGGCGGCGAGGATCGCCGCGGGGGTGCGGAACGACGTCGTGAGCACGAGTCGGGCAGCCGGTCGCCCGTCGTCCCCGGCGAAATCCCTTGGGAAGCGGGCGACGTTCCCCACCGCGGCGCCGCGGAAGCTGTAGATCGACTGGTACGGGTCGGCGGCGGCGGTGAGGTTGTGATGCGGCCCGACGAGCGCGGCGAGCAGGCGCGCCTGCGCCACCGTGGTGTCTTGGTACTCGTCGACCAGGACGAAGTCGAACCGGGTCGGGCCGGGCACACCGCTCTCCAGGATCTCGACCGCCTCGGACAGCAAGAGCCCGTAGTCGATACGGCCGGTTGCCACGAGCTCGTCTCGATAGCGCGCCATGAAGCCCGGCATCGCCCTCCAGTCGTCGCGGCCGTGCGCCATCTCGGCGATGGGGCCAGACGACAGCATCTGCTCACCGGCGCGCAAGAGGAAGTCGGTGACCTCCTCGGCGAAGGTGGCGGTGCCGAGCAGCGGGCGGAACGCCGCCGGCCACTCCCGGGTGTCCTCCGCGGAGAGGAGGCGGCGGACGAGCGCGGTCTGCTCGGGCCCGGTGAGGATCTGTGGTGGTCGGCTCCATCCCCTGGTGACGGCGTGGGCTTCGACGAGGCCTGCGGCGAGGGAGTGGAAGGTCACTACGGGCACCGGGGGGGCCGGCCCCAGGAGCCTGCTGCTCAGCCGCGCCGCCAGATCCGCCACGCCCCTTCGCCCGAAAGAGAGCACCAGCACCCGGTCGCTCGAGGCGTGGCCCTCGCCGACGAGGTGGGCCGTGCGGCGCACCAGGAACTCCGTCTTCCCCGTGCCGGGTCCACCGACAACGATCTGCGGACCGTGCACCGCGGCGATCGCGTCGCTCCACTGATCGGGACCGATGCGCCGTTCTGCCGCCTCCGCCTTCACCCGTGTCTCTGTGCCTGTCACGGCGCCCACCGTATCGCACCGGTGTGACACGATCGACAGGCACGCCGGGCCCGGGCGACGCAGGTCAGTCGGGGCTCAGTCGAAGCACGTAGATGCGCGGTTGGGTATCGGAACCGTCGACGACCCGGCAGCGACGGGTCAGATGTCCTCGACGCCGAGCGCCGTCAACAGGCGGTCGAACCGCGCCTGGAGCTCGGCGAGCTCGGCGCGGACCTCGGCGAGCTCGTCGCCGGCCGCTTCCGGGGCAGGTGGCGACGTGGGGGCGGCCGGGGGTGTGTCGCCGGTGAGGAGCTGGCGGTAGCGGCTCTCCTTCTGGCCCGGCTGGCGCTCGAGCTCGGTGAGGAGCGGCGGAGTGCGGCGGCTCAGCTCGGCGAGGGTCATCTCGACCTCCGGGAGGGAGCTGAACTCGACGTAGCGGCCGGTGCGTTGGCGTAGCTCGCCGGGTGTCTGGTCGCCTCGCAACAGCAGGACGGCGATCAGCGCCGCATCCTGCGCAGACAGCTCCAGGACCTCGTCGGCGGCATGGATGTACTTCACCACCCGATCTCCGGCGCGGTGCACGAACTTGGCGAGACCCCGGTCGGCGAGGCGGCGCAGCGTGGTGGCCACCGTCGTCTCGTCGTAGTCGATCACCGGGTCGCGATTCGAGACCTGATTGCACGCGACTCGTACACCGTTGAGCGACATCGGGTACTGGTCGGGCGTCGTCATCGCCTTCTCGATGAGGCAGCCGAGGACCCGGGCTTCCTCGGCGTCGAGGGGCAGGAGATCGTCGGAGTCCATGGCGAGCGAGCCTACCTCAGATGTCAGACGTCAGACCGCAGACGTCAGCTCGCTCGCTGCGCCTCGCTTCCAGATTCCAGATCGCTNNGCATCTGGCATCTGGCATCTCGTCCGCACGCGCATGTGCCCGGGCCGGGGCCCGGGCACACACGGTGGTCGGCTCAGTTGCCCGTCTAGACGAGGCCCTTCTCGGAGAGCCAGTCGGCGGCGATATCGGCTGCGTCGCGCTGCTCCTCGCCGAACTGACGGTTGAGCTCGGTGAGGTCCTCGGTCGTGATCTCGGCGCTGACCTCGTCGATACGCTCGACGAAGGCNNATCGAGCGCGGTGAAGTCGATCGTCAAGCCGTAGACGCTCTCGAGTCCGAGCTGGCATCGCGGGCGCTCCGGGCATTCCGGCGGTCCGCCGAGCGAGACGGTGCCGAGCTCGGCGAGATCCGAGACCGTGGTGATCCCCTCCTGGTCGGAGAACTCCTTCGTCACGATGAAGGTGTTCTTGTCCTGTGCCGGGGCGAGGTCGAGCACCGAGATGTCGCGATCGGCGTAGGCATCGGCCAGCGCCTCGCGTGTCGCTTCGCCGTCTGCGGTCGGCTCCTCGCCGAACGTCACTTCGAGAGCGCTCCCCACGTACTCGGGCACGAAGCCGATCTCGCCGGACTCGAGGGCCGGGGCAACGATCTCGCGGGGGCCGATCTGGGCGTTGTGCGAAACGGTGTAGCCGTCGGCCTCGAGTGCTTGCTTGTAGATCTCACCGAGGATCTCGCTCTCGCCGAAGTCGAACGAGCCGATGACGATGTCTGGGCCTTCGGTGACTGCGTCATCACCCGAGTCTCCACAGGCGGCCGCGATGAGCGCGAACACCAGGAGAGTCGCCCCAATGACGCGGCTGCGGGTCATCCGCATGGGTATCTCCTTCCGGTATGAAAAGGGCCCCAGCAACCTGGAGCCCGGCATCAGCCTACCCCGCATCGTCCCGGTGTCAGATCGGGGCATTACGCCCCAACCGCGACCAGGGACTCTTCGGGAGAGGTCGGCCGCCGCAGGCCGGCGGGGATCACCCAGCGCTCCAGACCCTCGAAGACGATCTCGACGGCGATCGCCAGTAGTGCGACGAGGAGACCGCCGACGAACACCTCCACGTTGTCCTGCTGGGCGAAGCCGTCGATGATGAACCGGCCGAGTCCGCCCCACCCGACCAGTGCGCCGAGCGTCGCCGTCGCCACCACCTGCACCGTGGAGATCCTCACGCCGGCGAGGATGACCGGTGACGCCATGGGGAACTCCACCGCGCCGAGGAGCCGGCGTCCGGAGAGCCCCATGCCGCGTCCGGCTTCGACGATGGCAGGATCGACCTCGCTGACTCCCGTGTAGGTGTTGGTGAACATCGGGGGGAGGGCCAGTGCCACGAGGGCGAGGAACGTCGGCCAGAAGCCGAGTCCGAGCCCGAGCCGTATCGAGATGGGCAGGGCGAGGGCCACGATGGCGAACGAGGGGATGGCGCGCCCGATGTTCACCGCCGACACGGCGATGACGCCGCCGCGTCTGAGGTGGCCGAGCGTGAGCCCCGCCGGGATGGCGAGGGCGCTCGCCACGGCCGTGGCGAAGGCGGAGAGCTGGATGTGCTCCCACAGGCGATTGGCGATGCCGGTCGTGCCCCACAGGTTGTCGGTCATGAACGCGAGCACGTCGCCGAGGAAGTCGATCATGCCGGCGCCTTCCGCCGCGACCATGGCGTCAGCAACCGTTCGAGGCCAACCAGGGCGAGGTCGGCCACCACCGCCAGGATCACCGAGAGGACGGCACCGACCACGATCTCCGTGGTGAAGAACCGGTTGAGGCCGGACAGGATGAACTTGCCGTAGCCGCCTTGCCCGATGAGCGCGGTGACCGTCACCAGCCCGATCGTGGTCACCGTTGCGATGCGGACACCGGCGATGATCACGGGCAGCGCCAGCGGCACCTCGACCTCGAGGAACATGCGCCGGCCGGTGTAGCCCATCCCGGCGGCTGCTTCCTTGACGGTGGGGGAGACGCCGTCGAGGCCCGCCACGATGTTGCGGATGAGGATGAGCAGGGTGTACCCGACGAGCCCGATCTCGGCGGTGAGCGTCGTGAGTCCCGTGATGGGAACCAGGAAGGCGAACAGCGCGAGGCTGGGAATCGTGTAGATGACTCCCGCCGTCCACGTGATGGGTCCGTAGGTGCGCCGGTAGCGGCGGGCGATCAGCGACAGCCCCACGGCCATCACGAAGCCGACGGCGACGGCGATCACCGTCAAGGTGAGATGCTCCACGGTGCGCTGCCAGATGTCGTCGAGGTTGTCCAGTACCCACGACCAGCGGATGAACGGCTGATCCTCCATCGCTACAACACGATCTCGTCGCCGATGCGGTCGGCGGTCAGCATCCCGAGATAGGTGTCGCCGTCGAAGACCGGAGCCACGCTCGTGCGGCTGCTGACGACTGCGTCGAGGGCTTCCCGCAGGCTGGAGTCCCGGGAGAGCCAGGACGCAAAGCGCCGGAGCGGGACCTCACGCAGGTCATGACGACCTTCCAGCTCGGTCGCCGGCGCCCAGCCCCGCAACTCGCCGTCCCCGCCGACGCCGATCCAGTCGATGCCGAATTGCTCCATGACGCGGCGGGCCTCGGCCACGGTGGCCGTCGGCGAGACCACCGGCCCTTGCTCGAGTTCGACGTCGCGGATGGGGATCAGGGAGAGACGCTTCAGCCCGCGGTCGCGCCCGAGGAAGTCGGCCACGAAGGGGTTGGCGGGCTCGCGCAGCAGATCGGCCGGGGCGGCGTACTGCTCGAGCTTCCCTCCGACGTTGAGGATGGCGATGCGGTCCCCGAGCTTGATCGCCTCGTCGATGTCGTGGGTCACCAAGACGATCGTCTTGTGCAGACGAGCCTGCAGGTCGAGGAACTGGTCCTGCAGCCGGGCCCGGATGATGGGGTCGACGGCGCCGAACGGCTCGTCCA
>DKBA01000067.1 GCA_002450985.1 Acidimicrobiia bacterium UBA6912
GTACGGCGAGTCGATCCTCGCCACGACGGATGCGGGCTACCGACTCGACCCGGCCGTCGTGCGCGACGTCGACGAGTTCACCGATCTGGTAGCCGCCGGTCGCGGCGCGACGACGACGGCACCCGACCAGGCCGTGGCCGACCTCCGCCGCGCCCTCGAGATGTGGCGAGGCCGGCCCTACACCGAGGCCGAGGACGCCGCCTTCGCCCAGCCGGAGATCCGCAGGCTCGAGGAGGTGCGCGCCCTCGCCGACGAGTCGTTGCTCGCCGCCCGACTCCAACTCGGCGAGCACGAGGAGGTGATCGCCGATCTGGAGCGGGCCGTCGCCGCGGATCCGTTGCGCGTTCGTGCGGCTGCGGGGCGCAGTCGCCTGGAACGGCGTGGGCACGTGGGAGCACCAGGCGAGCGAGCAGGCGGCCGACATCCTCGCCTGGGGGCTCATCGATCGGCCGCTTCGCATCGTGGTGGCCGGTCCGAGTGAGCGGGCCGACCTCGTCGCCGCCTTCGTTGTGCTGACGGGTCGTGAACCGATCTCGCCGAACGCCTGATCCGGTGATCCGGCGTCAGCCGGCGAGGGAGAAGAACACGCGCTCGTCGCCGAACGGTCCCGCCTCGACGCTCAACAGGAGGCTGCCGGCGTCGGCGGCGTCGATCTTCCAGCAGGCATTGCCGGCGACGGCGCCGCCGGGGAACACCTCGCCGACGTCCGTGATGTCGTCGGGGACCACGCCGCAGTAGGCGTCGTAGGAGTCGTAGGCGACATTCGAGGCGCCCACCGTCTTCAACGTGACGTCGAACCAGAACGTCGCCGATTCGGAACCCTCGTAGACCGCCTCGAGCTGCGCGATGAACAGCTGCTCGTCCGGTCCGGGCTCCTCGTTGAAGCTGTTGTGGGTCAGGACCTCATCCGTCGCATCTGGAGTCACGGAGACCACCCGGATCGTCCAGTCGCCCACGGCGGCTGCCTCGCCGACGGGCACCGGATCGGCGGCCACCGGACCCGCCTCGACGACGGCGGTAGAGCCCTCGACGGGCGTAGCGGTTGCATCGAGCGACAGGAAGGCGCGTCCCTCGTCACCGAACAGGAGCAGCGGCTCGGCGATGAGCACCAGGTCGTCCGCATCGGTGGCATCGATCTTCCAGCAGGCGCTGCCGCTGATCGTGCCTCCCTGGAACGTCTCGCCGGCGCTGGTGATGTCGTCGGGAACCGACCCGCACCAGGCGTCGAACGAGTCGTAGGCGACATTCGACGGACCGACGACTGCGAGGCCGACGTCGAACCAGAACGTCGAAGGCTCGGTGCCGACATAGGTGGCATCGAGGGCCGCGACGAAGAACTGCTCACCGGTGCCGGGCGGGTCGTTGAACTCGTTGTGGGCCATCACGTCGTCCGTGCCGTCGGCGGTGACGGACGAGACGCGAATCACCCAGTCGCCCACCTGGGCGACGGACCCGACCGGGAGTGGCTCGTTGCGTGAACCGAGCGGTGAGGATGGCGTTTCCGTCGTGGTCGTCGTCGGTGCCTGCGTGGCGGTTGCTGTCGTGCTCGTGGCCGGTTCCGCCGTCGTGGTCTCCGCCGGCTCGTCCGTCCCCGGGTTCGTGGCCGTGGTCGACTTCGCCGCCGCCTCGGTCTGCGACGAGGAGAAGGCCCCAGAGGTGGATCCGCCGTCGTTCCCACTACAGGCGGTGACGACGAGGGCGAGGACGGCGAGGGCGATTCGGAACTGCATCGAGACCTCCCGGCGCTGCTCGACGCAGTCACGCTAGCCCCGGCTGATCGACCCGCAATGGGTCGTCCGGCTTGCTCGGCCAAGATGTCCCGGAGCCGGATAGGATCCGCTCCATGGAGCTGCCGGCTACCGACTCTGGAGGCTGGACCTTCCGCGCCGAGACGGTCACGAAGACGTACGACAACGGTGCGACGCTCGCCAACGACGCCCTCACCATCGAAGTGGCGCCCGGCGAGGTGTATGGGTTGCTGGGGCCGAACGGAGCCGGCAAGACGACGTTCGTCAAGCAGGTCATCGGGTTGCTCAAACCCACCTCGGGATCGATCCGGCTCGGCCCCTACGACCTCGTTGCCGACCCCGACGTCGCCCGACAGCTCTGTTCGTACCTGCCGCAGGCGCAGATGCCGATCGACGGCTTCAAATCGCGCGAAGCGATCGACATCGCAGGTCAGATCCGGGGTGGCCCGGCGGCAGCCGTCCGCAGTCGCCGTGACGAGCTCATCGATGCCTTGCAGATCGGCGAGTGGCGCGACACCCTCGGCGCCCGGCTGTCGGGCGGGGTGCGTCGCCTGGTCGGCTTCGTCATGGTGTCGGTGTGGCCGGGGAAGGTGGTCATCCTCGACGAGCCGACCAACGACGTCGATCCGCTGCGGCGGAGGCTGATGTGGGAGCAGATTCGCCGGCTGGGGGAGGAGGGAACGGCGGTCTTCCTGGTGACGCACAACGTGCTCGAGGCGGAGAAGTCGGTCGATCGGCTGGCCATCATCAGTGAGGGCAGGCTCATCGCAGAAGGCACCCCGTCGTCGCTCAAGGCGTCGGATCGGGGCAAGCTTCGGCTCCAGCTCATGCTCGCCCCGGGCCGACCGACGCCTGAGCTCCCGGGCCTCGTACGTGACCACCGGCGTGTGGGGAACAACCTCGTGATGATGATCGACGAGGCGGACGCCGGAGCCGGGATCGCCTGGTCCCAGCAGGTGGTCGGGAGCGGCGCCGCCGAGGAGTACGCCCTCGGTGCGGCAACGCTCGAGGATGTCTACATCCGGCTCACCGGACACACCTCCGAGCAACCGGACGGCTCGTGACCGGCGCAGCCGTCGCGGTCGATGCCCGACTCGCCAAGCGAGCCGGCGCCGGCCACTGGGTGCGGTCGTTCGCCGCCATGCTGCGGTGGGAGGTCACGTCGATGCGGCTGCTGCTGCCGCTGATCGCCATCGTCCAGCTGCTCTTCGGAGCGGGCTTCGTGTTCGGGATCGGGCTGCTCTTCGTCGACATCCCCGCCCGCACCGCCCTCTTCCTGTCGACGGGCGCAGGCGTCATCACGCTGATCGTCGTCGGGCTCGTGCTCGGGCCGCAGCTCATCGCCGGCCAGAAAGAGCAGGGCACCTACGACTTCATGTGGTCGCTCCCGGTCCCGCGAAGCTCGGCGGCGGTGGCGTGGGTCGTCCTCAACGCGATCATCGCCGTTCCAGGCCTGATCGGCGCCCTCGTCGCCGGCGTGTGGCACTTCGGGCTCGACATCGACGTCGGATGGGACGTGGTGACCGCAGTCTCGTTCACGCTGGTCACGGCCACCCTGCTCGGCTATGCCATGGCGCACGCCATCCCGAACCCGCAGATCACGCAGATCCTGTCCCAGCTCTTCATCTTCCTCGTGGTGGGGTTCGCCCCGATCAACTTCCCGCCGGAGAATCTCCCGTCGTGGCTCGTCGAGGTCCACGAGTGGCTGCCCTTCACACACATGGCGGTGGTCGTCCGCCACAGCCTCACCGAAGGACTCGTCGCCGACGTCGCCCGGTCCTACGTCGTCCTGTCGGCATGGGCCGTGGCGGCCGTCGCCGTCTCGGTCGCCGTCGTGCGGAGGCGGGGATGACGGCGGCGACGGACATCCGCCGCGGACCGTCGTACTGGTGGCGGAGCTACCTCGCCATGCTGCGTTTCGACATCACAGGGCTCCGCACGACGATCGCCTTCGTGCTCGTGATCCAGCTCCTGATGGGTGCGGGGATGGCCTACATCTACGGTTTCTACCTGGGCGGTGTGCCGGCGCAGGCCGCGCTCTACATCGTCACCGGGATCCCGGCGCTGGCGCTCGCCCCCATCGGCCTGGTGTGGGTGCCGTCGGTGATCGGGCTCCAGAAGCTGCGGGAGACCTACGACTTCGTGTGGTCGATGCCGGTGCCCCGCCTCATGTCGGCGGCATCGACATTCACCACGTTCACGCTCGCCGCGGTGCCGGGCACTGCGCTGTCGCTGACGATCGCCGCCGTTCGCTACGGGGTCGATCTGCGCGTCTCGTGGCTGATCGTTCCGGCCGTGGTGCTGTCTGCACTGATGGCCACCTCGGTCGGTTTTGCGCTCGGTCACGCCGTTCCCGATCCCCGGCTCACCAACCTGATCACCAACGTGATCGTCTTCGTGGTGCTGCTCTTCTCTCCGATCGTCGTGCCGATCGAGCAGTTTCCGGACTGGCTGGCTGCGGTACACCGGGCGCTTCCCCTCTACCCGATGGCCACCGTCGTCCGCGATGCCCTCAGCGACGGCCTCGTGACCGGGGTGGGCGGCGCCTACGTCGTGCTCGCGGCATGGACCGTCGGCTCATGGGCCCTCGCGGCCTGGATCGTCGGCAGACGCCGCTGAGGCGCGGCGCGCCCCGGCGCGTTGCCGGACCCGTTTTCCCATTGACAAATGTCGATGTGAGGCGTACGGTACGCGCGAGATATATCGACAATCATCGATTGGAGAATCACCATGAGGAAGCGTCGTGACTCGACGATGTCGGTGTGCTTCTGCGATGCATGCGGCCGGGTGTCGAGCGCCGATCAACGGCGCCAGGCTCGCCTCGAGGCCGCTCGTCTGGAAGCGCTCGCCTTCTACGGCGCNNCTCAAGAAGCTGCTTGGCGCCGGGCTGATCGAGCGGGAGCAGCGCGGCAAGTGGGCCTACTACTCGATGAGAAGAGGAGCGCTCGCCGAGATGGCAGCGGTGCTCCAGGCAGAAGGAGCGAGAACATGACCGACCTGCGCGAGACCGTGCGTACCCGGTATGCCGCAGCGGCCCGCGCCGCGGCAACCGACGCTGCGGGGTGTTGCGATTCGTGCGGCTGCGGCGAGCCGCAGTTCGGTTCGGTGCTCTACGGACGCGACATCGCGGGGCTCCCGCAAACGGCCGTGGCCGCCAGCCTCGGTTGCGGCAATCCGACGGCGATCGCCGATCTGCGAACGGGCGAGGTCGTGCTCGACCTCGGGTCAGGGGGAGGCATCGATGTGCTCCTCTCGGCGCGTCGGGTCGGGCCCACCGGTCGGGTCATCGGCATCGACATGACGGACGAGATGCTCGAGCTCGCCCGACGTACCTGTGCGGATGCCGGTGTCGACAACGTCGAATTCGTCAAGGGGTACATCGAGGAGCTCCCGATCCCGGACGGCAGCGTTGACGTCGTGATCTCGAACTGCGTCATCAACCTGTCGGTCGACAAGCCGCGTGTCTTCAGCGAGATAGCCCGGGTGCTGCGCCCGGGTGGCAGGCTCGGTGTGAGCGATGTGGTGGCTGAGGACCATCTGTCGCCGGAGGCGCGGGCGGAGCGGGGGAGCTACGTGGGCTGCATCGCCGGTGCGCTCTCCGTGGCGGAGTACCGCCATGCCCTGTCCGGTGTCGGTCTGGTCGACGTGGAGGTGGAGCTCACTCATCAGGTGGCCGACGGCATGCACGCCGCCATCATCCGCGCCAGGCGGGCCTGACGGAGCGCGGCAGACCGACACGAGTCGGTAGCCTCCGGGCTGGCGTCGTGAGCGGAGGACATGCTGGAGGACGGTGCAATGAGGCTCGTGCACCGAGTGGTGTACGCCATCGAACGGGTCTTCGACGGTGCGCGGCGCAAGGTGCGGGGCCGGCTCGCGCCCCGTTCCGTCCTCGAAGTGATCCCGTATCGCAGCTTCGGCACGATCGACGAGGTCGAGGTCAGGGGGCGGGTGCTGGTGCGCACGGGACGCCGGCCGTCTGCGGCGTCCGACTCTTGGTTGCGCAACATGTGGCGCATGGTTCGGCGCTTCCTCACCTACGAGATGCCCGACATCCCGGTCCGAGTGTGGTGTGACGGCCACACGGCCGAGACTCGCACCGACGAGGAGGGCTACTTCCGGGTGCGGCTGCCGGGTGCGTACGAATCCGGATGGCTCCGGGTGACGGTGGAGGCGGAGCGGGCGGCAGCCGTCATCGCCGAGGTGCTGGTGCCACCGCCGTCGAGCACGTTCTTGGTCATCAGCGACATCGACGACACGATCCTTCCCACCGGCGCAACCCGCACGGCGACTCTGGTTCGGACCACCCTCCTCGGAAACTCCCGCACTCGGGAACCCTTCGTCGGCATGGCGGACTTCTACCAAGCCCTCGTCCGCGGCACATCCGGTGAAGAGGCGAATCCCGTCTTCTACGTGTCGAGCAGCCCGTGGAACCTCTACGACTTCATGGTGGACTTCATGACCACCCACGGCCTGCCGGCAGGTCCGATCTCACTGCGCGACCTCGGCGTGGACCGGCACACGTTCATCCAGGGCCGTCACGAGGACCACAAGCTCACCGAGATCCGCACCATCCTGGAGACGTATCCCCACTTGCCCGCCGTTCTGGTGGGTGACATCGGTCAGCACGACCCTGAGATCTACGGTGCCATCGCCGCCGAGTACCCGGGTCGTATCCGAGCGGTGTACCTGCGCGATGTGGGAGCGGACCGCGATCAGGAGAGGCGGGCGCTGGCGATCGCCGACCGCACCGGCGTTCCCGTGGTGCTCGCCGCCCACACCTCGCAGTTTCAGATCCACGCCGTCGGCGTCGGCCTCATCGCCGAATTGCCCTGACCCGCCTATGGCCGCCCGGGGCGACACCGGGTGTCGGCGTCGCCCCGGGCGGGCGGCGGGGTGAGACGTCAGGCGTCGCGGCCGAACCAGCGTTCGGCGGGGCTCCTGGTCTCTCCCTCGTCCGGGAGCAGTGCCCACGCCGCGAGGTAGACGGCGAGGCCGAAGCCTCCGAAGAACGATGCGACCACGAAGCCCAGGCGGACCAGAGACACGTCCGCATCGAGCTTGGCGGCGAATGCCGCGGCAACGCCTGCGATGAGCCTTCCTTGCCTAGGTCGGGTGAGGCGGTCGGACGCCGGGTTGGATGGGGAGGGTGTTGGTGTGTCCATGACCACATCGTGCGCGGTGACCGCCACGCTGTCCATCAGGGGTTTCCCCCGACGGACCCGGAAGGGCTCAGGGACGAGACCCCGGCGCAGGTGAGGTAACGTCGCAGTCGACCCATTCGGGGAGCGCGGAGTGGTCGACGTATTCGAGGTCGCCGAACTGCTCGTCGCCCACGTACGCGACGATCCGGAGGTCGCCGTCGTCGCCTCGTACGGCTCCCACGCGCGGGGAACCGCAACACCGTCCTCCGATCTCGACATCCTGTTCGTGGCCGACGATCCGGCGGCGACCACCAAGGCCCGCACCTTCATCCTCGACGGTCTGCCGTACGACTTCTGGCCGGTGAGCTGGCGGTTCCTGGAGGACATCGCGGGGGCGCGCGGAACGAGACCGTGGGAGGTCGCAGCGTCGCTGGTGCTCGACGCCAAGGTCCTCCATGCCCGATCGGCCGCCGATCGCGACCGATTCGAGGCCATCCGCGAGCAGGCGCGCCTGCTCACGTTGCCCGCCGGACGGCCCGATGCGATCGCCCGCGCCGCAGCCTCGATGGGCGCCATCGTGCTGCATCTCGGCCGGGTGCGGCTGGCGGCGGCGAGCAGCGATGCCGCCGGTCTCCGCATCGCCGCCTGGCAGCTTCTCCACGCCGGCTTCACCACGCTCGCCCTCGTCAACCAGACCCCGTTCTCCAAGGGGAGAGGCGCCGACCTCGCCGAAGCGCTCGCGCTGCCGGTGCAGCCGCCCGGTCTGGTGGGCCTGGCCGATCGGCTGACGGGCGCCACGTCACCCGAGGTGGTGGAGGCGGCTGCGGTGGACCTCGTGCGGGGGATCCGTGCTCTGGTCGCTGCGGCGCAGGCGGGCGTTGCCGAGGAGCAGCCCGGGGCGATGGCCGGGGAGTACCCCGGAGTCTTCGAGTATCGCCTGAAGGTGGAGGCGGCGTGCGATCGGGGTGACGTCGCTGCGGCAGCGGGGGCTGCGCTGATCATCCAGGACGAGCTCGCCCGAGTCATGCACAGCGCAACGTCGGGCTCGTACCCTGTCGAGTCCGCGCTGTTCGGCGACTTCTCGGCGGCCTACCTGGCGGCAGGTCTCCCCGACCTCACCGGCGCCGCCACCGCGGGAGACCTCGAGACGCTGCGCGAGCTGATCCGTCTCCTCGACGCCCGCGTGCGTACGTGGATGACCGACCACGGTCTGTCGCTCAACGAGGTCTCCGACCTCGAGGCGCTGCGCCGGAGCTTGGCGGCCGGCGACGCATCCTGACGTCGTTGAACGTCATCTTCCCCCTTCCCGAAATCGTTCCGATCAGGGAGCCGATCGACCCTACGAAGGTCCGCGCCCGGCGACGCATGTAGAGGGTGGAGACAGAAGGAGACATCATGAGGCGTCGCACGCGCTGTGCTGCGGTGGCGTCGATCCTGCTCGTGCTCGCAACCATTCCCGCCTGCGGCGGCGACGATGACACCACCGCCGTTCCCTTCACCTTGAACGTCGCCCCCGAGTTCGTCCAAGGTGTCATCCCGGGGGCCGCCACCGGCGTTCTCGTCACGATCGCCAACGCATCGCCGACCGACGAGCCGGTCGAGATCACCGCATCCGCCACGGGTGCTCAGGTGACGGTAGAGCCCGCCGCGATCGGGGAGGGCGAGGTCGCCCAGGTCACNNGCTCCTCGAGCTGTTCACCGGCTGGCTCGCCGACAACGAGCCCGACCTCGGGATCACCCCCGGCACCGAGTTCACGGGTAGCTATGTGGCGCCCGGGCTGCTGGTCGTGTCCCACTACCTCTTCATGGCGGAGCAATGGGAGGTGGGGCTGGCGTGGCACGTCATGATCGCCCCAGACGACTGGGCCGAGATCTACCTGCGTCCCCGCAGGGAGCTCGCCCCCACGCTCGCCTTCCGGCTCCAGTCGCAAGCCGCCGCGCTCGACGAGAACCTCATCGACATCGGGCCGGTGCCGGCGCCGGCGGAGGTGGTGCGCTGATCTTCGAGGAACGTTGCTCTCCACCTCCTCCCGCAGCGTGCGGGCGGCGAGGAAGAGGATCGCGGCGGCACGCCGATGCGAAGGTCTCGTGTTGCCCCGGGTACCGTGCAGCTCGTGCATTCGAGGTGGGCTCCGCTGCGCATCGCCCTGGCCGCCCTCGGCGGATTCGCCGCGGTCTTCGTCGCTGCCGGCATCGTGGGTTGGGGCCCGCCCGCCGCCAACGAGCAAGCCATCGGGGAGATCTCGCGATGGTGTGAGCGGGTGAGCGGAGGATTCCTCCGTGAGCCGGTGAACACGCTCGGCAACCTCGGGTTTGTCGTCGCCGGGCTCGCCATGTTCGGTACGCTCGCCCGGGACGCGGCCACGGACCGGCCCAAGGTCAACCGGTTCATCGGGAACACGCCGGTTGCGCTCCTCTACGCCTCCGCCGCCGTGTTCCTCGGCCCCGGGTCGATGGTGATGCACGGAACGCACACCCATTTCGGCGCCTGGATCGACAACGTGTCGATGGTGGCCTACATCCTCATCCCATGGTTGCTCAACCTGACTGAGCTCGGCCGCCGGCGAGACCGAACCTTCTTCGCCGCCTACGGCAGTGTGCTCACCGCATATGCCGCCGGGTACTGGTTCGCCGGACCCGAGCTCGGGATCGGGCTCGATCTGTTCGGCATCTCCATCGGGCTCTGGATCATCTCCGAGGTGCTCTATCGCTTCTGGTCGCCGCCGATGCGGGTCCTGTCCGGCTTCGTCGGTTTCGGCGTCGCCGCCATCTTCGGGATCACCCCGGCCGAGATGGTGGCGAGTCCGGGGGATCACTGGTGGGTCGTGCTGTTCTGGCTGCCCGGCCTCGTCGCCCGCGATGCGGCACCGGGGCGCCGTCGCTACACGCCGTGGTTCTGGCTCGGGTTCGGATCGTTCATGCTCGCCTACACCATCTGGCTCACGGGAACCGCCGACCACCCCTGGTGCGCACCGGACTCGTTGGTCCAGGCGCACGCCATCTGGCACCTGCTGTCGGCGCTGGCGACCTGGTGCTTCTTCGTCTTTCTCCGCACCGAGCGGCCGCTTCCGGCGCCCACGGCACGTGAACGATCGGGGATTGCGGTGCGGCGATAGCATGGCCCTCGATCTCGCAGAGGAGGCCGCGTGAAACCCGAGCTGACGGCAGCGTTCAACGAACAGATCACCCGGGAGTTCTCGTCGTCGTACCAGTACCTCGCCATGGCGGCATGGCTCGAGGCGCGTTCGTTCCCCGGGATGGCGCACTGGATGCGGCTCCAGTCCGAGGAGGAGTGGGCCCACGGCATGAAGTTCTACCAGTTCGTCCTCGACCGCAGCCAGGTGGTCGAGCTCGGGCCGATCCCGGCCCCGGATGTCGACTTCGACTCCCCGCTCGCCGTGTTCGCCCGGTCGCTGGCGGCCGAGGAGGCGGTCACGGCCGCCATCAACGATCTCTACGCCTTGGCCACCGAGCTGCGCGACTACGCATCGCTGCCCCTGCTCGACTGGTTCGTCAACGAGCAGGTCGAGGAGGAGGCGACGGTGTCCCAGGTCATCGACGACCTCGAGCGCGCCGAGGGTGAAGGCCACGCCTTGTTGATGCTCGACCGCGAGCTGGGGGCGCGGGTCGGCGGCGCCGGCTGACCGGCCTCACCCTACGCGCACCGAGGCCCCGAGGGGCCGGAGGGCTCGGGGCCTCAGTTCGTGCCTCCGCTCAGAGCGGTTCCAGCACGGGGTAGAGCGGTGGGACCGGCTCGGTGAGCTCGAACCGCATGTGATGGCAGACTCCGGCCAGAGTCTCATGGGTCACGCCCGGGTCCGCGAGGACGTCCAAGCCGATCACGGCCATGCCGTTCGGCTTCATGGCGACCGGTGGCTCGAAAGGACGAGCTCCGGCCGGTGCCACGAGCAGCAGGAGCATGGCCAGCACGATGAGTGCCAGGGTGATCCTCCGCATGTCGCACCCCCTTTCTTCCCCCGACCATGCACCCGGCCGCTCAGATCCCGGCCTGCGATCGCTCAGTGATGGATCAGCGCCCGGCGATCGGCGCACCGGCGTGGCTCACTCGCGGACGAAGACGGTGCCGATCGCCGAAGGGGGATCGCTGGCGAGGAAGTTCCGCCAGCGAGGGTGGGTGTCGCCGAGCCGGCGGAACCACTGGGTGTTGACCACCGTGAGCATGAAGATCATGAGCAGGAACGGCAGCGTGTTCAACACCTGGACGAACTCGGGCAGCTCCTCCTGGAACTGCCCCGCCGCATAGAGCAGGCCCCGATACACGTAGCACGCGATGGCGACGCGGAAGGGATGCCAGCCCCCGAAGATCACGAAGGCGAGGGCGATCCAGCCCAGGTTGGTCGTGAGGTTCTCCCGCCACCCGGCGATCTGGTCGAGCGACACGGAGGCGCCGGCGACGCCGACGAGCGCTCCGCCGACGAGCGTGTAGACGAAGCGAAGACGGTTCACGGGGATGCCGCGGGCGAACGCCGCCTCGGGCCGCTCGCCGACGCCTTGGAGAGCGAGTCCGGGGCGGGTCTTGTAGAGGTAGAAGAACGTTGCGATCACGAGCAGGTAGCTCCCGTACACCGAGACGTTGTGCTGGAACAGCACGGTCCCGAGGAAGGGGATGTCGGCAAGCAGCGGGACGTCCCATGCCGGCACCTTCGGGCCCGCCCGGCCGACGTAGGGGTCGCCGAAGAACAGCGCCAGCTGTCTGGCCAGCAGGAAGAGGACGAATCCCACCGCGATCTGGTTGAGGCGGAGCTCGATGCTGGAGAACGCGACGAGCGCCGCGATCGCCATCGATACCACCATGGCCGCCAGGAAGCCGACGATCACGCTGCCGCTCCCGACGGCTGCGGCGAAGCCGACCATCGCCGACAGCAGGATGCTGCCGTCCAGCGAGAGGTTGATGACACCGGCCTTCTCGTTGATCATCTCGCCGATCGTCGCGTAGACGAGCGGCGTGGCCGTGGCGATGATGGTGGCGAGCTCGTTCACGGTTCGGTCCCCACGCTCAGTGTGTCGGCCGGCGCCGCCGCCGTTCGCAGCGCTCGCCGTGCCTGCCAGCCACCGGTGATGAGGATGAACAGGACGAGCACGCCCTGGATGACCCCGGCGAGCGACGAGTCGATCTGGAGCCGCAACGAGAGCTGTGTGCTCCCGACGAGGATCGCGGAGAAGAACAGCGCGATGGGTGCGATCCAGACGGCGCGGAACCCGGCGAGCAGCACGACGAGGATGGCGAGGAACCCGTAGCCACCGCTGATGGACGGCACGAGCTTGTGGTGGAAGCCGATGGCCTGCACCGTGCCCGCCACGCCGCCCAGCGCCCCGCACACGGCGAACGCCGAGAGCATCACCCTGCTCGTGGGGACGCCCATGAGGAACGCGCTCGCCGGGTTGCGACCGACCGCCTTCAGCCGCAGCCCGTAGCGAGTGCCTCGCAACAGCACGTAGACGCCGGCGACCGCGGCCAGGGCGATCACGATCGCCGGGATCGAGAGACGGAGGCGGCCGACGGTCGGCAGCCACGAGGCATCCGGGAAGGGATCGGTCCCGCTCGTCGAGGCGATGCCTTCCCGCGACCACGGGCCGATGATGAGATAGATCGCCAGCCCGCCGGCAACGAAGAACAGGGCCACCCCGGAGAAGATCTCGTGCACGCCGAAACGGGTGCGGAGCGCCCCGGGGACGAGCGCCCAGCCGGTGCCGAAGGCGACACCCGCGACGAACGCAGCGAGGATGACGAACCACGAGGGCCCGCCGACCTCACGTGCCGCCCACGCCGCACCGATCGCCCCCATGACGATCTGGCCTTCGACGCCGATGTTCCACAGGCCTGCCCGAAACGTCACGAGCAGGCCGGCGGCGGCGAGCACGAGCGGTATCCACGCCATGAGGGTGTCGGCGATCTTGGTGTCGCTGCCGAACGAGCCTTCCCACAGCAGGCGCAGCGCATCGAACGGCGGGGCATCCACCACGATGAGCAACAAGAGGGTGACGGCGAAGGAGAGCGCAAGCGACACGAGCACCGATCGCGAGCGCCGCAGCATGGCGATCACCCGACCGCCTCCTTCCCTCCGATGAGGTGGCCGAGCTGTTCCGGCGACGTGTGGGCGGCATCGACGACGGCGATGACCCTGCCGGCGAAGAACACGGCGATGCGGTCGGCGTACCGCAGCAGCTCATCGAGGTCGGCGGAGGCGAACACGATCGCCGTACCCCGCTCCCTGCGCTCGAGCAACCTGCTCCACACCCACTCGGCCGATTCGATGTCGAGTCCGCGGGTCGGGTGCTCCATGAGCAGCACTCGGGTGGCGGCCGGCATCATCGCCAGGAGCAGCCGTTGCTGGTTGCCGCCNNCGGTGCGGCCGCTCACCAGCTCGAAGTGCTCGGTGAGGGTGAGGCCCGGCACCAGTCCCTCCTCGAGGCGGCCCGCCGGGAGGTAGTGGACTCCGGCATCGCGGCGCGCCCGGTAGCCCCGCCGGGTGACGTCGGCGCCGTCGAGCACGATGCGTCCCGTCGTTGGCGGCAGCAGACCGGCGCAGCCGCGCAGCAGCGTGCGCTGACCGCTGCCCTCCAGTCCGGCGAGACCCAGGACCTCGCCCTCGGCAACGGTCAAGGTGAGGTCCTCGACCGACACCAGCCGCTCGGTGAGGGAGACCTCCTCCAGCACGAGGGCAGGCCGCCCGAGCGGGATCTCCGATCGTGTGCCCTCGACGAGCACGTCGCCGAACATCATCTCGACGAGCTGTGCCGTCGCCACCGGCAGCTCGACCCGGCCCACCACCTTGCCGCGCCGCATGACGGTGACCCGGTCGCACAGGCTCTCGATCTCCTCGAGCTTGTGCGACACGAAGATCACGATCATGCCCTCTGCAGCGAGCCGCCGCAGGATGCCGAACAGCTTGTCACGCTGGGAGGCGGAGATGCCGGTGGTCGGCTCGTCGAGGATCAGCACCTTGGCGCCGAGCCAGAGGAGTCGGGCGATNNGCAGATCGAGCGGTGCGCCGTCGAGCACGATCTCGCCGGCGTCGGCGGCATGAAAGCCCGAGAGCACCTTCATGAGCGTCGACTTGCCGGCGCCGTTCTCCCCGAGCAGGCCGTGGAGCTCGCCCGCTTCGACCTCGAGCGTCACTCCGTCGTTGGCCCGCACCGGGCCGAAGTGCTTGTGGACGTCGCGCAGCAGCAGGCTCATCCGGGCCCCGGCGACTGCCCGCCCCGACTCATCGGCCCCACCCGCACGCAGCCACGCCGTCCGTTCGGTTCGCCTCGGGCAGCCAGATCACTCGGTGGCGGCGCTGGCACCGACGATGCCCTCGAGGAGCTGTTCGGTGTACCAGACCGCGAAGTCGTCGGCGACCTCTCCTTCGGCGAGCCACACCGAGCCGTCCTGGTAGTTCAGCGGACCGCGGAACAGCTCGATGTCGCCCGAGGCGAGCCCGTCGATGAAGCCGTCGAGGCTGGTCTTGGCGTCCTCGGTGAGCCCGTTGCCGTCGAGCCAGCCGATGGCGCTGGTGTCCAGGTTGGTGATGTCCTCCCAGTCCGGTCCGAGCCACTCGAAGCCCGCCGTGAAGTCGTCGTCGATCACGCTCTTGGCCGTGTCGAGGTACGACGGGCCCCAGTTGAAGTAGGGAACCCCGAGGCAGACCGAGGGAGCCTCTGCACAGGCATCCCGGAAGTCGTACGGCACCGCCCACACCGCGTCGCCGGCGTCGGCGGCTTGTCCGGCGCGCACCAGCGCCTCGGTGGTGTCGATGCCGGAGATGATGACGTCGGCGCCAGACGCCAGGAACTCGTTCGTCACCTGGGTGGGATCGAGCGTGAATCCGGGGATGTTGAACCAGAACCCGATCCACTTCACCTCGAAGCCGAGGTCGGCGGCGCTGCCGTCCCGGTAGTTCTCCCAGCAATAGCGGGCGCCGAGGTAGGCCGAGTTCACGAGGCGCCGGGTCTCGTCGTTGATGAGGGGACCGAGGTACGAGATGCTGCCGGTCTGGGTCGTCAGCGCGGCGGCGCACCCGGCGATCATCTTGCCGTACTCCATGCGGCCCATGATGTTGCCGAGGTTCGTGAGGTCGGCTNNAGGATGCCGTCCTTCATGTCGTCCGACGTAGCGAAGATCAGCTGAGCGCCTTGGTCGACCATGTCGTCGACGACCGCCTCGATCGGCGTCTCCGGCCGATCGGCGGTGTTCACCTTGTCGAGCACGATGAGCGCGCTCTCCGGCAGCCCGAGCTGCTCGAGCACGTACTGTCCCGCCTCGTAATGCGCCTGGGACCAGCCGCGATCGTTCTGCGGGCCGACCAGGAGCATGCCGATCTTGAAGTCCTCGGGTGCCGTCACGTCGTCGTCGCCACCGCAGGCGCCGGCGATCAGGGTGAGCGCAACGGCGAGGGTGATGAGGACGGGCCATCTGCGAGGTGTCATGGTGAGATCCTCCTCGTGGTGTCCGGCCGGAGCGTCGTTGCGCGGCGACACCGGCCGATTCTCCCGCCACGCTACCGAGAACGCCCGAGCGGTGTAGGGGCCGATCGGCACTCGGTCGGGGGTCCCGAGCCGGGTGGGTCGCCGTGCCGGGTCACTCCAGCACGGCGCGCACGATGAAGGGGGTGATGGTCACGACCGTGATCACCCGGACGAGGTGGGTGGAGACGACGAGCGCCGCATCGGCGCCAACGTCGACCGACATCGCCGCCATCTGCGAGATCCCGGCCGGCGTCGCGGCGAGGTAGGCGGTCGCCGCGTCGATGCCGAGCCGCTGGAGCACGATCGCCAAGACGACGCCGGTGGTGACCAGCGTCACGACCACGAGCGCGATCGGACCGAGCGAGCTCCGCAGGTTGGTGAGCGTCTCATGCGTGAACTGGGCGCCGAGCAGCCAGCCGATCGCGGCGAACGACGCAAACCGCACCCATTCCGGGAGCGGTGGCAGCTCGAAGGCGGACAGGTTGAGCACCGCCGCCGCCACCATCGCTCCGATCAGCGCCCCGGCGGGGATCCGGAGCCGTTCGAACACGTACGCACCAACCGCGACGACGACCACCGCGCGTACCCCGGACATCCTGCCTCCCATCGACGATCGAGCGGTCATCGTATCGGCGCCGGTGGGTGCGGGGCGGGCCGGTCCAATGGTGGGGGCGCGTCGATCAGCCCCTTCGCCGGGTGCGTCCCGCTCTGCCGGCGGCGCGTGACGTGTTACTCGCCTGCGAGCCGCGGCCATTGCGTTGTGGCGACCCGCCACTGCGCCTCGCGGTGCCACCCGCAGCCCGCGACCCGCTCGTGCGCTTGGAGGCGGCACCGGAGCTCCGGGCGCCGCCGGTTCCGCTGCGCCGCCGATCGGTCTGCTCGGCGCCCTGCGCCGGTCGCCGGCCCTGTCCGCGACCGGCGCGCTGCCCGCGCCTCGTGCGCGATCCAGTCCCCGGCGCCGCGCCGGGCCGGTGCGAGCCCGACCGCCGGTCGTCTGCGCCGGATCGAAGGGCGTCGAGCGACGGCTCGGCCGGTTCTTCTTCGATGCCGAGCTCACGGCGGAGCTTGCGGTTGGCTCGCACCTGGTCGTGCAAGAGCAGCGAGACGACGTGACCTCCGGCGCCGGCCCGAGCGGTCCTCCCTGATCGGTGCACGTACGCCTTGGCGTCTTCGGGCGGATCGAAGTGCACCACGCAGTCCACCCCGTCGACGTGGATGCCGCGCGCCGCCACATCGGTCGCGACGAGGGCACCGATGGCGCCCGTCGTGAAGTCACGCAGTGCCCGGTCGCGCTGGCGCTGCGAGCGGCCGCCGTGGATGGCGCCCGCGTGGATGCCGGCTCGGGCGAGCTGATGTGCGAGGCGGTCGGCGCCTCGCCGGGTCCGGGTGAAGACGAGAGTGGAGCGGAACGACGAGACGACATCGGCGACATGGCCGAGCCTCGCCGAGTGCTCGACCCTCCAGAAGTGGTGCCGGGCGCGTCCCGCGTCGAGCTCGGGACCGGTCACGTCGTGGCGCACCGGGTTGTGCTGGTACCGGCGGGTGAGCTCGGCGACGTCGCCGTCGAGCGTTGCCGAGAACAGCACGGTTTGGCGGCGCCGCGGTGTCGCATCGAGGAGTTGCCGCACCTGGGGCAGGAACCCCATGTCGGCCATACGATCGGCCTCGTCCACCACGACGTGCGTCACCGCATCGAGCGAGACGTCGCCCTCGGCGAGCAGGTCGAGCAGCCTCCCGGGGCAGGCGACCAGCACGTCGACGCCGCGGCGCAGCTTGCTGCGTTGGGGGTGGTACGGCACGCCGCCGTACACCGTGAGCAGCCGGAGCCCGCGTCCGGCGGCGACGGGGGCGAGCTCGCGACGGATCTGCTCGGCCAGCTCCCGGGTGGGCGACAGGATGAGGGCGTGAGGACGGTGTGGCGCCGCCTTGGCGACCCGGGCCAGGATCGGCAGGCCGAAGGCGAGTGTCTTGCCCGAGCCGGTCGGCGCCATCCCGCAGACGTCGCGTCCGGCGAGCGCATCGGGGATCGTGGCCGCCTGGATCGGAAAGGGGGCGGTGATGCCGGACTTGGCCAGCGGCGCGACGATCTCGCGCGGCAGACCGAGGTCGGCGAAGGACATGTGCATGATTGGTCTCCTGGCCCTGGGTGGGCGGGTCGCTGGCTCGTGGACACTCACTCGACCGGTGGCGGTCGAGGGGCCAGACGAGGCGGTCGAACCCAGAGAGATCGGCGCCGGAGCTCCACAGGACGTACGCCGGCGTGCGGCAAGTGCCTCCATCCCGGGGCGGCGGTAGGAGGACTCTAGCCGGTTTGCGTCTCGGTGCGGTCCATCACCGTTGCGCCGTCGGGCGCAGGACCGCGGCGAGGCGAGCAATGCCCGCCACGATTCCCTCCGTGGGCCCGGCGGCGTAGCAGAGACGGAAGAAGCCGGGTTCTGCGATCCGGCACGCGGCGCCCGGTGTCAGGTTCACGTTCGCCTCGTCGAGGATACGCCGCCACAGGGCCCGTTCCGCCTCCCACGTCGCGTCGGCGAGGTGGGGACGGAGATCGCACAAGACGAAGATGCCGGCCTCGGCGGTCACATGCGGAATGCCCGCGGCATCGAGCGCCGCGGCGACGCTGCGGTAGGCGGCACCGAGGCGGTCCCGGAGCTCGGCGAGGTAGTGGTCCACCCATGCCTCATCGGTGATCGCCTGCTCGAGAAGCCACTGGGTGTGCCCGGACACGGCGCCCCAGTAGGCGAGGCCGTCGACGGCGGCGACCACCGCCTCGTTCTCGCTGACGAGGACACCGCAGCGCAGGCCGCTGGCCCCGAAGTCCTTGCTGAAGGCCCACACGATGTGAGTTCGCTCGCCCAGCGAAGGCCGCACCGCTGCCGCCGAGGTGAACGGCGTGTCGCCAAACACCGACAGGGCGTAGATCTCGTCGAACACGACGTGGAGGCGGTGAGCGTCGGCCCAGGCGAGGATGGCGGCGACGTCGTCGGCGGCGGCGACCCGCCCCAGCGGATTGTCCGGATTGGTGAACAGCAGGGCGGCGACGGGCCGGTCCGCAGAATCGAGCGCCGCATCGAGGTCATCGGTGGACAGCCGGAAGCCGTCCTCGCCGCGGCACGGCACCGGGACGATGCCGAGCTCGTCCCTCGTCTCGAGGTCGGCCCAGAACCCCGAGTAGCTCGGGGTGGGCACGAGGACGCCGTCTCCCGGGTCGGCGATCGTGTAGAACAGCGCCTCGAGCACGGTGCCTGCCCCGGCCAGCACCGCGACCTGCTCGGGGGCGAACCGTCGCGACAGGAAAGTGCGTGCCATGAAAGTGGCGAGCTGCGCCCGGAACGCACGGGAGCCGACCATGGCGTCGTACCCCAGCACGCGGGCAGGTGGCGCGGCGTCTGGCCTCAGCACGGGCAGCAGCAGGTCGGTCATCAGCTTGTTCTCGGCGATGCACATCGCCACGTACCCGTCGGGGTCGTGCTCCGGGTGCCATGCCGCGTGGGCCCTGGCGAAGTGCTCGCCGATGTACTCCGCCATCGGTGGGTTGGCGACGAGCTGGGCGCCGCGGCGGGACAGGGCCGGTGTGCCGGGGACGGGCATGCGGCGAGTGTACGCCTGTACCGACGCCCGCGGGCGAGGCCCCGGGCCATGGCCCGGGGCGGTGAAGCCGGGCCGATCTGCGATACGGTGGTGGCGTGAACGAGCGCCGGATCGACGATGCCACGTCGGACGAGGGAACGTGGACCTCGACCGCATCGCAGCCGCCGCGGCGGACGCGGNNCAGGTGGCAGGCGGCCGCCGGGCGACGCAGTTGGGAGCCTGTTCAGCGGGAGGCTCGGTCACCGTCGGCGCCGGGGCCCCACTCGATGCCGGATAGCTCGGCGAGGGCGAGGAGGAGGGCCTGGGTGCCGTTCTTGCCCCGACCGAGGCCTTGGAGCGCCACGTAGAGCTGGTGGGCGAGGGCCAGACCGGGAGCGGCGATGTGCATCGTGCCCGCCTCGCGGAGGGCGATACCCATGTCCTTGACGAAGTGGTCCACGAAGAATCCCGGGGCGAAGTCGCCCTGCAACATGCGAGGTCCGTAGTTGCTCAACGACCACGAGCCGGCTGCACCTCCGCTCACGGCCTCGACGGTCTTGGCGAGGTCGAGACCCGCCTGCTGCGCATAGAGGAGGGCCTCGGCCACCCCGATCATCCCGCTGGCGATGAGGATCTGGTTGACCATCTTCGTGTGCTGCCCTGCGCCCGGACCGCCGAGGTGGGTGATCGTGCGCCCCATGATCTCGAACAGCGGCCGGACGCGGGCGACGTCATCCTCGTCGCCACCCACCATGATCGAGAGGGTGGCGTTGCGGGCGCCGACGTCGCCGCCCGAGACCGGGGCGTCGATGGCGCCGACGCCACGTGCCGCGGCGGCGGCGTGGATCTCGAGGGCGAGGGAGGGCTCGCTCGTCGTCATGTCGACGACGAGGCCGCCCTCCGGTGCCGCCCCGACCACGCCCGCCGGGCCGAGGAACACCTCGCGCACGTCGGCCGGGTAGCCGACGATGGCGAACGTCACGTCGGCACCGGCCGCGGCCTCGGCGGGTGAGTCGGCCCAGCGGGCGCCCTGCGCAACGAGGCCGTCGGCCCGCTCCCGGGTGCGGGTGTGCACGGTCACGGAATGCCCGGCGGCGATGAGGTGGCCGCACATCGAGCTGCCCATGACACCCGTGCCGATCCAACCGATGGTCGTGGGCTCTGTCATCGCATTGCTCCTCTGCCGGCTCGGAGCCCACCACCCTACCGAGTGGTGTTCGGCGGCAGCCCGCGGATCAGTCCGGGTCCTCGAGCGAACGGAGGAAGCGTTCGATCGATCGTTCTCCCACCGATTCGCCGTATCGGTCGTCGAGCACGGTCCGCATGTGCTGCACGACCGCCGTGCGCTCGTCCTCCTCAGTGCCGAGGGAACGGTCGAACAGCTTCGTGCCGTCGATCCACGGTTTCGAGTCGTTCACGGCCCACGGAACGAGGATCAGCCACGACCAGACCCGGCTGCTGCCCACTTGGGTGTGGCGTGCGATGCCGAGGCAGCCGTAGGGGAGCGACTCCCACCCCATCGCGGTCAACAGGCTCTTCGCGTCCTCACTGGGCACGGTGCGGCACCTCCGTCTCGTCGGGTCGACCGTAGCCAGACCGGGGTGCTANNGCTCCGCTCGGGGGGCGGCCGACCTCGTGCTCAGCCGCCGCCGCCGATCTCGATGGCGAACGCGTCGTACACGAGGTCGGCGCCGCGGTGCCGGTGCCGGGCCAGGGCTCCGAGGAGCCCGAGCGCCGCATCACGGACCTCGTCCGCCTCGTCCTCGTCAGGGTCGTCTTCGAGGGCCTCGAGCCGTGCCGTGATGGCGTCGGCCTGCTGCGTCAGCTCGGGGTGCTCGCTGCGCAGCGCATCGACACGATCGGCGAGGCGGGGTGCCTCGAGGGTGATCCTCGCCATGATGCCGTCCGGGCCCTCCACCTCCTCGACATGATCGGCGAGCGCCCGACGCAGCTCGGTCAAGTCGCGGTGGACATGCGCGGCCCACGTCGCCCGCGCACTGGGCGAGGCGAGCGAGGCGTCGAGGTCCATCATCGCCCCGTAGAGGGCGATCCGCCGTTGCCTCGCTGCGTGGACTACATCATTGCCAACCATGGCACCTCCTCGCCCACCAGTATGGCGCGGGCGCACGGCCAGCCCGCCACGGGCGGCGTTCACAGGGTGCGGCGAAGTCGTGGGACGGACTCGGTGAGACGGCAGCCGAGAACGATCAGCCGGTGGCAACGATACGAAACGAGTGCCGGTCCCGCGTCCTCGCCCCCTGCGAGAGGACCAGCCGCATCACCGGCCGGGACGGCGACGAGCGGGCGACCTCGGTGAACCCTGCGTCGCGGAACATCGACACGAGACCCCGGCCACATGCACCAGCAGCCGGAGTAGGCGCCATTCGGTCCGAACAGCGCGACGAGATCGTCCCACCGATCCGGGGTGAGGGGGTGCACCTCGAGACCGTCCATGCTGCGAATCCATACCGGGTCTCGCCCAACCGACGCTGCCGACCCGCCGCACGCCCCCGCGGCGGGGTGCCTACGCTTGCGGACGGCGAGGAGCGGATCATGACGGAGCGAATCGACCTGGACGGCACCCGAGTAGCCGGACGCATGCCCGTCGCCATCGACACGCTCGCCGGTCGGATCGTGCTCGACGTCCCCTCCGGGTGCCAGCCCGTCACCCCGGCCAGCATCGTGGCGATCCGTGGCGTCGCCGCCCATCTCGGCCGGCTCTCCGGGATCGGCATCGATTGGGGCGCCGGGACCGGTGGTCTGGCGATTGCGGCCGCCCTCGGCCGGGCGGTCGAGCGCGTGATCGCGGTCGACGTCGAAGCGGCCAATCTCGTCGCCACCGCGGCGAACGCGGCGAGCAACGGTGTGGGCGCCAAGGTGGTCACCGTGCACGCCGACGGGTTCACGCCGCTGGACGCCGCCGCCGCCGACGTTCTGGCCGGCCTCGACGGTCGTGTCGGGTTCGTCGTGGCCAACCCGCCCGGCTGCGTGGATGACGACGGTCTCGGCTGGCGGCGCCACGTGCTCGCCGAAGCGGCCGCGCTGCTTCGGCGCGGTGCACCGGTGCTGCTGCAGATCTCGCGCCAGTACGGCCGGGCTCGGATCACGGAGCTCGCCGGATCGGGGTTGCCGTACCGCTACGACGGATGTGTGGCCGAGAGCGGCTGGGAGCCCTTCGACCTCGCCAGGTCCGAACTCGCCGAGCTCGTGCACCGGTACGCCGCCGTCGAGCGCAGCGGCGGCGGCTCCTACGTGTTCAGGGTCGGAACCGGTGCCGAGGCACGAGACGCACCTGCCGTCGCCGCGATCGAGGCGTACGAGGCCACCGGAGCGAGCCCGCTGACCAGGTGGCAGCTCCACCTCTTCCGCCGCACCTGACGCGGCACCGGAGCTGGCTCCCCTCGGCGGTTCACCTTCCGCGGAGTGCGACCTCGCGCAGCACGCCGGGCCGCAGGTCACCACGGCCGCACGTGACGAATGGCCCTCGCCGGCGCCCGGCCCGGCGCATACGATGGCGGCGATGAGCGGCGTGCGACCCCCTGCCGTCGACGGGACGTTCTATCCCAGGGATCCGGCTCGGCTCGAGGCGGCTGTGCGGAGAATGATCGCCGCGGCAGCGCCCCCTTCGCTCGATGTCGACATCCGTATGCTCGTCGTCCCCCACGCCGGGTACGTGTACTCGGGTCCGGTGGCGGCATCGGCGTACGCGTTGGTTCCCGACATGGGCTTCCGCTGGGTGGTGCTGGTCGGTCCGTCGCATTTCGTGCGTTTCCCCGGTCTGGCCCTGCCGGACGCGGCAGCCTTTGCGACGCCGCTGGGTGACGTGCCCGTCGACGAGGAGCTGGCCGCAGCTGCCGTCCCATACGCTCGCGATCGCCCCGACGCCCACGCCCGTGAGCACAGCCTGGAGGTCCAGCTGCCCTTCCTCCAGGTCTCGCTGGGAGAGATCGCCTTCGTACCGGTCCTCACCGGCGACGAGGACCCTGAGCCGACCGCCCGTCTCCTCGACGACGTGCTCGACATCGAGGACACCCTGGTCGTCGTCAGCTCCGATCTGTCCCACTACGAGGACTACGCCACCGCGCAACGACTCGATGCGGCGACGGCGGATGCGATCGTCGGCTTGCGCGCAGACGATCTCGGTGAGGCCTCGGCGTGCGGTCGGACCGGGATTCGCGGGGCACTGCGAGTCGCGCAGCGAAGGGATTGGGCGTGCCGGCTGCTCGACCTTCGCTCGTCGGGCGACACGGCAGGGGACCGGCAGAGGGTCGTCGGCTACGGGGCGTTCGTCATCGGGTCGGTCCACCGGTAGCGGGCGCCGTCACCGATGCGCACCGGGAGGCGGCGCGGACCCCACGTCCCCGGTGCGGCCTCGAACACACCGGCGCACACGGTGCCGCATGCGGCGCAACGCCCGGCGGTGCCGAGTCCCCATGCCTCGAGGCGGTATCCGTCGCGGCCGATGAGGACCCCACCACAGGCGTGGCAGGAGGTCGTCTGGCCGGCCGGGTCGGTGATGTTGCCGGTGTAGACGTAGCGCAGGCCGTTCTCCATCGCGATGCGTCGCGCTCTGCGCAGCGTCGCCGCCGGCGTCGGCGGGGTGTCGAGCATCTTGAAGTCCGGATGGAACGCAGTGAAGTGGTGGGGGACGTCGGGACCCAGCCGTTCTACGACCCACCGGGTCATGGCATCGATCTCATCGTCGGAGTCGTTGCGCCCCGGGATCAGCAGGGTGGTGAGCTCCATCCACACCTTCGTCTCGTGACGCACGTACTCGAGGGTGTCGAGCACCGGCCCCAGCGCGCCGGCGCACACCCGGTGGTAGAAGTCCTCCGTGAAGGCCTTCAGGTCGATGTTGGCGGCATCCATGACTTCGTAGAACTCACGGCGGGGCTCCGGGTTGACGTACCCGGACGTGACGGCGACGGTCTTGATGCCCGCGTCCCGGCATGCCGCAGCGACGTCGATCGCGTACTCGTGGAAGATGATGGGGTCGTTGTACGTGAAGGCGATGCTCCGGCACCCGTGGCGGCTGGCGGTTCGCACCAGCGCCGCAGGGGTGGCGGCGTCGGCGAGCACGTCGTCATGCTTCGCCTTGGAGATGTCCCAGTTCTGGCAGAAGCGGCACGCCAGATTGCAGCCGGCGGTGCCGAACGANNGGGTCGATGCAGAAGCCGCTCGACCGTCCGTAGGTGGTGAGCACGATCTCGTCGTGCTCTCTCGCCCGAACGTAGCAGAGGCCTCGCTGTCCCTCCCGCAGCTTGCATTCCCTGGGGCAGAGGTCGCACTGGATCCGGCCGTCGTCCAGGCGGTGCCAGTACCGCGTCGAGACGGTGGTGGCTGCCATGACTCCACCGTAGGCGTCCGTCGCGAGCCCGACTAGAGCCGGTTGGCGTCTGATGCGGTCCGAGCCCCGATGCGACCGACCCCGCCGCGGACGTTGGGTCGGACTTCGTGCCATCATGAGCCTCGGGGAGACTGACACCTGGGCCGTGGAGGTCAGTCGATGACAAGTTCATGGGCCGCAGACGATGCGGTCGAGCCGCCGCGTGCCGCCGATGCGGTGCGGCGCTATCTCGCCATGCTCGAGCCGGAAGCGGAGCAGCCGGGCGACCTCTCGATGGAGAACCTCGAGGAGGAGTTCGTTCGCTGTGCCGCCGCCTACGGGACGCAGCACGGCCTCTCGTTCGGGGATTGGCGCAGCGCCGGAGTCGGTGCCGAGGTCCTGTGGCGCGCCGGCATCACCGACGACCCGGGAGAGGCCGTGTAACGGAGTGCGCAGCGCGTGCCGGCGAGCACGAATCGCACCCGCTCGACCCGCCGTCGGCAACGGGGATGGTCAGTGCGACTCGCGTCGGACCTCGGACCCGCCTGCGCCGACCAGGAAGTCCAGATCGGCGCCGCGGTCGGCCTGGAGCACGTGGTCGATGTAGAGCCTGGCGTACCCGCGGTGGTACTCGGGCTCGGGGGGTGACCACGCGGCGCGCCGCCGCCGCAGCTCGTCGTCGGTGACGTCGAGGCGGAGCTCACGTCCCTCGACGTCGAGGACGATCCTGTCGCCGCTGCGCACGAGCGCGAGCGGTCCGCCGATCGCCGCCTCCGGGGCGACGTGGAGCACGACGGTGCCGTAGGCGGTGCCGCTCATCCTGGCGTCGGAGATCCGGACCATGTCGGTCACGCCGCGCTCCAGCAACCTGCGGGGGAGCGGCATGTTGCCCACCTCGGGCATGCCCGGGTAGCCGCGAGGTCCGCAACCCTTGAGCACGAGCACAGAGTCGGCATCGACCTCGAGGGCGGGATCGTCGATGCGGGTCTTGAAGTCCTCGATGCTCTCGAAGACGACCGCCCGTCCTTCGTGTCGCAGCAGGTGGGCGGACGCCGCCGCCGGCTTGATGACGGCGCCGTCGGGGGCGAGGTTGCCCCGCAGCACGGCGAGACCGGCGTCCGGCGTGAGCGGCGCCGAGCGCTGCCGGATCACCTCGTCACCGTGCCGCATGGCAGCCGCGTACTCGTCGCGAAGCGGCCGGCCCGACACGGTCGGTGCGCTGCCGTCGATCAGGTCGTCGAGCTCGCGCAGCACGGCGGGCATCCCCCCGGATCGGGAGAACTCCTCCATCAGGAACCGTCCGGCGGGCATGAGATCGACGAGCAGCGGCACGCCGCGGCCGAGACGGTCCCAGTCGTCGAGGGTGAAGTCGACGCCGAGTCGCCCTGCGATCGCCAGGAGGTGGACGACGGCGTTGGTCGAGCCGCCGATCGCGGCGCAGGCTCGCACTGCATTGGCGAAGGCGGCGGGTCCGAGAACCCGCGAGAGGCGCACGTCCTCTCGCACCATCTCGACGATGCGCCGCCCGGTGAGGTGGGCGAGCACGGCGCGTCGTGAGTCGGCGGCGGGGAGGTCTCCATTCCGGGGGAGGGTGACGCCCATCGCCTCGACGAGACATGCCATCGTCGAGGCGGTTCCCATGGTGTTGCAGAACCCCTTGCTGCGCGACATCCCCGACTCGGCGGCCAGGAACTCCTCCCGGGTGATGTCCCCGGCGCGCATCGCCTCGGAGAGCCGCCACACATCGGTGCCGCTCCCGATCGCCCTGCCCTGGTACCAGCCGTCGAGCTTCGGCCCTCCCGAGAGCACGATCGTCGGCAGGTCGACACTCGCCGCCCCCATGAGCTGGGCGGGGGTGTTCTTGTCGCAGCCGCCGAGCAGGACGACGCCGTCGATGGGATTGCCGCGGATGGACTCCTCGACGGCCATGCTCATCAGATTGCGGAACAGCATCGCGGTGGGGAGCATCTGGGTCTCGCCGAGCGACATCGCCGGGAACACGAGAGGGACGCCGCCCGCCTCCCACACGCCCCTCTCGACGTGCTCGGCGAGGTCGTCGAGGTGGCTGTTGCACGGGGTGAGATCGGAGGCGCTCGAGCAGATGCCGATCATCGGGCGCCCCGCAAACAGGTCGTCCGGATAGCCGTCGGACTTCATCCACGAGCGGTGGATGAACCCGTCGCGATCGTCCTTGCCGTACCAGCGAGCCGAGCGGAGGGCGGGTGTCGGGACCGGTCGACCGTCGCTCACCGTGCCGCCACCACACGCTGCTCCTGCACCCCGAGACCGGTGATGCCGAGCCGCATCACGTTGCCGCTCTGCAGCCAGACCGGAGGGTCGTAGCCGAGGCCGACGCCGGGCGGGGTCCCCGTGGCGATGATGTCCCCGGGCTGGAGGCTCATGAAGCGGCTGACGTAGGCGACGAGCTCGTCGACGCCGAAGATCATCTCGGCGGTGGTGCCGTCCTGGCGGCGCCGCCCGTCGACCTCCAGCCAGATGTCGAGCGCCTGTGGGTCGGGCACCTCGTCTGCGGTGACGAGCCACGGTCCGATCGGCGCGAACGTGTCGCAACTCTTGCCCTTCACCCACTGGCCGGTCCCTTCCAGCTGGAACGCCCGCTCGCTGACGTCGTTCACGATGCAGTACCCGGCGATGTGGTGGCGGGCGAAGTCGGGCTCCACGTGCTTGGCGGGCGCACCGATCACCACGCCGAGCTCGACCTCCCAGTCGACCTTGGTGGCGCCGATCGGCATCACCACGTCGTCGAACGGGCCGGAGATGGCCGACGTCGCCTTCATGAAGAGCACCGGGTCATCGGGAACCGCCATACCCGACTCGGCGGCATGCGCCGAGTAGTTGAGGCCGACGCACACGACTTTGCCGACGCCGGCCACGCAAGGGCCGAGCCGCACCGAGCCGTCGACCACGGGGAGCGTGGCCGGGTCGATCTCGGCGAGCCGGCGCAGCACCTGGGGGAGCAGCGCGTACCCGTCGATGTTGGAGATGTGCCCCGACAGCGAACGGATGCGACCTCTATCGTCGACCAGGCCGGGGCGCTCGAGGCCCATCCGTCCGTACCGCACCAGCTTCACCGCCTCGCTCCTCTCACAGCGTCATGCCGCCGTCGGCGACCGGCACGGCGCCGGTCGTACGCCGATTCGTCGGAGGCGAGATCCACCGCGCGCCGTGCTCGAGCATCTCGGGTGCGCGTGCCGTCCAGCCGACTCGTCACATGCGGGAATCTACCCGGTTGCGGCGTCGGCCCTGCTCTCGGGACGGCCTGCAACGCGGCGGAGCCCCGGCCGTGGGGCCGGGGCTCCGCCACACCGAATCGGATGGATCAGCTAGCTGCCGGGGATCGTCATGAGCATGAGCTGCCCGGACTCCCGTTTGTAGAGCACGTCCCCGATCTGCTCCTCGGCGACGTTCGAGCCATGCGCCTGCACGTCCAGCAGCCAGGTGCCGGGACCGAACCAGGCCGAGGCGTCGACGATGCCGCTCGACTCGCCATCGGGATCGTTCACGGTTGCTACGACGCTCCATGCGCCGCTTGCATAATCGTACCGCCAGATCGCAGCTTCGTCGGTGTCCTCTTGCACCATCAAGCTGTTGGCGCTCACGCCGACGTTGTCCGGACTGGTGAACGCAACGTACTCGGGGCTCCCGGGAGCATCCCCGTCGGCGAGCACCGAGAAGCTCACCACCTTGCGCGGATTGTTCTCGTCGAAGACGAACTTGAAGATCCGGCCGTTGTCGGCGAACCCGACGGTACCGCTGGGGCCCCGCACGAGACGGCCGGTGGTGTCGTCATGAACCACGCGTGTGGCGCCGGTGTCGGCGACGTAGACGACGCTCGGGTCGTTGACGTCGTAGGCAAGGTCCTCGAGGCGGATGAACTGGAACACGTTGTGCTCGTTCGACCAGTTCTCCAGCGCATCCTGAGGTGCTTCACCGGTCTCCCCGCGGGCGATCTGCTTCGGCACCCTGATGAACTCGCCCTGCCAGTCGTCGCCCGGCTGGATGTCGAGATAGTCGTTGGCGCCGTTGAAGGGATCGGTCGGGCTGATCGGTCCGTCGGTGCGGGTCACCCGGAACGCCCACAGGCTGCCCTTGTCGTCCCAGACATGCGACTCGTGGTTGGCGAGGTACATGTACAGCTGTGATGACGGGGCATTGAACGTATCGTCGGTGGTCAACATCGTGAGCTGGTTGTAGCCCGGGAGCGCAACGGTGTTCTCGTGGTTGAGGCGTCCCATTCCGGCTACCTGGGTGTATTCGCCGGTCACGGCGTCCAGGATGACCTGATAGCCACCCTGCCGCTCCGGAGCGAGCGACGGGTCGGCACCGTACGGAGCGTCCGCCGGCACAGGCACGATGTCATTCGTCTCCTCCCCGACGAAGAACGTGTAGTTGGAGAAGCCCTCGGCGGGCCCGGCCATGTTGGCCGAGCAGAAGCGGAGGTAGCCGTTCTCGGGACCGATGGCCACCTCAGCGTTGAGCACGCCGCCCTGGTCGGGGCCGGGCGCAGTGTCGAGGGTGAGCTTTGTGACGCTGGCGTCCTGGAAGTCGGCAGCGCCGCGGAATGGCACCGTCGATTGCTCGTGGGCCACGAAGACGTTGACCATGCCGTCGCTTCCAGCAGGTGCGATGCCTATGCCGTCCGGGATGCCTTCGAAGGTCACGCCATCGACGGTCTCTCCCGAGCTGATGATCGCTTTCACCGTCGATCCGGCCGGTACCCCTGCGTCGAGGGTGATGTACGGGGACTCCGGCGTGAGAAACCCACCGCTGGCGCCCACCGGAGCCGGAGCCATCACCACCATCAACACGAACGCCGCGGCGAGCGGCCAGACTCGTCTCAGGATTCGAGACATCGAATATCCCCTTCCCCTGTCGTCGGGTGCGCCGCCCTGTCGCCGGCAGCGCCTTGTGCGACCCTCATGGGCTCTGAGAGGGAGCGTACTCGCGCGCGACGCGCGATGTCGGACGCTCCCACCCACCACTTCACAAACGAACGGTCGTTCGCTAAGGTGCCGGGCGACGCCGAGGCAGGAGCAACGAGCCCGATGACCGGAGAGCAGCGGTTTCAGGCCATCATCGACGCCGACGACAAGATCGAGCCGACCGACTGGATGCCCGACGAGTATCGCAAGACCCTGATCCGTCAGATCGCCCAGCACGCCCACTCCGAGGTGATCGGCATGCAGCCCGAGGGGAACTGGATCTCGCGAGCCCCGAGCCTCAAACGCAAGGCGATCCTGATGGCGAAGGTCCAGGACGAGGCCGGCCATGGGCTCTACCTCTATTCGGCGACCGAGACCCTCGGCATCGGCCGCGACGAGCTCGTCGATCTGCTCCACGCCGGACGGCACAAGTACTCGTCGATCTTCAACTACCCGACGCTCAACTGGGCCGACATCGGTGCGATCGGCTGGCTCGTCGACGGGGCGGCGATCACCAACCAGGTGATGCTCACCCGAACCTCCTACGGGCCCTACTCGCGGGCGATGGTCCGTATCTGCAAGGAGGAGTCGTTCCACCAGCGCCAGGGTTACGAGCTGCTGCTGAGGCTGTGCCGGGGCTCGGAGGAGCAGAAGGCGATGGCGCAGGATGCGGTCAACCGCTGGTGGTGGCCATCGCTGATGATGTTCGGTCCCCACGATGCGGAATCGACGCATACCCAGCAGTCGATGGCGTGGAAGATCAAGCGCGTCTCCAACGACGACCTCCGCCAGCAGTTCGTCGACATGACCGTGCCCCAGGCGGAGTACCTGGGGCTCGCGCTCCCTGATCCCGATCTGCGCTGGAACGAGGCGCGCGGCCACTACGACTTCGGCGACATCGACTGGGCCGAGTTCTGGAACGTCGTCAAAGGCAACGGCCCGATGAACCGCGAGCGCATGGAGCACAAGCGCCGGGCGTGGGACGAAGGTGCCTGGGTGCGAGAGGCGGCTGCGGCACACGCGGCGAAGCAGCAGGCCCGACGGGTCGCCAAGAAGAGCGCGTGAGGAGAGGCACGAGATGAGTTACGAGGTACCGCTCGCCCCGGGAGAGAAGGTCGCCGATGTCGAGGCCACCGGCCGCAGCGGCTGGCCGATGTGGGAGGTGTTCGTGCGCCAGCGCCGCGGGCTCAGCCACATCCACGCCGGCAGCCTGCACGCCCCCGACGCCGAGACCGCGCTGCAGAACGCCCGCGACGTCTACACCAGGCGGGTCGAGGGGGTCAGCGTCTGGGTCGTGCCGTCGTCTGAGATCACGGCGTCGGACCCCGACGACGCCGATGCGATGTTCGAGCCATTCGGGGAGCAGCCCTATCGCCACGCCACCTACTACGAGATCCCCGATGAAGTGGGGCAGATGTGATCCTGCGTATCCCGTATCCCGTAGTCCGTAGCCCGTACCGGCCGGCCGTGCGGAGCCACGATGGGTGACCAGGTGACGGCGGCGGCGCCGCAGGGGATGCCGGTCGGAGGCGGCGGGGATCCACACGTCGCATACGTGCTGCGGCACGCCGACGACAACCTCGTGCTGGCCCAGCGGCTCGGGGAGTGGATCTCGAACGCTCCCGAGCTCGAGGAGGACATCGCCCTCGCCAACACGGCCATCGACCATCTCGGCCAGGCCCGGGCCTTGCTGACCCACACGGCGGCGCTCGAGGGGAAGGGCCGCGACGAGGACGATCTCGCCATGAACCGCACCGAGCGCGAGTTCACCAACCTGCTCGTCGTCGAGCAACCCAACGGGGATTTCGGGCAGACCATGGCTCGGCAGCTCTTCTTCGATGCGTACCAGTTGTCCTTGTGGGACGCGCTCCAGCGCTCCACCGATGACACACTCGCCGGCATTGCCGCCAAGGCGCTCAAGGAGGCGCGCTACCACTTCCGGCACTCGAGCACGTGGGTGGTGCGTCTCGGCGACGGCACCGATGAGAGCCACGAGCGGATGCAGGCGGGTGTCGACGCCATGTGGCGCTTCACGGGTGAGATGGTTGCGACCGATGCCGTCGACGCCGCCATGGTCGAGCGCGGCATCGGCGTCGACCCCTCGTCGCTACGCGATGTGTGGGACGAGCGCATCGCCGCCGTGCTCGCCGAGGCGACCCTCGAACGACCCGACGATCCGTATCAGCGGATGGGGGGACGCAGCGGGTTCCACACCGAGCACCTCGGCCACCTCCTCGGAGAGATGCAGTGGATGCAACGCACCTATCCGGGCCTGGAGTGGTGACCGTGGCCGTGCTGTCGCCCGAGCGTGTCTACCAGGTGCTGAGTCGGGTGGTGGATCCGGAGATCCCGGTGTTGACCATCGCCGACATCGGCATCCTCCGCGAGGTGGCCATCGAGGGCGACACCGTCGTGGTGACCATCACCCCGACGTACTCGGGCTGCCCGGCGATGGACCTCATCCGCGACGAGATCACGGCTGCGCTCACGAGAGCCGGGTACGACGAGATCGAGGTGCGCACCCAGTACTCGCCGGCGTGGACCACGGATTGGATGTCCGAAGGCGGCAAGCGTCGCCTCGCCGAGTTCGGCATCGCTCCCCCCCAGCCGGCGACCCAGCCCAGAGGCCCGGTCCTGTGCCCGCGCTGCCGTTCGACCGAGACGCACACCGTGAGCGAGTTCGGCTCGACGGCGTGCAAGGCCCTCCTCGTCTGCGACAACTGCGGCGAGCCCTTCGACTACTTCAAAGAGATATGAGCACCGCGTTGAGAGCGGCCACGCCGTTCGCTCATCGATTGTCGCCCTCCAGGCCTGCGGCGTCGGGCGAAGTCCGCCCGGATCCGCTGCGCATATCCGGGCGTTCTGTCCGAAGGCTCCAGCTCGGGAGGTATTCGTGACGACTCCTGTCTTCTTTCCGTTGCGGGTAGTCGAGGTGGCGGCGGAGACCGATGACGCCGTCTCGGTGACGTTCGACGTGCCGGAGGAGCTGGGCGATCAGTTCCGCTACCTGCCGGGCCAGCACGTGACCGTCCGCGCCGTGATCCACGGCGACGACGTGCGCCGCAGCTACTCGATCTGTGCCAACGCCAACACCGGCAAGCTGCGGGTGGGGATCAAGCGGCTCCCCGGGGGTGCGTTCTCGACGTTCGCCACGACCGAGCTGAAGGCCGGCGACGTCCTCGAGGTGATGCCGCCGATCGGCGAGTTCACCATCGACCCCGATCCCGCGACGCAACGTCACTACGCGGCGATCGCCGCCGGGAGCGGCATCACCCCGGTGCTGTCACTCGTCTCCACCGTCCTCGAGGTCGAGCCGCACAGCCGCTTCACGCTGATCTTCGGCAACCGGGGCGCCTCCTCGATCATGTTCCTCGAGGACCTGGAGGGGCTCAAGGACCGGTATCCGGATCGTTTCCATCTCATCCACGTCCTGAGCCGGGAGAGCGGGACCGTTCCCCTCTTCAGCGGACGGATCGACTCGGAGAAGCTCGAGCAGCTCTTCACGACCGTGGTCGAGGCCCACACGGTGGACGAGTGGTACTTGTGCGGGCCGTACGACATGGTGCAGACGGCGCACGCCGTGCTGCGGGATCGGGGAGTCGGACCCGAGCACCTCCACGACGAGCTGTTCTTCGCGGGTCCCATCGACCCGAGCCTGCTGCCACCCGAGCCGGAAGACGCCCCCGGTGCCGTCGCGCTCGCGTTCACCCTCGAGGGGCGGCAGTCGACCATCCGGATGCGTCCGGAGACGTCCATCCTCGACGCGGCCCTCACCGTGCGTCGTGAGCTGCCGTACTCGTGCAAGGGCGGCATGTGTGCGAGCTGCAAGGCGAGGGTGATCGAGGGCACCGTGGAGATGGACAAGAACTACGCCCTCGTCGAGGAGGACCTCGCCGCAGGCTACGTGCTCACGTGCCAGGCCCACCCGACCTCCGATCGTGTGGTCGTCGACTTCGATCAACGGTGAGCCGCAACACGCGCGAGGACGTGGTGCAGGCCGCCGGGAGGCTGTTCGCCGAGCGCGGCTACCACGGCACCTCGATGCGCGACCTGGGGCGAGAGCTCGGCCTGCTCGGGTCGTCGCTGTACTCCCACGTGGCCGGCAAACAGGAGCTGCTCGTCGAAGTCGTCGAGCGGGGAGCGGCGCTCTTCCAGGCATCTGCCGATGCTGCGCTCGCCGTCGAGGGCTCCGGAGCCGTCAAGCTGCGCGCGTTCGTCACGGGCCACATCGACGTCGTGCTCGGCCACCTCGACGAGGCGAGGACGTTCCTCAACGAGGCTCGGTCGGTCGAAGCGGACTACCGGCGCCGGGTGCTCGCTGCGCGCGACCGCTACGAGACATCGCTGCGCACCCTGCTGGCGGCCGGGGTGGGCGACGGCAGCTTTCGCCCCGACCTCGATCCGAAGCTCGGCGGGATCTTCGTGCTGTCGATCCTCAACGCCCTCGACCGCTGGTACGACGAGTCGGGTGAGGTCGGTCGGTCGCAGCTCGGCGAGGAGATCTTCGGGTTCGTGATGCAGGGGCTCACGTGACGGCGCGCCCACCACGCCACAAATCGCACGCAGCAGGGCCATCCGGACCAGGTGCCGGTTCGCATCGGGGGATACGATCGAAGTCATGGAGCTCCTCGAGCGTGCCGATGAGCTGGCCGCTCTCGACGCAGCACTGAGCACGGCGTCCGCAGGCCGCGGGTCGGTGGTTCTGGTGAGCGGCGAGGCCGGGATCGGGAAGACGCGCCTCGTCACGGAGTGGGCGAACCGGATCGCGGACGGGGCTCGAGTCGTGTGGGGTGCGTGCGACGATCTGGTGACACCCGTGGTGCTGGGACCGTTTCGTGACATCGCCAGTGAGCTGCGCCACGGTCTCGACGACTCCCTCGCCCACGAACCCGCTCACCCGGCGACGGCGTACGCGGCGATGCTCGACGCGCTGTCGGCCGGCCTGCGTCCGACGGTCGCCGTCGTCGAGGACGTCCACTGGGCCGACGCCGCCTCGCTCGATCTCCTCAAGTTCTTGGGGCGCCGGATCACGAGACGCCCCGTGGTCGTCATCGCCACCTACCGGGACGACGAGGTCGGACCCGACCACCCGCTGCGCCTCGTCATCGGCGACATCCCCTCCGACGCGGTCCACCGCATTCCGCTCACGCCGCTGTCGGAGGCCGCCGTTGCCCGCCTGGCCGGGGGCACGGATCGGCCTGCCGCGGAGGTGTACGAGCTCACCAGGGGCAATCCGTTCCTCGTGACCGAGTTCCTCGCCACCCCGGGAACCGACGTGCCGGCGACGATTCGAGACGCCGTGTTCGCCCGGCTCGGCAGACTCACGCCCGAGGCCCGCACGATCGTGGAGATGGCATCCGTCGTGCCGGGACGGTGCGAGCGGTGGCTCCTGGGCGAGGGCGGCCCCGCGCTGCGAGCCGCGATCGCCGAATGCCGGGGACAGGGTCTGCTCGAGGTCGGGCCAGACACGGTGTGGTTCCGACACGAGCTGACCCGGCGAGCCGTCGCAGATGCCCTCGACCCTGCGCTGGCGCGAGACCTGCACCGCAGAGTGGCCTCACTGCTCGCCGACCGCGACGCCGATCCGGCACGCATCGTTCACCACGCCGACCGGGGCGGCGACGTCGATGCCCTGATCACGTTCGGCCCCCTCGCCGCCAGGCTCGCCCGCGCCGCCGCGGCGCATCGCGAGGCGTATGCCCACTACAGCCGGTTGTGGCCCCATCTCGAGCGAGTCCCACCTCCGGAGCGTGCGGTCCTGCTGTCGGAGTTCACGGCCGAGTGCTACTACGTCGACGACCAATCCACCGCGATCGAGGCCGCCGAGCAGGCGCTGGAGCTCTACCGGCGACTCGGTGATCGCCGCGGCGAAGGTGCGATGCTCCGGTGGATCTCGCGGGTGCACTGGTGGACCGGGGATCGCGGCGCCGCGCTGACCGCGGGGACGGAGGCCGTTGCCGTGCTCGAGACGCTGCCTGCGACGCCCGAGCTGGCGATGGCGTACAGCAACCTGGCGCAGGTGCACATGCTGGCCCACGAGGCGGAGCCGGCGAAGCGCTGGGCGTCGCGGGCGATTGAGACGGCTCGCCAGGTGGGCGACAAGGCGGCCGAGTCGCATGCGTTGAACAACCTGGGCAGCACCCTCGTCCGCGCCGGGGACGAGGCAGGGTGGGGGCTGCTGCGTGAGAGCCTCGATCTCGCCCTCGGCGCCCAGCTCGACGAGCACGCGGCTCGGGCCTTCAGCAACCTGGCGTGGACCGTTCTCGACATTCGAGACTACGCCGAGGCCTCCCGCCTGCTCGAGCGCGGCGTCGCCTTCACGACGGATCGGGAGATCCACGGCGACCTGTACTACATGCGCGCCGAGCGCGCCAGGCTCGCCTTCGAGACCGGGCGGTGGACCGACGCCGAACGGGAGGCCACCTGGGTGCTGGAGCGGCCCAAGGCGCCAGGGATCACGACCCTGCCCGCCCTCATCACGATCGCGAGAGTCAAGGTGCGGCGCGGGGACCCCGATGCCGCAGATCTGCTCGCCGACACCCACGCGCAAGCCGCAGCGACGGGAGAGCTGCAGCGCATCGGCCCCGTCGCCGTGGGGATGGCGGAGCTGGCCTGGCTCCGCGACGACCAGCCGGGCGTGGAGGCGGCCATCGACCCGGTCTATCGGCGGGCCGCCGAATCTCCGCAGCCGTGGGTCTCCGACGAGTTCGCGTTCTGGAAGTGGCGCGGCGGCGCTCCCCGGGAGTCCCTGTTCGAGCTGGCTGCTGCTCCCTATCGGCTCCAGATCGCCGGGGACTGGGAAGCTGCCGCCGCAGCGTGGGCCGACGTTGGGTGTCCCTACGAGGAAGCGGAGGCGCTCGCCGATGGCGGTAGTCCCGAGGCGATGCTCGCGGCGCTCGAGATCTTCGACACCCTCGGTGCGGCACCAGCCGCCGCCCGGATCCGGCGTCGTCTGAGAGACGCCGGTGTGGCCGGGGTGCCGCGCGGTCCTCGGGCCACGACCCGCGCCAACCCCGGCGGCCTCACGGCCCGGCAAGTCGAGGTGCTCCGTCTCGTGGCCGAAGGCCTCACCAACGTCGAGATCGCGGCGAGGCTCTTCGTGTCCCCCAAGACGGTGGACCATCACGTGTCCGCGCTCCTCGGCAAGCTCAACGCCTCCTCGCGGACCGAGGCGGTGGCGGCCGCCCGTCGCATCGGGGTGCCCGTCGAGGCCGAGTGACGCCGGCCCCGGAAGATGGGGAGGGTGAGTCCCCAAGATGGGTGTCGGCTCCCGATGCGTCCGGCCGGTGCCGGTCGTAACTTGAGACGAGGAACAAGGCAAGCAGCGGAGGTTCGCGATGTACCCCATCACCATGACCTATCACCAGAGCGTCATCGGGCAACTCCACCGTGAAGCGGCCCANNGTGACGGGAGACCGATGATGGTCGGCGAGTTCCTCGAACAGGTCTGGCGAGCGCTGATCCAGCTTGCGCCGCCGGGGGCATGGCGCGTGCTCGCTCTCTCCGTCATCCCGGCCGCCGTCGCCCTGTCCGGTATCGGGCTGCGCGCCACGGAGTGGCTCGTCGGCACGCTGGAAGCGCGGTCCGTCCCGGACCCCTGCGACGCCCCGCGTCCGTGACCGCGGGTCCACGGAGGGCGCCCCACGGAGGGCGGCTCAGGNNAGTGTGAAGACGGTGCGAAGCAACTGGGGAGCTCACCCCGATTCCACCGTGAGGCGGTAGCCACTCCCGGCCTGCAGCATCTCGTCGGCCACCACGACGAGATAGTCCCCGGCGGCGAGTGCCGTGTAGGTGAGCAGCGCGTCGGTTCCGAACAGACCGCCCCCGCTGTCGAAGTCGAAGGCGAGGGGCTCGTCGGTTCCGACCTGGTCGAGGTACAGGGTCGGGTCGAACAGCCCGTCGACGGTGAGCCGCACCGTCTCTCCCTCGAAGAGCGGGAGCCGGAACACGTCGTACTCGCCCGACACGTCGATCACCCCGTTGTACGCATCGCCCGGGGTGAGCACGACGTCGTCGTCGGGATCGATGAACGGCACGAGGGGGTGGCTGGACGTGACAGTCGTTGTCGTCGCCCCGGGAACCCGCGAGGTGACGAACACGAAGTGCGGCTCGTTGTACTCGACGACGAACTCCACCGATGTCGTCGGCTCGGTCTCGGCGGTGACGCCGTAGCCCAGCGAATCGGTGACGACGACGTCGTGATCCTCGTCGCCGACCTCGATCGATACCGTCGTTCCCACCGGCTCGCGCAGCATGAAGATCGCGTCGTGCCAGTAGCTCGCCAGGCTGACGTCCTGCTCGGTCGACCCGCCGGCGACGACGAAGGGGGTGATGTCGAAGCGGTCGGGGGTGAGCCCCGCAACCAGGTCGTCGAGCACGCCGCCGAGGTCCTCGGAGGCGGCGACGAGGGCGAAGTTGCTCTCACTGAAGCCCCCGAGGCCCGACACGCCGAGCACCTCGCCCTGCGCCGAGACCAGCGCCCCTCCGCTCTGGCCGCCTGCGATGAGCGCATCCGTCTGGATGAAGGTGATGCCGGCCGGTCGCCACTCCCGCACCCGGGAGATCACTCCCTGGGTGATCGCCGGGGTGGGGAACTCCTCGACCTCACCGGGGTAGCCGATGAGATAGACGGTGTCGCCGACGCCGTACTCCGCCTCCACGGCCAGTTCGAGCTGAGGGGCGTCGACGGTCACCGGGCCGACGATGGCGAGGTCGCGATACATGTCACTGCGGACGACCGGCGCTCCCGGGATCTCCGTGCCGTCGGGGAAGACGACCCGCACCCGGTCGAACGGCCACACCACGTGGGCGTTGGTGACGATCCAGCCCCCTTCGACCAGCACCCCGCTGCCCACGCCCAGGTCGGTGCTGATGAAGGCGAGAGACGGCGAGAGCGAGTCGAAGAGCTCTCGGGTCGTCGGAGCCCCCGTGGTCGTCGTGGGGGGTGTGGTGGTGGTGGTGGTGGNNCGTGGTCGTGGTCTGGGGCGCCGTGGTCGTGGGCTCGGCGCCCGACGTTGCACAGCCCGCCGCGACGACGACCAGGCACAGGACGAGGAAGAGGCGCACGGCGGGGCAGGCTACCGGCATGGGACTGCGGGTGCGATCCAGGGGGCGTCACCCGCCGTCGTCGCCGGCAGCGGGGAGCGCATCCGGGTTGTAGTTGCCGGCCGCGTTCCACAGCATCCAGCCGACGCCGCGAGCCTCCGCCTCGGCGATGCCGGCCTGGATCTGCGCCGGGCTGTAGTAGAAGGCCTGGAGCCAGGGTCGGAGGATGGTGGTGGGGTGGATCCTGCGCAAAGCATCGTCGATCGCGTCGGCTGTGACCGGGCCTGGATAGTCGTTCGGGTCGGGGAAGCCCAGCCAGCCGGGGGAGTAGTGGCTGGGATACACCATCGGGCTGATGGCATCGACCACGGCGGACAGCTCCTCGGGGCGCTGGCCGATGCCCTCGTCGGTGGGCGAGGAGACGACGATGGCGAAGACGTCTGCGGAGATCGCGCACCCGGCGGCGTGGACCCGGGCTCGGGCTTCGGTGAGGAACGCCGCGATCGCCGCCACCCGCTCATCGGCGGTGAGTGGCCGCCGCGCCTGTGCGGCTTCGGCGGTGCGTCCTGCCGGGAACCGCACGTAGTCGAACTGGATCTCGTCGAACCCGAGCTCGCAGGCCTCGACGGCGACGGCGAGCGGGTACTCCCAGTTGCCCGGGTTCGTCGCATCGACCCAGAGACCGGCAAGCTTGGCGTCCGGGGCGGCCTTGACCCACACCTGGTCCTCGAACGTGACGAGCCGCGCAACGGCGTACATGCCGCGTTCGTGCACGGCGGCGAGCGTGGCGACGGGGTCGTACGTGGGGTCCACGGCGTCGATCTCGTTGGCGAAGGCGACGGACGTGACGTACCGCACCTTGCCGGTCTCGTCCTTCGTGTCGAAGACGATCGTGTTCACGGCGCTCGCCTCGGCCTTGGCGATGAGCTCGGTGAAGGCCTCCGGATCCCCGGCTGCCTCGGGGATCGCCCGCAGCGCCCGGACGACCCGGGGCTCGAGCGTCACCTCGACCGGTGATGCGCCGTCGAACTCGACGGTGGCTGGCATCCAGGCCGGCTTGGCGACCTCCATGCGTCCCGCGGCAACTGCAGGGAGGGCGAAGGTCCCGTCGGCGCCGGTCGTCGCTTCCTCGCCTGCGATCGTGACGGTGGCTCCGGGCAGCGGGAGGCCGTCGCGGGTGACGACCGATCCCGTGAGCGGGAAGGTCGGGATCGTGGTCGTCGTGGTCGTCGTTGTGGTGGTGGTGCTCGTGGTCGTGGTGGAGGTGGTGGTGGGCGCGGACGTGGTGGTCGTCTCGCTGGCGTCGGCACGCACGGCGATCTCGGGCGAGCACCCTGAGGCGAAGAGCATGAGGGCGAGCATCGAGATCGGGAGGGGGAGTCGCCGGTGGTGCGGCATGACGAAATCGTACCGCCGGGCGGTCGATGTGCCGGCGATTCGGCGGTGACGTCGGTCAGAAGTGCAGTTCCACCACGTCCCCATCGGCGACCACGTGGTCGGGCCCGGCGTGGGCGCCGTCGAAGCCGCTCGGCCCCCAGATGCGGGCGAAGCGGAGACCGGCGGCGATGTCCTTGTGCACCAGCACGGCGACATCGTGGATCGTGGCGCCGTCGCGCAGCGTGAAGGGTCGCGTCATGTCGGCGGGCTCGCCGGGGATCTTGGTGTAGATCCTGACGATCTCGAGCGCGGCGAAGAGCCACCCCCCGAGCCGCTCGAGCCCCTCTCCGGTCTCCGCCGACATCGCGAGCATCGGATAGGCCAGCCGGGTGAGCTCCTCGAACACACGCATCTCCACGGCGATGTCGTTCACCACGTCGGCCTTGTTGGCGACGAGCAGCGTGGGGAGCACGGTGGCGAAGGCGTCCTCGATGTGATGGGGGTGATCGTCGTCGACCGGCCACAGCGGGGTGAGGTGGATCCGGCGCTCTTCGAGGATCCGGTGCAGCTCGACCACCTCCTCCATGCACCCCGGGTGCGAGAGGTCGACCACGAGCAGGCATCCGTCCGCCGTCTGGAGCGCGTTCGAGATCCACGGCACGGGGTGCTCAGGAGCGATGGGCGGGAGGTCGACGAGCTGGAGGGCGATGTCGTCGTGCATGAGCATGCCCGGCACGGGGAACTGGGTGGTGAATGGGTAGTCGCCGACCTGGCTGTGGGAGCCGGTGAGCCGGGCGTGCAGCGCCGACTTCCCGGTGTTCGGCGGTCCAACGAGGGCGATCTGCGCTGCGCCGTCCGGCCGGATGACCGTCGGCGGACCGGAGCGGGCGCCACCCGTCTTCGGGCCGGCCAGGGCATCGGTCAGCTCCTTGATGCGGGTCTTGATGTCGGCCCGCATCGCCTCCGTGCCCTTGTGCTTGGGGATGGTGCGCAGCATCTCCCGCAGGCAGTCGAGCTGGTCACGCGGGTCGCGGGCTCGGCGAAACGCAGCCTCGGCCGCTTTGTACTCCGGTGTCGTGTTCGCCGGCATGACGACTCAATGTTGGCCGATGCCACGGTCGGTGTCGACGGGCCGCACTGCCCTCGCTCTCGGGTCAGTCGTCGATGAGGACGACATGCACGTGGCGGGGGCCGTGAACGCCGAGCGTGAGGGTCATCTCGATGTCGGCCGTACGGCTGGGGCCGGTGATCACGACGAAGTTGCTCCCGGCCGCGGCGAGCGCGGGTCGGGCGGCGATCAGGTGGGGGAGGGTCCGCTCGATCTGGGACGTGCGGAGGACGGCGATGTGCACCGACGGGATGAGCGACGCCATGCGGGGTCTCCCCGGTCCGGAGACGAGCACCACCGAGCCGGACTCGGCGAGCCCGGCGTCGGCGCCGGTGATGGCGGCGGCCAGCTCGCGATACCCCGCCTGGTGGGCGAGCCGCCCCGCCGCATCGGCGGGTGTGGAGGCAGGAACGCGCCGCCGCCCTGCGGCGGCCAGTCGTTCGAAGAGCCCGGGCACCCCGATCGCTTCCTCGTCCCAGGCGAGGAACTCCGCGGCGTCGTGCCGCCCGAGGATGGCGTCGATCGTGGACGCCGCGTCGCCGGCGTCTACGCGGTGGACCTCGCCGTCGACGGCGACGAGCCGTGCGACGAAGCGCGCAGCGAGATCGGCATCCGGCAGACGGGGGAGCGAGGGCGCACCACGGCGGGGCGGTGTGGCGGGGAGCAGCGCACCGCTGCGGGCGGCGCCGACCCGGTCGAGGAACGCCTCACGCTCCACGAGTCCGCTCCTTCCATCGCTGATGGAACGATCTCGTCGCGGGCGGCGGGAACTGCCGGTGATCGGTCCACCCGGCGCCGTGCAGCGGCAGCGAGTCCAACCAACTCGAGCGCGCTCGACCCAGCAGCCCGCCCGTTGCGAGCAGTGCGCGCCACAGCCCCGGCCTGGTGGCGGCTTCGGCGTAGAGGCGCACGCCGCGGCGCAGCCAGTCCGGGGCCAGGCCCACTGCGGCGACCTCGGCGCGCAACGTGAGCAGCATCTCCGGGATGTCGATCCGCACCGGGCACGCCTCCTTGCACGCCCCGCACAGGCTCGACGCATGGGGGAGATCGGCATGATCCGCCAGCCCGTCGAGCGAGGGCGTCAACACCGCCCCCACCGGACCCGAGTAGACGCTGTCGTAGGCATGACCGCCGGACGCCCGGTAGACCGGGCACACATTGAGGCAGGCCCCACAGCGGATGCAGGCGAGGATCTCGGCGGCGTCACCGCCGAGCACCTCGGATCGCCCGTTGTCGAGAATGACGACGTGGACCTCGTCGGGCCCGTCCGGGTCGCCGGGGCGGCGCGGGCCGGTGACGATGTTGGTGTAGACCGACATGCGCTGGCCGGTGGCGCTGCGGGCGAGCACCTCGAGCATCACCGCGAGGTCCGCCATCGTCGGCACCAACCGCTCCATGCCCATCACCGCCACGTGGATGCGTGGTGCCGTGGTGGTGAGCCTGCCGTTGCCCTCGTTGGTGACGAGGCACACGCCGCCCGTCTCGGCGACGCCGAAGTTGGCCCCGGAGATGCCCATGTCGGCGTTCAGGAAGATTCCGCGCAGGTGGCGGCGAGCGATTGCGTTGAGCCGTACCGGATCGTCGGTGTACCCGACGCCGAGCTCGTCCGCGAACAGCTCGCCGATCTCGTGCCGGGTGCGATGCAAGACGGGGGCGATGATGTGCGAGGGGCGGTCGCCGGAGAGCTGCACGATGAACTCTCCGAGATCGGTCTCGGTGACGTCGACGCCGGCGGCGGCGAGGGCGGCATTCAGCTCGATCTCCTCGGTCACCATCGACTTCGACTTGACGGCGGTGCGCACCCCCCGGTCGACGGCGAGCCGGGCGATGTGGTCGTTCGCCTCGTCGCCGTCCGCCGCCCAGAACACGTGGCCTCCGGTGCGTTCCACGGCGTCGGCGAAACGACCGAGGTAGCGGTCGAGGTTGGCGAGGACATCGAGACGGATGGCGCGTGCCGCATCACGCATCTGCTCCATGGCCGGGTACTCGGCGGCGGCGGCGAGTCGCCGCTCGGTGAGGCGGCGGGCGCCGATGTCGAGCGCGGTCACCCGACCTGCGGCGCGGTCGCGCTGCACCCTGCCGAGGAAGCTCACCGGAGCGGTCATCGCTCGTCCTCCGGCGTGCCGGCCAGGACCTCGGCGATGTGACGGATGCGCACGTGGCTGGCGCCGCGGCGCCGCAGACCGCCCTCGAGATGCATGAGGCATCCCACGTCGACGCCGACGAGCAGATCGGCGCCGGACTGCTCGATGGCGTTGAGCTTGCGGCTCATCATCGCCGCCGACACGTCTGGCATCTCGACCGAGAACAGCCCTCCGAAGCCGCAGCACTCGTCGGCGTCGGCGAGCTCGCAGCGGCTGACACCTTCGACCGCGTCGAGTAGCCGCTCCGGTTCCTCACGGATGCCCAGGTTGCGGAACCCGTGGCACGACGGGTGATAGGCGGCGCGCGCCTCGAGACGCGCCCCCACGTCGGTGAGTCCCAGATCCTCGACGAGGAAGGTCGTGAACTCCCGGACCCTCGCGGCGACTCGGGCTGCCTGGGCGAAGCGCACCGCGTCCGCGGCGACGAGATCGGGGGCATGGTGGATCATCATGTCGGCGCACGACCCGGACGGCACGACGATCGGGCCTTCGGTGGCATCGAGCACATCCAGCATGTGGTGCACGATGCGACGCGATTCGTCGTGGAAGCCCGCGTTGAAGGGAGGTTGACCGCAGCACGTCTGGTCGAAGGGGAACTCGACGGTCACCCCGGCCCGCTCGAGCACGTTCACCACCGCATCTCCGACCTGCGGAGAGAATCCGTCGATGAGACAGGTGACGAAGAGCTGAACTCGCGGGGCCACGGCGCCACTCTATTCCGGGGAGCGTCCGGGGATGAGTAGCGGCGGGCGGACGGCTACGTTGCCCGTCATGCCCGAGGGTCACACGCTGCACCGCATCGCCCGCCGCCATCGCGACCTGTTCGCAGGTCGCGAGGTGGAGGCGTGGTCGCCGCAGGGCCGGTTCAGCGCCGAGGCCGCGGTGCTCGACGGCCACCGCATGGAGGACGTCGCCGCCTACGGCAAGCACCTGTTCTACCGCTGGGACGATGCACCGACGCTCTACGTGCACCTGGGGCTCGTCGGCAAGTTCCGCACGTGGAGCCGGAGGCAGCCGCCGCCTCCCACATCGGGCACCCGGCTCGCCATGCGGGCGGACGGGGCCACGACCTACCTGGCCGGCCCGATGGCGTGCCGTCTCGTGGCGCCCGAGGAGGAAGCGGAGATCGTCGATTCGCTCGGGCCCGATCCCATCCAGAGTCGGCGGGGGCGTCGCGAGTTCCATCGCCGCCTGGACGCAAAGCGCGGCCCGATCGCCGCTGCGCTCCTCGACCAGGGCGTGGTCGCCGGTATCGGCAACGTCTATCGGGCCGAGCTGCTCTTCCTGCTCGGCATCCATCCGGACACCCCTGCGGCGTCGTTGACGCCCGAGCAGGTCGACGATCTCTGGGACCTGACGGTCGACGAGCTGCGGCTCGGTGTCGAGCACGGCAGGATCATCACGGTGCGGCCGCAGGAGATGGGTACCAGGGGGCGGACCGACCTCGATGGGGACGAGCGCCTGTACGTCTACCACCGCGACGGCCTGCCGTGCCGCCGCTGCGGCAGCGTGGTTCGGATGAAGGACATCGCCGGTCGCAAGACGTGGTGGTGTCCCTCGTGCCAGCCGGAAGGGGAATGATCTCGCGGATCCGTACGCTGATGCGGACACGCATCTCGCCGGAGGTTNNGTGGTGCTGGAGACCTCCGCCGGCGGTTCGGAGCGGTTCTCGATGCGAGAAGGCCGCACCGGGACCGAGATGGGCGATGCGCTGATCGCCGCCGTCGCCGCTCTCGGGCTCGACGGCGACTACGCCAGGCAGAAGTTCGAGAGCGACGAGGCACGCGCCTACGACGGCGACCTCGCCGCGGCGTACTTCGGCGTGCTCACCAACGTCGAATGGACCCTCGCCGCCCATCGGGCGTCACTCGTCGGGGAGGTGGGCCCGCTCCAGGTGTGGCCGCATGGGTTCGACATCTCCTTCGAGTGGTTCGGCACGCGCACCGAGACCTACGAGGAGCACGGGGAGACGGTGGTCGCCCCGGCCCAGCTCAACCTCGGCTTCTACCCGAAGGGTGAGGCCTACTTCTACTCCAACCCATGGCCCTTCTCATCTGAGCTCGTCGACGCGGAGCTACCGTCGGGAGCCGTCTGGCACACCGAGGGATGGCAGGGCACCATGCTGCCGTATGCGGAGGTCGCCGGGCGCCCCGATGCCGCGGAGCGAGTGCAGGCGTATGCCCGTGCCGTGTTCGAAGTGGCATCGCCGACGCTGATGGCTCGATGACGCGCCGGCGGCGGTCCGTGGCGAGACGAACGCACATGTATCCGGGAGGCGCAGCGTGACCTTCGAGTTCGACGAGGCGACCGCCGTTCAGGCGACCGGAGAGACATCGTGGAAGGCGGATATCGCCCCCGGATGGGACATCGGCGGCATCGCCAACGGCGGCTTCGTGATGGCGCTGATGGCCCGCGCCATGGCAGGCCTCACCGGCCATCCCGACCCCGTGACCGTCACGGTCCACTACACCGCGCCGGTGCGGTCGGGGCCCGTGGGGATCACCGGCGAGTTGCTGCGCAAGGGCCGGCGCCTCGGCAACGCCCGCGGCGAGCTGCGCCAGGGCGACGAGGTCGTTGCCCATGCGCTCGGCACCTTCGGGGATCTCACGTTGATGGGCGAGGGACTGCGCCACGAGGCCGGCCTGCCGGTGGTGCCGCCGCCCGGGCAATGTGTGTCCCATCGCGACGGTCCCGCCGGGTTCGCGCCGCCCATCGCCGACAAGGTCGACCTGCGCCTCCATCCAGGCCACGTCGGATTCGCCACCGGGTGCCCGCACGGCAAAGCCGAGATGGCGNNTGGGTGCCGACGATCGAGTTGACCGTGCACGTGCACAAGCGGCCGGTGCCCGGGTGGATCGGGGCGTCCTTCCGCACCGACCACATCAACGCCGGCTTTCTCGAGGAGGACGGAGTCCTCTGGGACGAGCTCGGCGACGTGGTCGCCCTCAGCCGCCAGATCGCCGTCGTGCCGGCATAGGCCTTCCAGCAACCGAAGGTTGTTGAATGGGGCGTCACTCCTCGCCGATGTCCTCGTTCCACAATGTGGGGTTGGCGGCGATGAAGTCGGTCATCAGCTCGCGGCAGCGGGGATCGTCGACGACCGTGACGTCCACACCTGCTTCCTCCAGCAGGTGCTGCGGTCCCTGGAAGGTGCGGCGCTCGCCGACGACGACGCGGGGTATGCCGTAGAGGAGGATCGCTCCCGTGCACATCGAGCACGGCGAGAGCGTCGAGTAGAGCGTCGCCCGGCGGTAGACCGATGCGGGGAGCCGTCCGGCGTTCTCGAGGCAGTCCATCTCGGCGTGGAGCACCACACTGCCCTTCTGCATGCGCTGGTTGTGGCCTCGGCCCGCGATCTCGCCGTCGACCACGAGCACCGAGCCGATGGGGATGCCGCCTGCGGCGAGCCCGGCTTCGGCTTCGGCGATGGCGGCGGCGAGGAAGCGGTCCATGTCGGGAACCGTAGCGGCTCGGGAGCTCCTCTCCTCGGCGGAGTCGGAGCGCACGGCGTCTGCCGGGTCGGCGAGGCCGGCGGGATCGCCGGTCATCGCCGCTCCTTGCGCCACACCACTTTCAGCCCGCTCCACGTGGCGTCGATGGCCGCCACCTTGACGTCGACCATGCCGAGAGGGAGGACGACGTCGCGCACCACGTCCTCCGTCATGTCGGTCGGCACCTTGGAGGCGCGCTTCGGCCACGCCACCCACAGCGCACCGGCAGGGTGGATGAGCCTGCCGAGCGTCTCGATCCGCCGTTCCAGCAGGCGCCGCCGTGCCGTGAAGAAGACGACGACGTCGGCCTTGCCCCGTGCCGACGAGCGCACCGTCACCCCCTGGGGCAGCGGGGCGACGATGTCGGAGAAGTGCCCCGGGTCGCCGAGCACGACGAGGACGCTGCCCTGGCGAATGCCGAGCTTCGTGGCGAGCGGCGTCCCCGAGTAGCCGGCCGTCACCCGCTCAGGTCCAGTCCAGGATCACCTTGGCGCACTCGCCGGTGCGCATCACCGCAAACGCCTGCTCGTAGTCGTCGGCGGGGAAGTGGTGGGTGATGACCGGCGTCACGTCGAGACCGGTCTGGAGCATGGCCAGCATCTTGTACCAGGTCTCGAACATCTTGCGTCCGTAGATGCCCTTCAGGGTGAGACCCTTGAAGATGATGTCGTTCCAGTCGATGGGCGTCGGGGCGTTCGCCTGCGGGATGCCGAGCAGGGCGATGTTGCCGCCGTTGTCCATCGTGCTGATCATCTGGTGCAGGGCCGCAGGAGAGCCGGACATCTCGAGCCCCACGTCGAACCCCTCGTGCATGCCGAGCGACCCCATCGTCCGCACCAGATCGTCGCGGGTCACGTTGAGGGCGCGGTCGGCGCCCATCGTGGCGGCGATGTCGAGTCGGTAGTCGTTGATGTCGGTCACGACGACGAACCGCGCACCGACATGGCGGGCGATGGCCACCGCCATCATCCCGATCGGTCCGGCCCCGGTGACGAGCACGTCCTCGCCGACGAGGTCGAAGCTGAGCGCGGTGTGGGTGGCGTTGCCGAGCGGATCGAGGATGCTGGCGACGTCGTCGGGGATGTCGTCGGGGATGGGCTGCACGTTCATGCCCGGCACGGCGACGTACTCGGCGAAGGCGCCGGGCCGGTTGACGCCGACCCCGATCGTGTTGATGCAGAAATGGCGGCGACCCGCCTGGCAGTTGCGGCAGCGGCCGCACACCACGTGACCCTCCCCGGACACCCGCTGCCCGAGCTCGAGCCCGGTGACCTCACTGCCCATCTCGGCCACCGTGCCCACGTACTCGTGGCCGACCGCCATCGGCACCGGGATCGTGGCCTGCGCCCACTCGTCCCAGGCAACGATGTGGAGGTCGGTGCCGCAGATCGATGTCTTGGCGACCTGGATGAGCACGTCGTTCGGACCGACGGCCGGCACCGGGATGTCCTCCATCCAGATGCCCGGCTCCGGCTTGGCCTTGACCAGCGCCTTCACGACACCACCCCCAGGTCACGCCCCACCTTGGTGAAGGCGGCGATTGCCCGGTCGAGGTGATCACGGTCGTGCGCCGCCGACATCTGGGTGCGGATGCGAGCCCGACCCTGCGGCACGACGGGGTAGGAGAACCCGATCACGTAGATCCCCTCGGAGAGCAGCCGGTCGGCCATCTCTCCGGCGAGCTTGGCGTCGCCGAGCATCACCGGGATGATCGGGTGGCCGGCGCCCGCCAGGGTGAAGCCGGCGGCCTCCATCGCGGTGCGGAAGTACGCCGAGTTCTCCCGGAGCTTGGTACGCAGCTCGTCCGATGCCTGGAGCAGGTCGAGCGTGCGCAGCGCCGTGGCCGCGATCACCGGCGCCATCGTGTTGGAGAAGAGGTAGGGCCGGGAGCGCTGCCGCAGCCAGGCCACGATCTCC
>DKBA01000231.1 GCA_002450985.1 Acidimicrobiia bacterium UBA6912
CACCCACGGACTCACTCGGCCTGCCCCTCCTCATCACGTGGCGCATGGGCGACGACGTCGTGATCGAAGAGATCTACCTGCACGCCGCCGGCGGCCCGGTCGCCCACGTGGCCTCCGGCCAGCCGATCTGGGACGGCACCGCGACCACGAGCGGTGGCTGGCTGCGAATCTCCCGCGACATCGCCACCCCGCTCGCCGCGCTCGGCGTTCCCGAGCCTGCGGTGGCCCACCTTCGTCGCACCGCCGTCGACGCCGCGCCGGCACCGACCGCCGACGTGGCCGCGACCCCCAAAGGGGTCGTCGCACCGGAGGCGACGGCCACGCCGCCCGCGGCGCCGAGTCGCACCGCGGCACCTGCCGGGTCGGCCACCTCGCGTAGCGTGACGGTGGGTCTGCTGGCGATGGCGGCGCTCGGCGGAGCCGTCGGGGTGGCTGCGTGGCGCAGCCACCGCAGGCCGAGCACCCACTGATCCGAGAAGGAGGGTGGTGGACCGACCACCTCACGACGACGTGGAGCTGGCGGCGAAGGCTCGCAACGGAGACCTCGCCGCCTACTCCGAGCTGGTACGGCGCTACCGGGACGTGGCCTTCCGCGTCGCCTGGCTGCTGTGCGCATCGAGCGCTGATGCGGAGGACGCCGCCCAGGAGGGGTTCATCCGGGCGTACGAAGCGCTCCCTCGCCTGCGGGAGGGTGCGCCCTTCAGGCCGTGGCTGCTGACCATCGTGGCCAACCAGGCCAGGAACCGGAAACGGGCGGAGGGACGCCGCACCCACTACGAGTTGCGTGCCGCGGCCGCCGTCCCGGGGGATGCGGTCCCGTCCCCCGAGACGGCGGCCCTCGCCGGCGACCGCCGGTCCCGCCTGCTTGCCGCCGTCGACGGTCTGCCGGACCACGAGCGGGTCGTCGTCGGCTGCCGGTATCTGCTCGAGCTGTCGGAGGTCGAGACGGCGGCCGTCGTCGGCATCCCGGCGGGCACCGTGAAATCGCGACTGTCGCGGGCCATGGCGAGATTGCGTGAGACCCTGGATGGAGAACGAGATGGATGACGACCACCTGGCCGCAGAGCTGACCGCACTCGCCTCGCACGTCGCCTTCCCGGCGACGCCGCCGCTGGTGCCGNNGCCGTCGCCGCCGCCGTGCTCGCCCTCGGCCTGCTCCCCGGCCCCCGCCAGGCCATCGCCCGCATGCTCGGCATCGGGAGCGTCCGCATCGAGCAGGTCGCCTCGCTCGATCTCCCCCCGGCCACCGCCACGGCGGCGAGTCTCGGATCCCCCGCGACGCTCGCCGAGGCGGCCGCCACCGCCGGGTTCTCGCCGCTCGTCCCCGCGCTCCCGGGACTGGACACCCCCGAGGTCTTCATCCGGCGCGGCGCCGGCTTCACCCTCATCACCCTGCGCTACACCGCCGCAGACGGTTCACCCGGACTGGTCATCACGCAGCTCGCTGCGGACGGCGAGGTCTTCATCAAGCAACTCGACGAGACGACGGCGGTTCAGAACGTGACGGTCGGTGGCGCCCCCGGCATCTGGTTGGAAGGCGGCGCCCACACCATCGCCCTCTTCACGGACGGCGACTACCTCGAGGACACCGCGCGGCTGGTGGGCAACACGCTGCTCTGGACCCGCGGGACCATCACGATCCGGATCGAGTCGGAGCTCTCGCTCGGCGAGAGCATCACGATCGCCACCTCGATGCGCCCCGTGGACGACTGAGCGGCGCCGGTCTCACTCGATGTCGGGCCGGCGGCGCAGGCGCTTGACCTCGCCCCTCGCCCGCTTCTCCTCGAGACGGCGTCGGCGGGCCGCGGCGCCCGGCCGGGTCGGCCGGCGCGGGGGAGGCTCGGGACGCAACGCCTCCTCGAGCAGCTCGCGGAGCCGCCGGCGGGCCGCCTGCCGGTTGCGCCACTGCGACCGCGACTCCCCGGCATCGACCGTCACCACCCCGTCCCGCAGCCGGGGGCCGAGCTTCTCGACGATCCGGCGCTTGGCGTCGGGGTCCACGGTCTCGCTGGCGGCGACGTCGAAGGAGAGCACCACGCGCGTCGCCGACCGGTTGGCATGCTGACCTCCAGGTCCGCCCGACGTCTCGAAGCGCTCGATGAGCTCGTTCGCCGGGATCACGAAGCGGTCGCCGATGGGCAGGTCGTCCACGCCCCAAGCGTAGGGAGCCCTCGTCGCGCCGCGGCCGCGTTGCGAGGCGGCCCACTGTGAGAGAATCGACGGTTATGCGTCGCCGCACCGAGTCCGTGCTTCACGGCATCCTGCCCCCCGACGAACGCGCCATCGAGGCCGTCGTCGCCCGCTACCAGCGGGTGGCTCCGGCGATCACCCGATTCGCTCGTTCGATCGCCGGGAACGACGAGCTCCAGGTGCGCCTCGGGTCGCAGGCATCGGCGACGAAGGAGGAGATCATCCTCGATCCCGGCCTCTTCCAAGCCGCGTACGCCCGCAACGCCCCCGTCACCCCCACCGAGGTGGCGCTCACGTCGGCGCTCCACGAGGCGATCCACCTCATCGCCACCGACTTCGAGGAGCGGCGGCCGCTCCCCGAATCGTGGATTGCGCACCGCCCCGCCCCGGCCGCACCGGCCTCACGATCACCGATCTCGGGTCCCCTCCAGCTGTTTCGCGACGAGGACGAGAGCTTCGCCGACGATCTCGAGGCCGTCGCCACCGACGCCGCGGCCGACGACGGGCCGCCCGCCGCCGAGTTTGCGCTGCTCGATGCGTTACGCGAGGCGGGAGGCGAGGCCGCCGAGGCGCTGTTCATGGGCGTCGAGGACGCCAGGCAGGAACGCCGCCACCTCGCCGCCTACGCAGGCGCCCGATCGGTGCTCGGTGATCTGTACCGGGCTGCGGTCCCCGATGCGATGCGTGACGCCCGGCCGCTCGGCCAGTTCGCCCTGAGTTGCTTCTTGATCGTCGGCGGCTATCTCGAACGTGACGACCTCGAGCGACGGGTCGCACCGCACGTTGCCGCCGCCATCGACGACGCCTCCGGCTTCCTCGACGGCGTGCTGGAGACCACGGACCCATGGCGAGTCGGCACGATCGCCCTCCAGCTGCTCGAAGTGGCGCGGCTGCACCGGCTCGTCACCGACGCCGGCGGCGTCGACACCGCCACGACGCGCACGCTGAAGGATCAAGCCGACAGCGCCGCGATCAGTGAGACGGTGGACGCCGTGCGCATCGTGTCCCCGCCGCTGCGCGACCGCGAGTCGTACGACCAGACCCGGCAGGCGGCCCAGGCGGTGAGCGCCGAATCGGGGCGCTACGGCGAGGCCGACCACGCCGGCGACCCCGCCACCGAGCAGGTGGTGCGGGTGAGCGAGGCGCCCACCGTGTACCTCCCCACCGGCCAGGGAGGCAAGCTCGTGGTGTGCGATTTCCCGGACCGGTTCCGCACGTTCGGCGGCGATGGGCGCAGCCTGCTCGACGAGGCCGCGGTGCGCTGGTCCGTCGCCCAGCGCCGGGTGTCCGGGGAGCTGTATCCGCTGTTCCTCGCCAACCAGCGGCGCGGTCTGCGCAGCGGCTACGACGCCGGCGACCTGTCGCCGTACGCGGCGCTGCTCCTCGGCGCCGGCATCTACAACCGGATGTTCGAGCGCCGCGACCTCCCGATGCGGCGCTCGTATGCCGTCAGCCTCCTGGTCGACGGCTCGGCGTCGATGCTCCAGCCCCGCCCCGGGCCCGGCGACCGCAAGACCCCGTGGGCGCTGGCAGCCGCCTCGCTCGGCGCATGGACGCTCGCCCACCTCTGCGACGAGCTCCAGATCGAGTTCGAGGTCGCCCTCTTCAATCGGGCCTTCGCGGCGGCGACCGACGACTCCGAGCGGTCTTTCAGCGACCGGCGCCACCGAGCGACGGGTGCGCTGCGGCGCACGCAGGGCGGGGCCGCCGAACGGCTCACCCGCACGGTCAATCACTACCTCGTCAAGCCGTTCGATCGGAGGTGGCGGGGCGCCGACGACGTGATGGCCGGGCTCTTCTGGGCGGCGGCGGCGCCGAGCGAGGCGGCCAAACGCGCCCGTCAGGATCCAGAGGCGGCGCCGCCCGTGTCCATGTTCGACAAGGCGGCGAACGTGGACGAGTTCAACCTCGCCTACGCGGCAGGCCGGCTTGGCGGTCGCCGGGTGGCGACCCGTATCCTGGTCGTCCTCGCGGACGGGATGACCCGCGGGTCGGTGCAGGCGCTCGCCGATTCCGTCGAGGCCATCGAGCAAGCCGGCACGGTGGTCCTCGGCATCGGTATCGGCGACACGACGGTGCAGGCCGCCTATGCCCGCAACCAGGTCGTCGAACGCCCCGACGAGCTCGCCAGAGCGATGGTGGAGGGCGTGCGATCGACGCTGTACCGCACGCTCGCCGCGATGGGCGGGCACGGCTGGTGGTCGCACCCCGAACGTATGGTCCGCATGGGCATCTCAGCACCGACGACATGACCCCGAGACACACCCACAGAGGAGCACCCACGCATGGCTGACACGGTCACCTTCCACGACCCCACCGGGGAGGGACCTCCCATCGAGTTGCCCGTGGCCGAGGTCCCCCGCGACGTGCCCGACTACGAGCTGCGCAGGGAGCACATCCCCGAGCCGGATCCGTACTACGTCGACCTCGGGATGCTCTACCGGCTCGCCCAGCTCGAGGCGGTGCGCACCCACTACATGACCAACACCCCTCTCCACCTCGCGTTGCGGGGCCACATGGGCACCGGGAAGGACCACGATCTCGAGCAGTTCGCCGCGCTGCTCCGGCTTCCGCACTACCGCATCCCGCTCACCGGCGAGGTGCGGGACATCACCCTCATCGGATCGGTGAAGCTGCACGGCGACGGCAAAGGCGGCACCGAGAGCCGATGGGAGGATGGGGACATCACCCGAGCGCTCCGTGGTCCCGCCCTCCTCAACCTGTCGGAGCTCAACGCCGCAGGCGCCGAGACCTTGTTCGCCCTCCACGGGCTGCTCGACCGCCATCGCGCCCTCGAGCTACCGACCGGGGAGATGGTGCACCTGCGTCCCGACGTCCGTGTCTTCGGGACGCTCAACCCCACCGATCTGCGCGACTACGCCGGTACCCAGACACTCAACAAGGCGTTCGCCGACCGCTGGATCATCTGGGAGAAGTCGTTCCCTGCCGAGGACGAGCTCCGCACGATGCTGCGACGCCGCTACGAGGACCTCCGACAGGAGTTCATCGACGCCATCGCAACGCTCGCCGTCGAGGTCAACGCATCCTTCACGTCCTCCGACGCCCGCACTCGTGTGGAGACGCCGATGAGCCTGCGCGCCGTGCTGGAGCGGATCCCGACCGGACTGCGCATCATGAACGACACCGCCGATCCGCTGCGCCGGGCCTGGGACGAGTTCGTGCTGCCCCACATCGAGCCGTTCGACCGGGACCACTACGAGACGGTGTGGGCGGCCGTGGTGCGCCGCGGACCGAAGGGGCCGGCCTTCCGCTGAGGCGCAGCATGGTCCCGGCCCCGCGCCGGGCGGGGTGGCCGCTCAACGCAGCTCGGGTGGCAGCTCGCAGATGTCGGGCCGGGTGCGGTGCCGCTCCGCAAAGTCGAGCCCGTATCCCACGACCCAGACGTCGGGAATCGTGAAACCCAGGTAGTCGATGGCGACGTCGGTGACGGTCCGATCCGGCTTGTGCAGCAGGGCGCACGTGCGCAGGGTGCGGGGGGTGCGCGCAGCCAGCAGGCGGAGCAGGTAGCTGAGCGTGTGTCCGGTGTCCACGATGTCCTCGACGATCAACACGTCCTGCCCGGCCACGTCGTGGCGCACGTCCATGAGGAGCCGAACCGCACCCGGATCCTCGCTCTCGATGGCCCCGTAGCTGCTCACCGCGATGAACTCGACCCGGTGGGGCACGGAGAGCCGCCGTGCGAGGTCGGCCATGAAGATGAACGAACCCTTGAGCACCCCGACCAAGACGAGCATCTCGGTCTCGGCATAGGCCTCGTCGATCGCAGCCGCCAGCTCGTCGACGCGCCGGTCGATGTCGGCGGCGGAGATCAGCACGGGAAGCGCAGCACCGCCCACGACCCGTACGGTAGTGGAAGACGGCGAACCTCAGACCTCAGACGGCAGACGGCAGATGCCAGATTCCAGACCGCCGACGGCGGACCTCTGGGATGGGGGCGGGCAACGGGGTCCCGTCCACGGTCGGGGCGTCGAAGAGACCCCCTCAGACGGGCCCTGCGGGCCCGCCAGCTCCCCCGGTGGGGGAGCCATTCAGACCGTACGATCTCGCTGTGATCTCCGCCCTCCGACATCCGCCCTCNNCCTCCGACATCCGCCCTCCGACATGCGCCCTCCGACATCCGCCCTCCGACATCCGCCCTCCGACGTCTGACGCAGCGAGCGATCTACCCTGGGGTCATGCCGAGTTTCGACGTTGTCTCTCAAATCGACATGCAGGAAGTGCGCAACGCCGTCGACCAGGCGATGCGCGAGATCGTCAATCGCTTCGACTTCAAGGGCACGAACACGAGCATCGACCTCGGGGACCGGAGCATCACGCTCGAGTCCGCCGCCGAGGGCCGGCTCGATGCCGCGGTGGACGTGCTGAAGGAACGTCTCGTGAAGCGAGGGGTCTCGCTCAAGGTTCTCCAAGGGGGCGACGTGAAGCCCGCCGCCGGCGGCCGGGTGCGCGCCGAGTACAACCTCGTCGAGGGCATCCCTCAGGATGCGGCCAAGGAGCTGGGCAAGACGATCCGTGACACCAAGCTCAAGGTCCAGGTACAGGTACAGGGTGACCAGCTCCGCATCCAGGGCAAGAAGCGCGACGACCTCCAAGAGGTGATCGCGCTCCTGAAGGGTCTCGACTACCGGTTGCCGTTGCAGTACGTGAACTTCAGGGACTGACGTGGTGGCGACGGCGGCGCAGGGCGGCCCCAGCGTCCACCACCTGTCACCACGCCGCCGCGGCGAGCTCGACGGCCTCCACCAGAGAACCTGCGATCGGCACGCCCAGCGCCGCCAGCTCCCGACGGTGGTGTGAGCCGCCGTCGTAGAGGACACACGGAACGCCGGCCTCGTGGGCCGCCCACCCATCGTCGAGGCTGTCTCCGATCACCACGCCACGGTCGCGGCCGAGTGCGGCCAGGTGGGAGGCGAGGTGCCGTAGCTTCGTCTCCCCCGCCTCGCCCCGGTTGCCCTCGATGCGAGTCATGTAGCGGTCGACCCCGAAGCGTTGCGCCGCCGGGAGCAGCTCGTCGTGCCACCACATCGAGAGCAGTGACTGGGTCGCGCCGCGTACGGCGACAGCATCGAGCGCGCTGAGAGCGTCAGCCGCCAGCCGGGCGTCCCCGAGGCTCGCCCGATACACCCGGTGGAACACGTCGTCGATGTGCGCCCATTCCCCCGCCGACACGGGCCGTCCCAGCAGCCGCTCGTAGAAGACGGGCACCGGCCGGGTGTAGTGGTCGCGATACCCGTCCGCATCGATCGGCGGGGCACCCATCTCGGCGAGCGAGGCGTTCACGGCGTCGACGACGATCCCGAGGTCGTCGAGCAGGGTGCCATTCCAATCCCAGATCACGTGGAGGTTCATCGCGGTTCTCAGGTCAGATCGCGCACCGCGTGGACGGCATCGATGTACCGGTCCATCTGGGCGGCATACGTCCTCGCATTCTCCTTCGCCTCCGGGAAGCGGCGTGACATCGCGATGGCGGCGAACTTGGCGCCGCGGAAGTACGGCGTGAGGCTCGAGAACGGCATCGCATTCGGCCCGGGCTCCGGTGAGCCCGGCGATGGGGGCGCCTGCGTGGTCGGGGGCCAACCTCTCGACCGCACCACCTCGAGCACCTCGTCCTCCTCGGGCCGCTCGGCGAAGTCGAACGATGCTTTGCGCCACACCTCCTCGCCATCCGGCGCGATGACGACGGTCGTTGCGACCGCGATCGAGCGCGGATCGCGCTCGTCGGCGACCCCGTAGGGGCTGATCGCCACGCTGCGGTCCCGGTCCGAGAGCAGAGGGAACGGAAGCCGGAGCTTGTCGACCATCGCCGCATTCGCACCGACCGGATCGACGCTCACGCCGGCGACGATCGCACCCGCCGCCGTGTACTCGTCATGCCGTTGCGCCACGCTGACCAGCTGGCCATTGCAGTACGCTCACCAGTCGCCGCGTAGGAAGAGCAGCACGACGCCGCGCCCCGCGTGGTCGGAGAGCCTCCAGGGCCGCCCGGCCTGATCGGGCAGCGTGAAGTCTGGGGCGGGTGCCATGCCGACAAACTAGCGGCTCGACTGGGAAGCTCCGCCCGAACCCGGAGAGAAAGCGACGGGGCAGCGACTATGTTCGGGCCATGCGCCGCTACCGCCTCGGAGACGAGATCGACCGCCGCCTCGCCGAACTGATCCGCGATGCGGTCTCCGATCGTGGTCACACGTCGCACGACCACGACGAGGACCTCATCGCCGAGATGATGGTGAGCGGTCTGAAGCTGCTGCGCGACGACACCGACCGTGGGGATCTGAAGCTGGTGAACACCGCCCTCAAGGAGATGCGGTACTCCTTCCTCGTGTTCTCTCGCTACCGGGACACCCCCAAGGTGACGATCTACGGATCGGCGCGCACACCGCGAGACCACCCCAACTACCTCATGGCAGCCGACTTCGCCAACCGGATGGCCGACGTCCACCGCTGGATGGTGGTGACCGGCGCCGGCCCCGGCATCATGGAGGCAGGGAACAAGGGAGCAGGCACCGAGTACGGCTTCGGCGTCAACATCCGCCTCCCCTTCGAAGCCGAGGCCAATCCCTACGTCCACGAGAGCCGGCTCATCAACTTCAAGTACTTCTTCACCCGCAAGCTGATGTTCGTGAAGGAGTCCGATGCGTTCGTGATCTTCCCAGGGGGCTTCGGCACACAGGACGAGACCTTCGAGCTGCTCACCCTGATCCAGACCGGCAAGTCGGACCTCCACCCGATCGTGCTCATCGAAGCACCGGGCACCGGGTATTGGGAAGCATGGATCGAGTTCGTAGGGGTGCTCGAGGCGCGGGGCATGATCTCGCCGCACGACCGCAACCTCTTTCACTTCACCACCGATGTCGACGACGCCTGTCGAGAGATCCGCCGCTTCTACGGCAACTACCACTCACAGCGCTACGTGGAGGGCAAGCTGGTGCTCCGGCTCAAGCACGAGCCGAGCGCGGCGCTCGTCGCCGAGTTGAACGAGGACTACGCGGATCTGCTCGTCAGCGGCACGATCGACAAGGTCCCCGCCAGCGAGGCAGAGATCGCCGACGACGACCATCCCGAGCTGGCGCGGCTGCGGCTCCACTTCAATCGCCGAAGCCTCGGCAGGCTGCGAGCCATGGTCGACCGGCTCAACGCCGAGGCCGACATCACCGCCGGCGGCTGACCGGCCGGTGCGGGGCCCGNNGTCAGGTCGACCCGTTTCATCATCGAGGTGAGGATGAAGGGCTTGAGATAGTCCGCCATCGTGAGGTACCGGTCGGCATCGACGCCGATCGCCTGCCCGGTCCCGACCACACGAACCCGAGATTCGCGGTTTCGGCAGACTCCGTCTGCCGGACCAGTAGAATTGCGGGCCGATGCGTGAAATCCTCTCCGACCTCGTTGCCGAGCAACAGTCGTTGGATCAGTTCCTCCAGCGGATCCACGAACGCGATTGGAAGCTGCCGACCCCGGCCAAGGGCTGGTCGATCCACGACACGGTCAGCCATCTGGCCTTCACGGAGACCTTCGCCGCCGATGTCATCGCGCGCGGCCAAGCGGCCATCGACGAGGCGAACCTGACGGATATCGACGAGTGGACGCAGCGCGGTGTCACCGAGGGGCGCTCGAAGCGCTATCAGGAGGTCATCGAGTGGTGGCGCAATGGCCGCGCCGATGTCGTGGACGCGCTGTCGCGGATGGATCCCCGGGAGCGTATCCCATGGGTCGTCAACTCGATGAGCGCCAAGGCGTTCGCGACGCTCCGGTTGATGGAGACCTGGGCGCACGGCCTCGACATCCGTGCGGCGATGGAAGGCAGGTTGCCGGTGACGGAGGACGAAGAGGTCGACTCGGACTCGCCCCGGCTGCGTCACGTCGCGTGGCTCGCCCACCGGATGCTGCCGTTCGCCTTTGCGGAGGCGGGTGAGGAATACCCCGCAGGCGGCATCCGCCTGCAGCTCATGGGGCCCAAGTATGCGAGCTGGGTGTTCGGACCCGCGGATGCCGAGAACATCGTCCGGGGCGCGGCCGCCGAGTTCTGCCGGGTTGCGGTCCATCGCCTCGACGTCTCTGAGACGGGCCTCAAGGCAGTCGGCGATGCCGCCGAGGTCGCGCTCCGCGTCGTCCGCGCCTACTGAGCCCATGCAGGCGCTCCCCGCACTCATCGGCATGGTGCACCTGCTGCCCCTGCCCGGCGCCGCTCGCTATGCCGGCGACCTCGAGGCCGTGCTCGCCGCCGCCGTTGCCGACGCCGAGCGCCTGGAGAGCGCAGGCTTCGACGCCATCGGCATCGAGAACTTCGGCGACGCTCCGTTCTTCGCCGAGGATGTGCCCAAGGCGACCATCGCGGCGATGACACGGGCGATCTCCGCCGTCGCCGACGCCGTGAGCGTCCCGATCGGCGTCAACGTGCTCCGCAACGACGCGTGCGGGGCCCTGGCGATCGCGGCGGCAACCGGCGCCTCGTTCATCCGCGTCAACGTGCTCTCGGGCAGCATGTGGACGGATCAGGGTCTCATCGTCGGGAAGGCAGCCGAGGTGCTCCGGATGCGTGCGACACTCGCCCCGGACGTCAAGATCTTCGCCGACGTGTTCGTCAAGCACGCCACGCCGCCTGCGGGCACCCGGCTCGAGCAGGCAGCCGAGGAGCTGGCGCACCGCAGCCTCGCCGACGCCCTCATCGTCTCGGGCACCGCAACCGGCAGACCGCCCACCTTGAGCACCCTCCAGGACGTCGGGGACGCGGTCCCGACGACCCCGTTGTACGTCGGCTCGGGGGCGAGCGCACTCAACGTCGCCCAGTTCCTCGCCGTGGCCGATGGGGTGATCGTGGGCACGACGCTGAAGCGGGACGCGACGACCACCAATCCGGTGGATGAGGAGCGGGCCCGTACGTTCGTGGCTGCGGCGCGCAAGGCCCTGACCGCCTGANNGCACCCTCGACCAACCCTCGATCATGGGTTGAGGGTCGTCACCGCCGGCCGAGCGCCTCACCACACCGCAGTGAACCCGCCCGCGCCATGCTGCGCAACGACTTATGTAGCGACCGTGCGTAAGACGATTTTGTCATTCACCCCGGGATCGATCAGTGATCGAGGGTTGACCCGCCCTCCACGGTCGAGGGTGCTTCCTTGGCGCTCGAGTCCCCCTCTGAGGGCGACGGAACGGCGAAGTCCCGCAAACGGTCGACGCGATTCCTGTCACAGCCACTGGGTACGCTGACGGCGATGACACCACTCGAGGGATTCAGCGATCCGACCCGGACCTGGTTCGAGGCCTCCTTCGCCGCGCCGACATCGGCGCAGGAGCGCGGCTGGGCCGCCATCAGGGCAGGCGAGCACACCTTGATCCACGCCCCCACCGGCTCCGGGAAGACCCTGGCCGCCTTCCTCTGGGCGATCGACCGGCTCGCCGCCGATCCGCTCCCCCCCGAACGGGAGCGATGCCGTGTCCTCTACGTGTCACCGATGAAGGCCCTGGCGTACGACGTGGAGCGCAACCTGCGCGCACCACTCGCCGGCATCCAGGTCGCCGCGCACCGCCTCGGCGTCGACGCCCCCCGGGTGACCACGGCCCTGCGTACCGGCGACACACCCGGGCCCGAGCGGCAGGCGCTCGTGCGGCACCCTCCCGACATCCTCATAACGACGCCCGAGTCGCTCTACCTCATGCTGACGTCGCAGGCGCGGGAGATCCTTCGTTCGGTGCGATGGGCCATCGTCGACGAGATCCACTCGGTCGCCGGCACCAAGCGTGGATCGCACCTGAGCCTCAGCCTCGAACGGCTCCAGGAGCTCGCCACGGAGACGCCGCAGCGCATCGGGTTGTCGGCGACCCAACGCCCGCTCGAGGACATCGCCGCCTTCCTCGGTGGCGGCACCGGGCACGCCGCTGGTTGGGAGCCGAGGCCCGTGACGGTGGTCGATGCGCCCTGGGACAAGGAGCTCGACCTCGGCATCGTCGTGCCCGTCGCCGACATGACGCGGCCCGAGGAGACGGTGGCCGATGCGGCCGACGATGACGGGGCCCGCCGTTCGATCTGGCCCGCCGTGTACCCCAAGCTCCTCGAGCTCGTGCTCGCCAACCGCTCGACGCTGCTCTTCGTCAACAGCCGCGGTCTCGCGGAGCGACTCGCCGCCGAGCTCAACACCCTCGCCGGCGAAGAGCTGGTCCAGTCCCACCACGGATCGGTGTCGCGCGAGCAGCGGCTCGAGATCGAGAACCGGCTGAAGGCCGGCGAGCTGCGTGGCGTCGTGGCCACGTCCACCCTCGAGCTCGGCATCGACATGGCGGCGATCGATCTCGTAGTGCTCGTCGAGGCGCCTCCTTCGGTGGCGAGCGGGCTGCAGCGGGTCGGCCGGGCCGGCCACCAGGTCGGAGCGCCCAGCATCGCCCGGATCTTCCCCAAACACCGAGGCGACCTGCTTGAGACCGCCGTCGTCGCCGACCGCATGGCCCGGGGCGCCATCGAAGCGACACGAATTCCCCGCAATCCCCTCGACGTGCTCGCCCAGCAGGTCGTCGCCGCGGTCTCCGTCGCCCCGACCACCGTCGATGCGCTGTATGCGCTGGTGAGGCGAGCGTACCCGTATCGAGACCTCGGACGGGCCAGCTTCGAGGCCGTGCTCGACATGCTCGCCGGCCGCTATCCATCGGACGACTTCGCCGAGTTGCGGCCGCGCATCGTGTGGGATCGGGTCGCCGGCACCCTCGAGCCGCGGGGCAACGCCAAGCTCCTCGCCGTCACCAACCCTGGCACGATCCCCGACCGCGGCCTGTACACGGTGACGCTGCCCGAGGGCGGGAAGGTCGGCGAGCTCGACGAAGAGATGGTGTACGAGAGCCGAACCGGCGATGTCTTCGTGCTCGGCTCGACCTCATGGAAGATCACCGAGATCACCCACGATCGGGTGGTCGTCGCCCCCGCTCCTGGCGAAACGGCCGCCCGGATGCCCTTCTGGCACGGCGATGCGCCGGGCCGGCCCCTCGAGCTGGGGAGAGCCGTCGGCGCATTCGTGCGCGAGGTCGGCGCCATGGCCGCCGACGAGGCGCGGGCTGCGCTCCAGAGCCGCTACCGCCTCGATGCCTGGGCCGCCGACAACCTCGCCGCCTTCATGGAGGAGGAGCGATCGGCCACCGGCACGCTCCCCACCGACCGCACGATCGTGATCGAGCGGTTCCGTGACGAGATCGGGGATTGGCGCATGGTCCTGCTGTCGCCCTTCGGCGGCCGCATCCACGCGCCGTGGGCCCTCGCCGCCCGCCACCGGCTGCGGCGCGAGATCGGCAGCGAGGTCGACGTCATCTGGTCCGACGACGGCATCGTGTTCCGATTTCCCGATGTCGACGAGCCGCCGTCCCCCACCGCCGTGATCTTGGAACCCGACGACGTTGACGAGCTCCTCCTCGAGGAGGTCGCTGATTCGGCGCTCTTCACCTCGCGCTTTCGCGAGTCGGCGGCTCGAGCGCTGCTGCTCCCCCGCCGCCGCCCCGGCTCGCGGACCCCGCTCTGGCTGCAGCGGCGGAAGGCGGCGAGCCTGCTTGAAGTCGCCCGCGAGTTCGCGTCCTTCCCCATCGTCCTGGAGACCTATCGCGAGGTCCTCCAGGACCACTTCGACGTCCCGGCCTTGAGGGAGGTGCTCGGCGACGTCGCGGCACGGCGCGTGCGCGTCGCCGACGTCGACCTGGCGGGACCGAGTCCCTTCGCCTCGTCGCTGATGTTCGACTTCATCGCCTCGTTCATGTACGAGTACGACGCCCCGGTGGCCGAGAAGCGGGCTGCGGCGCTCACCCTCGATCGCACGCTGCTTCGCGATCTCATGGGCGACCCGCAGTTCCGCGACCTCCTCGACCCTCAGGTCATCGCCGACGTCGAGGCAGAGCTGCAGCGGCTGGCGCCCGAGCGCAGGATCGCTTCGGCCGACGCACTCCATGACGCTCTGCGCGATCTCGGCCCGCTCACCGCGGCGGCGGTCGCCGTGCGCTCCGCCCCCGATGCGGACCTGGACGGGTGGTATGCGGAGTTGCACCGCACGCGGCGCATCGTGGAGATCCGTGTCCACGGGGAGGCCCGGTATACCGCGGTCGAGGATCTCGCCCGCCTGCGGGACGCCCTCGGCGTGAATCCTCCGCTCGGCACGCCACAGGCGCTGCTCGAGCCGTCCGCCGACCCCCTCGGCGACGTCGTCGGGCGCTTCGCACGCACCCACGGGCCGTTCACCGCGGCCGCGGCGGCGGCCGAGCTCGGCCTGCCCGTCGCCGCGGTGTCCGAGGTGCTCCATCGCCTCGCCGGGGCCGGGCGGGTGTCCGCCGGCGCCTACCGGCCGGGCGGCACGGGGCAGGAGTGGGTCGACGCAGACGTGCTCCGCCGCATCCGGCGCCGATCCCTGGCGGTGCTGCGCGCCGAGGTCGAGGCCGTCGAACCGGAGGCGCTGGGCCGGTTTCTCCCCGCGTGGCACGGCCTGGGCGGCGATGCCGCCCACCCGAGCCGGCTGATGGAGGTCGTGCGCCGGCTCCAGGGAGCAGCCCTGCCTGCATCGATCATGGAGGACGAGGTCCTCGCAGTCCGCCTCGCCTACCAGCCGGCCATGCTCGACATGCTGCTCGCCACCGGTGAGGTGGTCTGGGTCGGTCGCGGCGCTCTCGGCGGAACCGACGGGCGCATGGCGCTGTACCTGCGACAGCAGGTTCCGCTTCTCCACGTGCCGGCACAGGAGCCCCCACCGGACGGGCGGCTCCACGAGCTCATCCGGACCCATCTCGGCACACGCGGGGCCTCCTTCTTCTCAGACCTCTACGTGGCCGCCGAGGGTGGAGCGCCCGAAGATGTCCTCGAGGTGTTGTGGGACCTCGTGTGGGCCGGCGAGGTGACCAACGACACGCTCGCTCCGTTGCGCGCCTTCGTGGCCGGCTCCGCCGGTCGGCGTCGCACACGCCGACAGCCGTTCCCCACCACCTCGCCACCTGCAGCGAGCGGCCGCTGGTATCTGGTCTCCGACCTCCTCGCTTCGGGAGATCCGATTGCCCC
>DKBA01000155.1 GCA_002450985.1 Acidimicrobiia bacterium UBA6912
CGCCTGCGGCATCTCGGGCGCGATGCAGCACGTGGTCGGGATGAAGGACTCCTCGACGATCATCGCCATCAACAAGGATCCGGAGGCGCCCATCTTCGGGCTGTCGGATCTCGGCGTGGTCGGCGACGTCAACAAGGTGGTGCCGGCGCTGATCGAGGCGCTCAAGGCACGGAGCTGAGGGCGAACCCGAGGCTCGGCGGTACCGCCTCGAGCCGCAGGTTGGTGAGAAGGGCGTCCGGCGAGCGGCCGGGCGCCCTCTTGCGTGGTGGGGACGGCGTCAGCGCTGGCGGCTGAGCGAGTAGCAGAACGATGCGCCGATCACGGCGGAGGCGGAGCCGATGACGACGCCGAACGTGAAGAACCCGGTGTAGAGGTCCTGGGCGGTCTGGGGCCACTGGCGGTACCCGAAGTGACGGGCCAGAGGCGGCCCCGCGACCATCAGAACGATGAACACCAACAAGCCGCTCATCGCGACGTGCAGCCAGAACGAAGTATCACGACGCACCCAACGACCTCCCCATGACAACCGACCTCCCTACGCCGGCTCTCCCCGCAGCGCATTGTGGCAGATCGCGCCATCCCTTCGCCACTTCTTCTTCTGCGGTTCCACACACCGGGATCGTCGCAGCGGCAGGCCTGGTTCAGGACGAGCCGAGGCTCTCCGGACCGAAGCTGTGGGGCAGCAGGTCGCCGAGCGGGTGGATGCGCACGCGCCCACCGGTTCCCTGCACGACGACGTGTTCGACACCGAATTCCCGCATGAGCTGGCGGCAATTGCCGCACGGGTAGCACTCGTCGGCGTCGAGGCAGCCGACGGCGACGGTCGCCAGCGTGCGAACGCCGGCCGCGGCCGCCGTCGAGATGGCGTTGGCCTCGGCGCAGATCGTCGCCCCATACGCTGCGTTCTCGACGTTGACCCCCTCGAAGGTCGCGCCCTCGGGCGTGACGACGACGGCGCCGACGCGGAATCTCGAGTACGGCGCATACGCCCGCTCGGCCACGCGGCGGGCCCGATCGATCAGCGCCCCGGCCTGAGACGTGGTTGGTGGTGCGGTGTCGCTCATGGCCCCAGCAACGCATCGACGAAGGCGGCCGGCTCGAACGGAACCAGGTCGTGCATGCCCTCGCCCACACCGATGAACTTCACGGGGATGTCGAGCTCCTCCTCCACCGCCACCGTCATCCCACCTCGCGCAGTGCCGTCCAGCTTGGTGACGATGATGCCGGTGACCCCCACCGCCTTCGTGAAGGTGCGAGCCTGCTCGATGGCGTTCTGTCCCGTCGTGCCGTCGATGACGAGCAGGACCTCGTCGATGTCCCCCGCCTCCCGGCGCAGGACCCGGCCCACCTTGGCGAGCTCGTCCATCAGATTGGCCTTCGAGTGCAGCCGGCCGGCGGTGTCGACGATCACCACATCGCAGTGGCGCGCCTTGGCGGCGTGGAGGGCGTCGTAGGCGACGGACGCCGGATCGGCGCCCGACTGGCCGCCGACCACGTCGACCCCGACCCGCGAGCCCCACGTCTTCAGCTGATCGCCCGCCGCCGCCCTGAAGGTGTCGGCTGCGCCGAGCAGCACCGTCGCCCCCTGTTCCTGGAGGAGAGCGGCCAGCTTGGCGATCGACGTCGTCTTGCCCGTGCCGTTGACGCCAACGACCAGGATCACCGATGGGGTGTGCGTGCGGGCGAGTCCGCGACGCCGCTCGGAGAGGGTGTCGATCAGACGGCGCTCGAGCTCGAGCCGGGCCGCTTCGCCATCCGCGGGAGCCGCCTCCCGCACCTGCCGCACCACCTTGGAGGCGGTGCCGATCCCGATGTCGGCGGCGACGAGCGTGTCCTCCAGCTCCGACCAGAAGGCTGCGTCGAGCTGGGAGCGCCCGAGCACACCGCTGAGACGACCGGCAACCGCCTGCCGCGTCTTGTCGAGCCGAGCGCGCAACCCGCGAGGGACCACGACGGACGGAGGAGTCGCCGTTCCGCCGCCCCGGTCGGGGCGGCGGGTGACCACAAACGCGACGAGGGCGACCAGCAGGACGCCGACGACGATCGCGATGACGATGGGATCCAAGACGACGACCTCCGTGGCTGCGGGGCGCATGGTACCGGCCCCGGCACCCGCACCCTGCTATGCGATACGCACCCGATCGAGCTTCTTCGAGATCACCTTCGACGATTCGGCCGGTTCCATGGTGACCCCGTAGATCACGTCTGCCGCTTCCATCGTCTGCTGCTGGTGCGTGATGATCACGAGCTGAGCGCTCTGTCGCAATGTGTCGACGAGCCGCAGGAAACGCCGCAGGTTGGCGTCGTCGAGGGCGGCTTCGACCTCGTCGAGGACGTAGAACGGGCTGGGACGAGCGCGAAACACGGCGAACAGGAAGGCGAGGGCGGCGAGCGAGCGTTCGCCACCGGAGAGCAGCGACAGCCGGCCGACCTTCTTGCCGAGAGGTTGGGCGTCGATCTCGACGCCGGTCTCGAGCGGATGCTCCGGATCGGTGAGCCGCAGCCGTCCCCGCCCGCCGGGGAACACGAGACCGAAGTTCTCCTGGTAGAAGTCCGAGATCTCGTTGAAGGCGCCCATGAACAGCGAGGCCATCTCCTCGTCGAGCGCGACGATGACCTTCTTCAGCTCTCTGCGGGATTCCTCCAGGTCGGCGAGCTGGCCGTCGAGCATCTCCACGTGCTCGGCGAGCTCTCGATACTCGGCGGCGGCGAGGGGATTGATCGGACCCATACGGCGCAGCTCCGCCTCCCGCGTCGCCAGCCGCTGGGCGGGGTCGACGCCCTCGTCCATCTCGGGGCGAGGCGCCGCCAGCGCCATGTCCTCGGTGGCGTCCGCATCGCGGCGCAGCGCTTCCGCCACGGACTCGTCGCGTACGCGCACCTCGGCGATCTCGATGGCGAGCGTGGAGCTGCGGTCCTTGCCTGCAGAGATGGACCGCTCGAGCTCTCGCTCGCGGCGATGCGCCTCGTCGAGCGCGGCGTCGGCGGCGCCGGCCCGCTCGCGGAGCGTGCGCTGCCGCTCACGCAACGTGGCGATGTGGGTGCGGATGATGCCGTCGGCGCGCCTGGCGTGCTCCTCGACGCCGGCGAGGCGGGCGATGCCCGTAGGGTCGGCCGGGGTGGCCTCCAGATCGCGGAGCTCCCCCTTCGCCGCTTCGAGACGTCCGGCGAGGAGCCGCCGCCGTTCCTCGCCACCCGCCAGCGCCGCCGCCGCCTCCTCCCGGAGGATGCGCGCCTCCTCGCGGCGCCTGGCGACCTCGTCGCGTGCACGGCTCAACGCTTCCCACGCCTCCTGCCGCTGGCGCTCCTCCCCCTCGAACTCGGCGAGACGGCGCCGCAGGTCGACGAGCCGTTCGTCCCTCGCCGCACCCGCTTCGGCCAGCGCCCTCGCCCGCTCGTCGAGGCGGATGATCTCCGACTCCCCCTCCGACCGGGCCCGTCCGTTGAGCGCCAGCGCCTCGGTGTGCCCGGCGAGCCGCGCCTCGCATCGCTCCAGCTCGTCCAGGGCGGAGCGCTCCGAGCTGCGGGTGCTCTCGAACTCACGACGGGCGGTGACGAGCCGGCTCCGGGCACGGGCCGCCTCCGTCTCGGCGACCTCGCGTGCGACGCGGCCCGCTTCGAGGGCGGCGTGCCCGGCGCCATCGGCGTCGGCGAGCCGCATGCCGTGGATCGACACGAGATCGCCCTCCGGAGTCACCGCCCGCACGTGCGGATGGCGTTCCACGAGACGCCATGCCGCCGACCATCCTTCGACCAGCACGACGTCGCCGAGGAGGCGCGCCGCCAGCGAGTCCATCGCGCCGGGCCCGAGGCGATCGACGAGCGCCTCCGCACCCCACCGGGACGCGATCTCGCGGGCGGGGACTTCGGCGGGGTTCGAGTGCCCGACGACGAACGTGACGCCGCCGAAACCCTCGGCCTTGAGCGAGGAGGTCGCGGCATTGAGCGCGTCGATGCCGCGGGTCACGAGCGCATCGGACCACTTCCCCAGCGCAGCATCGACCGCGGCGGCGAGGTCCTGGGGAACATCGAGCGTGGCGACGAGCGGGCCGAGCACTCCGTCGGCGATCTCGGCGCGGCGGCGAGCTTCCGGATCGCCGAGCCCGGCGAGGGCGCCCTCGACCGCCTCGACCCGCGCCGTGGCGTGGGCCAGTGCGAGCTGGCACTCCCGATCGGCGTGCTCACAATCCTCGAGCGCCGCCTGCGCCGTCTCTCTGGTGGCGGCGGCGTGCTCGTACCGCTCCTGGGCGGCCACGGCGGCGACGTCGGTGCTGCGGATCTCTGCGACGAGGGTCTGGGCCTCTGCCTGCTCCTCGGCGAGACGGGCGGCGACGATCTCGCGGCGGCGTTCGAGACCTTCGAGCTCCCGCCGGTCGCGGTCGGCCGCTGCGTCCAGGGCGCGGAGGTCGCCGCGCAGGTTGGCGACGACGCCCTCCGCCGGAAGCTGCGCCTGCTCGGTCAAGGAGCGCTCCTCGTCCTCGAGCGCTCGCAGCGCGATCTCGCGGCGCTCGGCGAGCGCACGCGACTCGGCGAGCTGCCGGTCGAGCGCCGAGAGCTCGCCTGCGAGGTATCCCTGCTCGCCCTCCAGATCTCGCTTGCGCTCTCCCGCTCCGTCGAGCCGGCTCTGCAGCGCGAGCCGGCGCTCCCGCGCCACCATGCCGATGCGGTGGAACCGCTCGACGACGGTCTCCAGCCGGGCTGCGGCGGCGGTGTCGCGTTCGAGGGCCCGGCCGACCTCGCCTGCCGCGGCGCGGAGATCCCCCAGCCGCTCCCTGAGGTCGGTGAGCTCGGCCGTTGCGGCGACCACGGCCGCATCGATCGATGTCTTCTCGGCCGTCGCGTTCTGCAGCCGGCTCCGCAGCGAGCGCAGCTCCTCACCGCCGATCCACAGGCGGAGCGCCCGGACCTCGGCCTTCACCGAGTCGTGACGTTCGGCATCGTTCGCCTGCCGCTTCAGCGGACGGAGGCGGCGCCGTTCCTGGTCGAGGATGTCGGTGAGGCGAGCCACGTCGATCGCGGTCTGCTCGAGCCGGCGCACCGATCGGTCGCGGCGGTTGCGGTGCTTCGTGATCCCCGCCGCCTCCTCGATGATGGCCCGGTGCTCGTCGGGACGGGCATTGAGGATGTTGCCGATCTGTCCCTGACCGACGAGCACGTGCTGGTGGCGGCCGACACCACCGTCCGAGAGCAGCTCGTGGAAATCGAGCAGGCGGCACGGAGCGCCGTTGATCTCGTACTCGGACGTGCCGTCCCGGTAGAGGCGCCGGGTCATCGAGATCTCGTCGAGGTCGAAGGCGAGGAAGCGCGACGAGTTGTCGAACGTCACGGTCACCTCCGCCCTGCCCAAGGCCGGCCGGGTGGCGGTGCCGGCGAAGATGACGTCCTCCATCTTGGCGGTACGCAGCGTCCTCGTCGCCTGGGTGCCCATGACCCAGGCGAGCGCATCGAGCAGATTCGACTTGCCGGTGCCGTTGGGGCCGACCACGACGTTCACGCCCTCGGCGAACTCGAGGCGCGTGCGATTGGCGAACGACTTGAAGCCGGCGAGCGACAGCGTCTTCAGCAACACGGTCCGTGGAGCTTAACCCGGGGAGAATCACATCCCTGGGATTCGCGCGCCCCTCCTACGCCAGCCGATTCCCCTCCTGGAGTCGCACGCCACGGTTCCTGTCGACAGGCGCGCTCTGAATGGCACCCCACCGGGGGAGCTGGCGGACCCGGAGGCCCCGCCTGAGCGGAGATGCGAGGTACGCTTCGCCTGGTCGGGAGGAGGCACTCGTGGCTTGCGCTCCACGTCATCGTCACACCGAGATCGTGCTGTGCGTCGCCGTCGCCCTCTCGCTCTTCGCGGCCGGATGCTCCGCAGCTTCGACCGAGTCGCCCACGGAGACGACGCCGGCCCCCACGACCTCGACCTCACCGGACTCCGCCGCCGCTCAACCACCGACCACGACCGTTCCCTCGACCACCACCACCACGGCCCCGGTACCCACCGAGCCCGTGCGCGGAGGAACCGTCACCATCGGGATCGATGCCGACCTCGTGTTCGGTCTCGAAGGCGGCGACGGCGTGTTCCGACCTCCCTCACTGAACCCGCTCGGCCAGGACGCGAGCGCCCGGGACGTCGCCCGGCTCGTCGTGCCCGGGGCGTTCCGGCTCGATGGGGACACCGGGGAGCTGGTGCCATGGCTGGTCGAGCAGATCCCGCGTCCCGCCAACGGCGGTGTCGTGGTCGATGCCGACGGTGGGGTCACGGTGACCTATCAGGTGAAAGAGGCGGCGGTGTGGGAGGACGGCACCCCGATCACGGCCGCCGACCTCGCCTTCACCCACGAGCTGATCGTCTCGGCCGATGCGGAGAGCCGAGTCGACGGCGACGTTCGCCGGATCCACGAGCTCGTCGAGTCGGGCTCGGTCGTAGCCGACGGCAAGACCCTCACGCTGCGGCTCACCGCACCGCATTCGGCGTACGAGCGCCTCTTCCCCTGGGTGCTGCCTGCCCACGCCGTCGATGCGGCGACCTTCTGGGACGACTGGAACGACCGCCTGTGGCTCTCCGGAGCCCCATTCCGCCTCGTCTCCTCCGAGCCCCCGTCCGATCCCGAGCAGGAGCCCGGCCGCATCGTGCTGGAGCGCAACCCCACCTACTGGGAGACCGACCCGGCCACCGGGGAGCCACTCCCCTACCTCGACGGCATCGAGGTGCTGGCCTTCACGCCCGGCGCCATGTACGGCACGGCCGTGACGACGTTCTTCACGGCGCGAGCCGTCGATGCGATGATCGGCGGTCTCATCCGCGACTTCGACCGGCCCTACCTGGGTGACCCGGCCGAGCAGGGTTTCGAGATGATCGACGGATGGGACACGCTCGTCGAGGTGATGGCCTTCGAGCTGCGCGACGGCCGGTTGACCGTCAATCCCGGCTCGCTCAACGAGCACCTCGCCTATCGCCGGGCGGTGCTGGCGGCGATCGACCGTCAGGAGGTCGCCGACACCAGTGGCGGACTGGCGATCTCGAGCCTCCTCGGAGTCGCTGGGGTGCCCGGCCCCGATCCCTGGACGCAGTACGACGACCCGTCGCTCACCGGAAGCCTCCTCGGTGAGCTCGGGGGCGAGCTGGGACGAGACTTCGACTCGGAGGCGCCCCAGGCCGTGTACGTATCCAGTTCGGGCGACGAGACCATCGCCATCGGGAACGCCGTCGTCGAGCAGCTCGGCGCCGCCGGATTCGAGGCGACGGCGCAGTTCGACGGCGACTTCTTCGGGACGCAGTGGCCCGAAGGGCTGACCGACCTCTACGCCCTCCGCATGTTCGCCGGCACCGGAGGGACGTCTTCCCTGGCCGAGAACATGCGCCTCTTCGACCCGTTCACCGACGATAGGTTCGTCGTGCACTGGGAGAGCGTCGGGGAGCCGGCAACCCGCTACCACGATCTCATGGAGGAAGCCGCAACCGAGCTCGATCCGGACCAGCTCGCCGCGCTGCTGGCGGAGGCCGAGACGATCCTCGCCGACATCGCCGTCNNTCCAGGGAATGGTGCCCAACCGCTACCAGGGATGGGACACGTGGAACGCCGCTTGGTGGTGGAGCCCGGCGGCGTGACCGGTCAGCGCTGGCACTGCGGGCACCAGTGGGTGCTTCGTTGCCGCAACACGACCCGTTGGATGGGCGTGCCGCACACGGGACACGGTTGCCCCTCCTTGCCGTAGACCCGCAGCCGGGAGGCGAACTCACCGGCACGGCCGTCGGGGAGCAGGTAGGCGAGATCGTCCAGCGACGTGCCGCCCCAGCGCAGCCCGGCGTCGAGCGTGACCCGGATCGCACGCCGCAGTCGCCCCAGCTCCTCCTTGGTGAGCGAACCGGCGGGCCGCTCGGGGGCGATGCCCGCCCGGTGCAGCGCCTCGTCGGCGTAGATGTTGCCGAGCCCGGCCACGACGTTCTGGTCGAGCAGGAGGGCCTTGATCGGCGCCGTGCGCCCGGCGAGGCGTCTCGCCAGCTCGGCGACCCTGGGCAGGTCGGCGTACGCATCCGGGCCGAGCCGGCCGAGCGGCGACGCCGCGAGCTCCTCGGGGGTGTAGGCGACGACGAAGCCGAAGGTCCGCGGGTCGACGAGCCGCATCTCCACCCCACCCCCGACCCGGACGATGACGTTGGTGTGCGGGCTCTCCGGGTCGCCCTTCCTGGCGAGGCTGACTCGCCCCGACATCCCGAGATGCGTCACCCACACCAGGTCGCCGCTCAGGTCGGCCATGAGGAACTTGCCGTGGCGGCGGAGCCGCCGAATGGTGCGGCCCGTCACGCGAGCAGAGAAGTCATCGGGGTGCTCTTGGCGCCGCACCATCCGGGGCCGGCGTACCTCGGCGGCGACGATGCGGCGCCCGGTGAGCGCCGGCTCGAGGAAACGGCGCGTGCTCTCGACCTCGGGGAGCTCAGGCACGCTGCTCGAAGGCGACGGCGGCGACCTGGGCGGCGGCCTGCTCGGCACGCTTCTTCGAGGTGCCGGTTCCCTCCCCGAGCAGCTCCCCTGCTGCGAACACCCGGGCCGTGAACTGCTTGGCGTGCTCCGGGCCGTCCTCGTCGACCTCGTACCTGGGCCGCAAACCGTGCCGGGCGAGCGTCTCCTGGAGCCGGGTCTTGTAGTCGCGCTCGCCCGGCGCCTCCGCCCGGTCGTCGATGATGTCGCGCCACAGGTCGAGGATCAGCGGCTCTACGACGGCGAGGCCTGCCTCTCGGAAGATGGCGCCGACCAGCGACTCGAGCGCGTCGCTGAGCAGCGAGTCTTTCTCGCGTCCCCCGGTCAGCTCCTCCCCACGACCGAGCAGGAGCGCCGGGCCGATCTCGATGTTCCTCGCCACTCTCGCCAGGGTGCGCTCGTTGACCACTGCGGCGCGCACCTTCGCCATCTCACCCTCGGCGAGGTCGGGACGGGTGTCGAACAGATACCGGGTCACGACGAGCTGCAGCACGGCGTCGCCGAGGAACTCCAGCCGCTCGTAGGAGTGCTCGAGCTGCTGCTCACCGGCGTAGGACCGGTGGGTGAGGGCCTCGACGAGCTGCACCCGATCCGTGAACGCGTACCCGAGCAAGTCCTCGAGGCGAGCGACGGCGGCGGTGTGGGAACCGGTGTCAGACACGGGTCGGAGTGGTGGCGAGCCCCTGCTCGATCTTGGCGGGGAGTCCGTTGTTCGCCCCTTCGCGGGCCATGGAGATGGCATTGGCGATCGCCACACGAGATGACGAACCGTGGGCGATGACGACGACGCCGTCCACCCCGAGGAGGTGGGCGCCGCCGACGGTCTCCGGATCGAGCCGCCTGCGGAAGTCGGAGAGCGCAGGCGCCAGGCGGGCGATGAGATCCTGCAATTCCCGGTGACCGGCGATCGCCTCGGCGAGGAGGGTCTGCACCATGAGGGCGGCACCCTCCGCCGTCTTCAGCAGGACATTCCCGGTGAACCCGTCGGTGACGAACACGTCGGCCGTCGCGGTGGCGAGGTCGCGACCTTCGACGTTGCCGACGAAGTTGATGCCGGGAATCGCGCCGATGAGCCGGTGCGCCTCCTTCTCCACGTCCCGGCCCTTGCCGTCCTCTTCCCCGATGTTGAGGAGCCCGACACGGGGCCGGTCGAGACCGAGATGGGAGGACGCCAGCGCCGAGCCCATCACGGCGAACTGGGCGAGCTGGTCGGCACGGGCCGTCAGGTTGGCGCCGCTGTCGAGCACGATCTTGTGGGTGGGCATCAACGTTGCGATGGCAGGACGTGTCACGCCCGGCAGCCTGCCCACGATGAGCGCCGCGGCTGCCATGGCGGCGCCGGTGGAGCCGGCGGAGACGAAGCCCTGGGCGTCGCCCGAGGCCACGAGGCGAGCGGCCACGCTGACGGATGCGTCCTTCTTCTCCCGCAGCGCGGTGGTCGGGTCATCCGCCATGTCGATCACCTCGGAGGCATGCACCACCGGGAGCTCGGCCTGGCGCGCTTCGAGGATCGGGGAGATGCGGTGGGCATCGCCCACCAGCACCACGTCTGCCCCTGCATCCGCAGCCGCGACCGCCCCGAGAACGATCTCCTCGGGAGCCCGGTCGCCGCCCATGGCATCGACTGCGATGCGGGACACGTGACGCTCAGGTCGTCGGAAGGACTTCGCGACGCTTGTAGGTACCGCACTCGGCACACGCCCGGTGCGGGAGGTGCATCGCACCGCACTGCTGGCACGCAACCGTCGTGGGTGCGGCGACCTTCCACTGCGCCTTGCGCCGCCGCGTCCGCGATCGCGACATCTTCTTCTTGGGTACCGCCATGGCGAACCTCGCTTCGGGATCAGTCCCCGGACTCGAAGAGGTCCTCGAGGACCGCAAAGGGCGACTCGAGACGCCCTGCCGGGTCGTGGGTCGATGTATTCAAGCCGCTTTCCGTTCCCCGAACAAGTCCCGCACAGTCGGGGTCACACACCGGGAGCAAAGGCATCGAGAGCAACACCTCGTCGCGCAGCATCGGCTCGAGGTCGAGCTCGTCCCCGTGCAGCTCGTAGCCGTCGTCGCCACCTTCACGCTCGGCGATCTGGTCGATGTCGACATCGACCAGGACGTCGGTGTCCTCGAGGCAACGGGAGCAGGTGTGGCGGACCGTGACCATCACCGTGCCCCGGACGACGACCCCGCCCGAGGCAGCGCTCAGCACGAGTTCGGCGACGAGCGGCGGGTCGGGCAGCACACGGGACAGCTCGATCGACCAGTCGACGGGGGCGGACACTCGATGGCTTCGCGGTGCCCCGCCGTGACGGACGAGGTCGCCCACGTGCACCAGAAAGGGGGAAGCGTGCGCCATCCCCGAATTGTAGGAACGGCGGGCGGCGAATCCGATCGGCGGCGGCGAGAGCCGGTCACTCCGACAGGGGCGGCTCCGGGGACGCGGGCAGGGCACGATGCAGCTCGGCGCGGGACTCTTGCACGTAGCGCAGCAGCTCGCCGAGCACGGCCTCCGCCTCGGCGAGGTGGCGCTCGGCGATGTCCTCGGCCTCGAGCCTGATGCGCTCGGCGTCGGTCTCGGCCTGCCGCACCAGACGATTGGCCTCCTCGACGGCCTCGGCGACGATGTAGCTCTCGCTGACGAGCTCCTCGGACCGCGCCTGCGCCTTGGCGATGACGTCGCGCGCGGTCTCGTTCGTACGCGCGATGTAGGCCTCGCGCTGGCGGACCATCCAGCGAGCGGCGCGCAGTTCCTCGGGCAGCGCCTGCTGCAGGGCACGCAGCTTGTCGATGAACTCGTCGCGGTGCAGCATCACGTTGCTCGACAGCGGGACCGGCCTGGCCTCCTCGACCTCGACGATGAGCGCCTCGAGCTGATCCATGAGCTGGCCGGGGATGGGCGGCGGGGGTGGACGGTGCTCGTCAGTCATCGTGCACCCGCGCCTTCAGGGCGTCGAGGACGGGGGCCGGAATCAGAGAGTCGACGGAGCCGCCAAGACCGGCGACTTGCTTGATGAGCGACGACGACAGGTAGCCGTACTCGGGCTTGGTGGCGATGAACATCGTCACGATGCCCGAGAGGTGGCGGTTCATCTGGGACATCTGGAGCTCGTAGTCGAAATCGGTGATGGCGCGCAGACCCTTGACGATCACGTCGCTGCGAGTCTGGCGGGCATAGTCGACGAGGAGGCCATCGAACGAGCCGATCTCGACGTTGGGCCAGTTGGCGCAGCACTCCTTCAGCAGCTCGATACGCTCCTCCGCCGAGAAGAGTGGATCCTTCGAAGGGTTGCGAACCACGGCGACCAGCACGGTCTCGAAGATGGCGGCGCACCGCTCGATCACATCGAGGTGTCCCTTGGTGGGCGGATCGAAGCTGCCGGGCACGAGCGCCGAGGTCACGAGGTCCCCTTGCGATACCGCCACACCTCGGCATCGCCGTAGCGACGCCGGTCCACGAGCGTGAGCCCCGCCAACTGCTGCGGCGGTTCCTCGCCCTTGCGGCGATGTACGACGACGGTTGCCCCGTCGGTCAAGATCGGCTCCAATCGCTCCAAGACCTGCAAAACGGACGCTAGTGGGAGCGCATACGGAGGGTCAACGAATGCCAGGTCCACCGGCTCGGCGATCCGGGCGACGTGGCGCTCGGCGTCGTCGGCGACGACCTCTCCGCCAAGGCCGACTGCGGCGACGTTGCGGCGCAGGGCGTCGAGGGCTCCGCGATCCCGTTCGACGAACACCACCGAAGCCGCGCCCCTACTCAGCGCTTCGAGCCCCACCGATCCCGAGCCTGCGTACAGATCGAGCACCCTGGCGCCGATCACCTCTGCGCCGAGCGACGAGAACAGCGCCTCCCGCACCCGATCGGTGAGAGGCCGCGTCGCCCCGCCTCGCGGCGAGGCAAGGCGGCGGCCCTTGGCGGAGCCAGCGATGATGCGCATGGGGTCGAGGATGGGAGATCTGGGACGCCGCGGCAAGGACCCTCGTGGCGGGTCGAGCGACCTCGGGTGGGTTGTCGGCGTTGAGCCAACGCGCGCGGCGAAGGCGTGCGTGGTGCCGGATCGGCTCGGAACGGAGTGTGCCGGACGATCCCCGCATCCGTGTTCGAGATACGGACGATCCTTCAGTCATCCTCGAACGCGAGCCCGTCGGGCTCGCGTGACTGGACCTCGGTCCGCATTCCGCTGGCGACCGTCCCAGGCTCGGCAATACGGTCGCACATCATTGGGCATATTTCCGTACGTGTGTCTCGACTCGGAAGGCGTTCTGGGTCACGCCCAAGCCGAGCGCAACGCCAACGGCGATCGCCAACGAGATGATGCCGGCGTCGCCCAGCGCGGCGGCAGCGCCCGAGGTGTCGCCCTGGGCGAATGCCAGCATGCTCGTGTACAGCGCAAAACCGGGCACGAGCGGCAAGATGGCCACACCGGTGTACATGCTCGCCGACGAGTCCTGCACGCGTGCGGCGACGGCACCTGCCAGCCCGACGAGCGCAGACGCCAGGCCGTACGCCACCCAGCTCGGATCACCGCCAGACGACGGGGCGGTTGCCACGATCAACCATCCGGCGGCGCCGATGAGGACGGTCGGTGCGACGGCTTTCTTCGGCATCCCCCACGCCACTGCAAGGCCGAGCACACCCAGCGCACCGCCGAGCACCGACAGCGCAACGGGCGCGGCGCTGAAGCTCGGGTCGTAGTCGAGGCCGAGCCCGGCACCGACCTGGCTACCGAGAAGCATGCCGAGGGCGAGCATGCCGGCAGTCACCAACGCCTCGATCCCGCGTGACAGCGACGAAACCGGCGCGCTGGAAAGTCCGTCGATCACCGACGAGACGAACGCACGGCCCGGGAGATAGTTGAAGAGCGTCCCAACGACGGCTGGTGCGACCAGCAAGCTCAGTCCGGCAGCGGACAGCAGATTCGGGATCGACGCCGCAATGAGCGCGATGAGGAACGTGGCTCCGGCAGCCGGAAACCGCAGCCTTCTCACCACCTCGGAGACCGGGAAGGTGAGCGTGCTCGCTGCGAGCGCGACCAGGACGGTCAGCCATCCGGTGCCGTTCAAGAAGAGCACCCAACCAATGACTGCTATGGACAAGGCCCCTCGCCCAACCCAAGGACTCGGACCTGGGGCATCGACGAGCCCCTGCAACTGGTCGAGCGCCGCGCCCGGGGCGATCTCGCCCCGCTCCACCCGACCGAGCAATGCCTCGGTCCCGGCAAGCACCTCCAGGCGCGGAGACCCGAGCTCGAGGTCACGCATGGTGGTGAGCGGCATCTTCTGGCCTGGATGCCAGTAGCTCAGGATGATGAAGCTCGTCGTTGCGTCGACCGAACATCCCCGCAGCCCGACTCTCGGAAGGAACCTCCGAAGCCGGTCGATGACCTCGCTGACCGACGTGCTCGACTCCAGCATCTGCTTGCCCGCCTCGACTGCGAACGTGATCGCAACGGCGTTGACGTCAAACTCGTCGCTCATAGCTCGGTTTCGCTCCGCCTGCCTTCGCCGCCGACACCGTCTCGCAGGCCGATGAATACGATCTCGCCAAAGCTCTCGTGACCCCGGGCGACCCGCGGCGGTGCGTCTCGGGCGCCCTCGCCAACTCCACCTCGTGCGCCGTGTTCCCGCACCTCAATGCTCGCTCGGATTTGGCAACTTCTCGCCCAAGGCGATCTTCGCGGAGCCGGGCGGGAACGCCTGCTGGCGACTGCCAGTCGGGCGCTTGTTCGTTGCTCATCGTCACGTGGTCGGCGCCCTCCACATCCACATCCGGGCATCCCACGCCGGTCGATGGCCTGGGGCACGCTCATGTTTCACCGACCGAATCCGCACCGCCACCGAGACGTGACGACGAGGACGGCGTCCGGCGTCACGTCCACAACCACTCGAACGGCTGTGTCGGCTCCAACTTCGCCGAGATCTCGCCGGCCAGCTCGCTTGGACCGTTCACGAGGACCGACGATGGGCTGGCACCCTCGGACAGATCGAGGTTGTCGACGTCGACCCAGAACACGGCGGGCTGCATCGTCGACTCGAA
>DKBA01000171.1 GCA_002450985.1 Acidimicrobiia bacterium UBA6912
CACCACGGCGGCGGCGTCGGCATCGGCCGTTCCATCCACGCCGGCATGGTCGTCGTGGCCGACGGCACGGACCTGGCGGCGCGCCGCCTCGACCGGGTCCTCACCACGGACCCTGCGACGGGCGTGATGCGGCACGCCGACGCCGGCTACGACCGCGCGAAGGGGGTCGCCGCCGCCCGCGGCGTGCGCATCCCGATGGCAGGCTCGTGACCGACTACCACGCAGATCACGCCTGGGTCGGGGGTGCGGTTGCCCACGACGTGGCGATCAGCGTCGGCGACGACGGGCGCATCCTCTCGCTCGTCCCGGATACTTCGCCTGCGACCGGGGCGATCCGGCTGGAGGGATTCACGCTTCCCGGCTTCGTCAACGCCCACTCGCACGCCTTCCACCGAGCGTTGCGCGGCAGGAGGCAGCGCACCGGCGACTTCTGGGGATGGCGAGAGACGATGTACGAGGTGGCGGAACGACTCGGACCGGCCAGCTACGAGGAGCTCGCCACCGCCGTCTTCGCCGAGATGGTCTGCGCCGGTTTCACCGCGGTCGGCGAGTTCCACTACGTGCACCACGAGCGGGGCGGCGCCGCCTACCGCGATCCCAACGAGATGGGCTGGGCGCTGGTGCGGGCGGCCGAGCGCGCCGGCATCCGCATGGTGCTGCTCGACACCTGCTACCTGCTGGGTGGCTTCTCCACGCCGGTGACCGGCGTCCAGGTCCGCTATGCGGACCGTGACGTCACCGAGTGGGCAGACCGGGTGCGCGCCCTTGCGGCGGGATTGCACGGCCACCCGAGCGTCTCGTGCGGGCTGGCGGCCCACTCGGTGCGGGCGGTGACGGCCGATGACCTCCGTGCGATCGCGGCGCTGCGGGATACGCTGCAGCTCCCCCTCCACGTCCACGTGAGCGAGCAACCCGCCGAGAACGCCGCCTGTCTCGACGCCACCGGACGCACTCCGACCGCGCTGCTCGCCGAGACCGGCATGCTCGGTCCGGCGACCTCCGTGGTGCACGCCACCCACCCGGCGGCCGACGACATCGACCTGCTCGGGGAGCAAGCGGTGACCGTGGTGGCGTGCCCGACCACGGAACAGGACCTGGGCGACGGGCTCGGGCCTTTCGCCGAGCTCGCCACCGCGGGAGCGACCCTCGCCATCGGCACCGACAGCCACGCCGTGGTCGACCCCTTCGCCGAGATGCGGGGCATCGAGATGCACGATCGTCTTCGCCGGCACGCCCGGGGGGTGCACACGCCGGCCGCCCTCCTCGACGCCGCCACCACCGGAGGTGCCCGCAGCCTCGGCCTCGACGGCGGGGCGCTGAGGTCGGGTGCGCCCGCCGATCTCGTCACCCTGCGGCTCGACTCGATTCGTGTCGCCGGATTCGACCCGGACGACCTCGCCTCGGCGGCGGTGTTCGCGGCGACAGCGGCCGACGTGTCCGACGTGGTCGTCGGGGGGCGTCGCATCGTTGCCGCCGGGATGCATCAGAGCGTGCCCGACCTGCCGGACCGCCTCGGCGGAACGATCCGGGCAATGATGGCGGAGCGGTGACGGCGATGTCGGCGATCGCCCTCGTCGACCTCACGCTGGCAACGATGGTGCCGGGGTCGGTGCCGTATGGGCTCGTCACGGACGGCGTCGTGGTCATCGCCGACGGGGTGATCGTCGCCGCCGGGCCACGCACCGAGATCGCCCTGCCCCGCCACGCCGAGACCCAATCGCTCGGGGGGCGACTGGTCACGCCGGGGCTCGTCGACTGCCACACCCATCTCGTGTTCGCCGGCAACCGTGCCGCCGAGTTCGAGGCAAGGCTGAGAGGGGCGACGTACGCCGAGATCGCCGCCGCCGGCGGAGGGATCCGGTCGACCGTCGCCGCCACACGCCGGGCCACGGAGGATGAGCTGTACGCCGCCGCCCTGCCCCGTCTGCAGCGGCTCCACCACACCGGCGCCACCACCATCGAGATCAAGTCCGGCTATGGCCTCGACCTCGCCTCGGAGCTCGCCATGATGCGGGTGGCGCGCCGTCTGGGAGATGAAGGACCCGCTGCCGTTCGCACCACGCTCCTCGCCGCCCACGTCGTGCCTCCCGAGTTCGATGGCGATCCGGACGGCTACGTCGACCTCGTGGTGGACGAGGTGCTGCCCGCCGTCGTCGAGGAGGGCCTGGCCGACGCCGTCGACGTGTTCTGCGAGCATCTCGCCTTCTCGCCGGACCAGACGGACCGCATCTTCACTGCCGCTGCCCGGTTCGGCCTGCCTGTCAAGCTGCACGCCGCCCAGCTCGCCGCGAGTGAGGGAGTGGACGTCGCCGCCCGCCACCGTGCCCTGTCCGCCGACCACCTCGAGCACGCCACCCCCGCCCAAGTTCAGGCCCTGGCCGCAGCCGGCACCGTTGCCGTGCTGCTGCCCGGCGCCACCCACGTGCTGCAAGAGAGCGCCCGTCCACCGGTGGAGGCCTTGCGCCGGCACGGAGTGCCGGTCGCGCTCGCCACCGACCTCAACCCGGGGACCTCGCCGGTCGCCGATCTGGCCCTCATCTGCAACCTCGGCGCCCTTCTCTTCGGGCTGAGCCCGGAAGAGGCGCTCGCCGGCGTCACTCGCAACGCCGCTGCCGCCCTCGGGCTCGCCGATCGAGGCGAGCTCAGGGCGGGCCTGCGGGCCGACTTGGCGGTGTGGGACGTCACGCACCCGGCCGAGATCGCCTACTGGGCGGGCATGGACCTGTGTTCTGCCGTGTGGGTCGGCGGGAAGCGAAGCTTCGACAAGAACACGTGACAGGAGACGCACGATGACCGTTCTCGACATCGCCCAGATCGGGCATCCCGTGCTGCGGATGCCGGCGCGCACCGTGACTCGTGAGGAGCTGGCGTCCGATGACATGCAGCGTCTCATCGACGACCTGATCGACACCATGCGCAGCGCCCACGGGGCTGGGATCGCCGCCAACCAGGTGGCCGAGCCGGTCCGGATCTGCACGATCGAGGTCGACCACAACCCTCGCTACCCGTACAAGCCCCCGATCCCCCTGACCGTGCTCGTCAACCCCGAGCTCGAGTATCTCGGCGACGAGACCTTCGCCCTCAACGAGGGCTGTCTGAGCGTGCCGCTGCGGGGCGACCTCCATCGCCACCTTNNTCGACCACCTGAACGGGGTGCTCTACATCGATCGGGTCGACGATTCCCGCACGCTCACGACGTGGGACGAGTTCGACCGTCATCGCCGCGCCTCCTTCCTCGCCGAGATGGAGGCGTTCGTCGCTCGCATCGGCTCCTGACTCACGGCGGCGGGCTCAGCCCTCCCCGATCGCCCGCGGCTCCAGGAACGCAGAGCGCAGCGGCAGCGCCGCCTCGAGGAGGTGGACGACCGCCGCCCGGTAGGCGTCGATGTCGGGTGCGTCTGCGAGATCACGGCGGACGTCCTCGCAGGCCGCCTCGAGCACGTAGAGCCGGTCGTTGAGTCGCGCCAGCGTGGTGCGGTCGACGAGCGCATCGCGCGGGCCGAGGCCGTGCCGGGCGGCGAGGGTTCGTGCCTCGTAGTGGCGCTGGCGATGGCTCCGCCGGCAGTAGAGCGGTGGACGTCCGGGACCCTCGCCGGGCTCGAACTCGCGGCCGCACCACCGGCAGCGTCGGAGGGATTTCGTCACAGTGACCGAATGTTACAGCCACCGCAGGGGGCGCACCAAGCATCATGCGGCGGTTCACGATCGTGTCACTGTGGGCCGGTACGATCGCCGCCATGGATATCGAGGTCACCCGCAGCGAACGGCGCAAGAAGACGGTGCAGGCCCGCCTGCGCGGCGGGGTACTCCACATCGCCATCCCTGCGCACCTGACCACGGCGCAGGAAGCCGAGTGGGTGGAGCGAATGCGGCGCCGCTTTGTCGATCGGCGCGACGCCGATCGCATCGACCTCGCGGGTCGTGCCCGCACGCTCGCCGCCGAGCTGGGCCTGCCCCCGCCGGACGGCATCGTGTGGTCCGACCGGCAGACCACGCTCTGGGGCTCGTGCACCGTCGCCTCGCGGCGGATCCGCATCGCCCGCCGGGTGGCGACCTTCCCGGCGTGGGTGCTCGACTACGTGATCGTCCACGAGCTGGCCCATCTCGTCGTGCCCCGCCACGACGAAGCGTTCTGGGATCTGGTGGGACGCTACCGGCTCACCGAGCGGGCACGGGGCTACCTCATCGCCAAGGGTGAGGAGGGACACTGAGAAGCAGCGGCGTTCAACACACCTGGGCCGGAGAGCCGGCGATGGTGCAGAGGCGGGAGCGGTCGAGCACTCGCATTCTGCGGTAGCCGGTCTCGGCGATCCCGTCCTTGCGCAAGTCGGCGAGTGCTTCGTTCACGGCTTGCCGGCTGACGCCGAGGAGCGAGGCGACGCTGGTCTGGCCGAGGTGCACTTCGCCGCAATCGTCGGCCGCTCCGCGGTGGGCGGCGCCCTCGGAAGGAGGCCTCAGCGCGTGCGCAACCAGGCCGCGAAGTCGTCGACGCGCGTGAACAGCTCGTCGGGGTGCTCGGTCTCGAGCACCGTGCGATCCGCGGTCGACGCCCAGGCTGCCGCCACGGCGGTGATGCCGGCGGCTCGGGCCGCATGCACATCGCTCGGAGCGTCGCCAACCGAGACCACGTCAAAGCCGTGGGCGTCCCACGCCTCGAGGATCCGGAGCATGTTGACGTCCTTGATGTTGCCGTGCGCGCCACCGGCGGCAACGTGGGAGAACCGGTCGGCGATGCCCCACCGGTCGAGCGAGATGGCGGCGCTCCTCGGACCCTTGCCCGTGACGATGGCCACGGGCACATCGCGCGCCTCCAGCTCGTCGAGCAGGGGCACGATGCCTGCGAAGGGGGCCGGCGCGAGCTCGTGGTGGGCCGTGTACAGCGCGAGGTACCGCGCAAAGGGCTCGCCCCCGTCCTCGGGGAGCCGCGCCTCGAGGATGCCCTCCTCCGTCGGGCCGAACATGGCTCGGATCTCGGCGTCGGTGTACGTGACGTTGCGGAACTCCTCGAACACGCCCCGAAAGGCGGCGAAGCACACCGGGAGGGTGTCACCGAGGGTGCCGTCGAGATCGAAGATGACGCCGCGCAACATGGTCGGCGAGGCTACCCCACTCCGCAGGCCAACCGGGCCGTGTCGGCGTCTACCGGAGGCGGCGATAGCCGGCGTCGGGACGGCTTGGGGGGAGTCCGGTCGGCTACGCTCGCCGCACATGGCCGGAAGCAGCTTCATCCCTTACGTTTCCCCGGATCCTCTGCCGGACGATGAGCTCGAAGCGAGGGCTGCGGCGATCTTCGAGGAGATGAACCGGCGGCGCAGCATCCGTGACTTCTCCTCCCGTCCCGTGCCCCGCACCGTCATCGAATATGCCATCGCGACAGCTTCGACCGCGCCGTCCGGGGCGCACCGTCAGCCGTGGACGTTCGTCCTCGTCGGCGATCCCGAGGTGAAACGTCGCATCCGGATCGCGGCGGAGCAGGAGGAGTACGAGAACTACGAGGGCGGGCGAATCCCCCCGCGCTGGCGAGAGGCGATCGCTCCCCTCGGCACCGACTGGCACAAGCCCTTTCTCGAGACGGTGCCGTGGATCGTCGTCGTCTTCGAGCAGCGCTACGGCGTCGAGCCCGACGGCTCGCACCGCCAGCATTACTACGTGAAGGAGAGTGTCGGGATCGCGTGTGGCATCTTCATCGCCACCCTTCACCGGTTGGGCCTGGCGACGCTGACCCACACGCCGAGCCCCATGGCGTTCCTGGCGCGGCTGCTCGGCCGGCCCGAGAACGAGCGACCGTTCATCCTGTTTCCTGTGGGGTATCCGGCCGAGGGGTGCACCGTCCCCGACCTCCAGCGGAAGTCGCCGGCCGAGGTCATGGTCGAGGTGACGGCAACCGATCTGGATTCCTGATGGGATCGCCAGGCGGGCGCCGTGGTGGCCGGCGCTCGGCACCGAGGAACGTGGTGTTGCCCGGCGTGGCCGTCACTCGACGGCGAGGCGGATCCGGCGGAAGCCCTTGCCCTTGGACTCCACCTTGGCGATCTTGACCGGGCCGATCTCCGAAGTCGAATCGACGTGGGTGCCCCCGTCGGCTTGGCGGTCGAGTCCGACGATGTCGATGACCCGCACCTCGGTGAGCCCGGCGGGGAGCAGATTCACCTTGGTGCGGATGAGGCTCGGGTCCCGGTCCGCGACCTCGCGAGGGAGAAACGACACCTCCACGGGCAGGGCGCGGGCGAGTTGCCGATTCAGCTCCACCTCCAGCGGGTCGCGGTCGTCCGGATCCCACTGCGGCAGCTCGAAATCGAGGCGGCCGTCTCCCGGGTTCATGTTCCCCCCCGTGACCGGGCTCTGGTACTTCTCCCACACCACGCCGCACAGCGCATGCATGGCCGTGTGGGTCTGCATGAGCCGGTAGCGACGATCCCAGTCGATCGCCCCACGCACCGACGTGCCGGTCCCGGGCACGCCGCTCTCCAGCCAGTGCCACACGCCGTCGGCGTCCGCGGTCACTCGCACCACCTCGAGCCGGTCGTCGCCTATCCACAATGCGCCGACGTCGTGAGGCTGGCCGCCACCGCCCGGGTAGAAGACGGTGCGATCGAGGAGCACGCGGCGGTCGTCGCTGTCGGTGGCGACGACGACCGCGGTCATCTCTTTGGCGTAGGCGTCCGTGGAGTAGATGCGATCGGTCATGAGCGCTCCTCGAGTGCGGGTTGCGGCACCCTACCGGCCCCGCCNNGAGGGGCAGCTCGCCGGTCTGCGGTGGCGACTGGGAGGCGAGCTGGATCCACAGCGGGAGCAACGGCACCTGCACCTGCGTCGCAATCCGGCCGACGTCGACCCGCGAGATGCGATCGAGTCGCCCGTCGGGAGGGTCGATCGGGCCGAGACCGGACCGCACCTGGGGTGTCCGAACGTAGCCGGTGACGGCGACCAGCCCCTCCGGCGGCGCAGCGACTTCGACCGGAGGCCCGGCGACATCGATGGGCACCCAACCACGGTCGACGATGACGGCCGTCCCGTCCGCCAGTTGCAACGGCGTCAACACCTCGTGTCCGGATCGCCCACCCAGCGTTCGCGCCTGGAGGATGACCTCGTCGTCGACGAGGTACGTGCCTTCCACGATTGCCTGCCGGTACTCGACGTCGTCGACCGTGGCGCCGGCGAGCAGCACGGCCAGGGGTTCCGCAGGTGCGGCGATTCGAGACGCAATGCGAGCGTCGAATGCCTGGCGGTCCTGGTGACGGTCGAGCTGCCACATCCCCAGGAGCACGAACCCGATCACCGCGGTGAGGGCAACGAGGTGGCCGATGATCCACACGGGGCGCACCGCGAACGAGTAGCTGCGGGAGGGCATCCGTCTGATGGTATCGGGGAGCCGGGCGTGTGCAGCCGTCCACGTGGGTCGCCGTGCGGAAGTGCCGGCTACGACCCCTGGGTGGCCTCCGGTGCCTCGGCGGCGGCGAGATCGCCCGGTGCCGCAGGCCCGTTCGGGCTCTCGTCACCGGCGAGACTCGGGTCGTACCGTCCCCCCGTGCGCCAGTAGACGCCGTCGGCGCGAGTGAGGAAGCCTTCGTCGACGAGGTAGCGGCGGAGTGCGGCGTAGTCGGCGTGGAACATCTGGAGCGTGAAGTTCACCTCGGCCTCCTCGTAGCGCAATCCGGGCTCGAACTCCTGGGCGAGCCGCTCCAGCACGACGAGGCGCTTCCCATGCACTGCAGGGATCGACGTCAGCCGGTTGCCCGAGAAGAAGCGGCCGAGCACCTCGGCCTCCTCTTCGGACCATCCCTCGCCGACGAGCTCGGGATCGGCCGGTGCTGCCTGCGGGAGTGCGGCCGCGAGCCGGCGAAGCGTGGCGACGTCGAGTCGGAGATCGTCGCCCACGAGGCCTGCCCCGCGCAGCTTGCCGAGCGCCGCACGCACCGACCGCTCCGGAACGCCGTGCGCGGCGGCCACCTCGGCCACGTCGACGGTCCCCTCAGCCGCTCGCCCCAGCAGCGTCAGCCGCAGGGGGTCGAGTGCGAGACGAAGGAATTCCCGTGGATCCATGCGCGCATCCTACCGGCGGCGGCCCACGGCGCCGGGAGTAACCTTGCAGCCGTGCGCGCCCTTCTCGTTCGCCACGGAGTCACCTCCGAGACCGGCACGATCCTCACGGGTCGCCTTCCCGGTGTCGCCCTCTCGGACCGGGGTCGGATGCAGGCCCGCGTCGTCGCCGACCGCATCGCCGAGGCCAAGGTGGCAGCCATCTACTCCTCTCCGATCCGGAGATGCCGAGAGACCGCGCGGATCCTGGGCGAGCCCCACGACCTGACCCCGATCACCGAGCGCAGGTTCATCGAGGCCGACTACGGCCGGTGGTCTGGCCGTCCGCTCAAGGACCTCGCAAAGCTCAAGGCCTGGCAGGGGCTCATGACCTCCCCGGCCCGGTTCCGCTTCCCTGAGGGTGAGACGCTCACCGAGGTGCAAGATCGAGCCGTCGCCGCAATCGAGGAGCTCGCGACGGCACATGGCGACCAGCAGGTCATGGTGGTCACCCACGCCGACGTGATCCGTACCCTGTTGTGCCACTACCTCGGCACTCCCCTCGATCTCATCCACCGGCTGCATGTCGGGCCCACGAGTCTCACGGTCATCGAGCTGCTCCCGGCCGGCGGAGTCCTGGTGCCGGTCGTGAATCGTGCGTTCGACGGAGTGGGACTGCGATGAGTCGAGAAGAGCCGGTAGCCCGTTTCGTGCCGGGATTCGTCGGCGTGCCGGGCGATCGCACGTTCTACTTCGAGGTCGAGACCGGCCCGCACGGGCAGACCTCGTGGTACCTGGCAGAGAAGACCCAGGTCGCCGCCTTCGCCGCTCAGGCCGCGCTCCTCCTGGCCGAGCTCGGCTTCACCGATGCGGGCGCGCACCTCGACCTGGCGCCGCTTCGCCCCCCGGAGAGCGTTGCGTTTCGGGTCGCCGACCTCACGATCGAGTACCTCGAGGGTCCCGGTCTCATCGAGATCGGCTTCGGGCCGGTCGAGGACGATGCCGCACCGGCTGCGCACTCGGTGACGCCTGCCCAGCTCGATGCCGCAGTGCGCATCGGCGCCGCCGCCGTGGAGGCCGGGCGGCCGTTGTGCCCGAAGTGCGGCTTGGCGATGGACCCCGACGGACACGTGTGCCCTACCACGAACGGCGATCTCCGCGGCCATCGTCCGTGAACTCGCGGTGAGCACATGGCAGCCGACCGTCGTCTCCATCGAGGGCCGGTTCGTAGCTGCCTCGAACACGACGCTTCTCGGCACGACGGCCGATGGCGAGGCGGTGGTGTACAAGCCCATCAGCGGCGAGCGGCCCCTGTGGGACTTCGAGCGTGACACCCTCGCCAGTCGTGAGGTCCTGACGTATGCGACATCTGAGGCGCTGGGGCTGGGGGTCGTACCCGAGACGGCCCTCGGGGATGGGCCCTTCGGGCCCGGATCGGTACAGCGGTACGTCGAGGTCGACGAGACGTTCGACCCGCTCCGCACGGTGCGGACGGGAGATGACAGCCTGTGGCCGATTGCCCTGCTCGACGTCGTCTGCAACAACGCCGACCGGAAGCTCGGGCACATCCTGCGCCGTCCGGACGGGGCGCTCGTCGCCATCGATCACGGGCTGACGTTCCATCCGGAGGACAAGCTGCGGACGGTTCTGTGGGTCTTCGCCGGGCATCCCCTTCCCCACCACCTGGTCCTCGTGCTCGAGGCTTTCATCGCCGGCCCTGCCGACGCCATCGCCCGCGAGGTGCGTGACACGCTCGGTGCGCCCGAGGCGCACGCCTTCCGGGTCCGCCTCAGTACGTTGATGCGGGGTCTGCGGCATCCGCCGCCACCGGATGACCGCCCGGCGCTGCCCTGGCCACCGTACTGACGCCGCGGTTCGCCGGCCTCGTCATCCCCCTCTTGCGATGCCGCCGACCCGCCGCGGGTCCGCGCACGCGAAGAGACCCGTTGCCTGGTCCGTGATCACTGCCTGGACCCCTCCGAAGTACATGGACAGATCAGGGAAGCGACGCACCGACAGTCCGTCGATGGCCTCCACCGGAATGCCGGGCTCGTGAGCGATGGTCGGCATCCCCTCGAACACCTCGGTGTGCACCCGCGGGTGGTCGACGGCGTCGCTCAAGGACATGCCGACGAGGAGGAAGTTGAGCAGGACACTGCTCACGGCCGTCGTGATCCGTGAGGCGCCGGGCGACCCGAGGGCGAGGGTCGAACCGTTCCGCCGGGCCACGGTCGGCGCCATGTTGGACGTGAGCCGCGTTCCGGGGACGAGGCCGTGGTAGCCGGCGGGATGGAGCTCCATCTCGCCGAGGCAGTTGTTGAGGTAGAAGCCCGTTCCCGCGGGCATCGCTCCGGAGCAGTAGCCGGCGGACACGGTGATCGCACATCCGTTGCCGTCCGTGTCGCCCGTCGATGTGTGGGTGGTGGAGGGCGAGGCATTGAGCCGACGGAGGTCTCCGGCTTGCGCCGCCGCAAGGAGACGGGCGGCATCGCGCTCGGTGTCATCCGTCTGGGAGAGGACGGTTTCCCGGTAGTCGAGCACCGCCCGTTGGGCCCGAACGAGCGTCGGGATCTCTTCCGCCGTCCAGCTCGAGAAGCCCCGCCGGGCGGCGAGCAGCATGATGGCCGCCATCGATGCGCCGCCGAGCGCCGGTGGCGGGTTGGTGAAGACCTCCCACCCTCCGACATCGATGTGGGTGGGGATTCTCACGACGGGCTCGTACGCCTCGAGGTCTGCCCTGGTGAGCAGCCCGCCGTGCTCGGCCACGGCGGCGGCCACCGCCGCCCCGAGGTCGCCCCGGTAGAGGGCCGCGGAGCCCTCCTCTGCGATCGCGCGCAGCGAGTCGCCGAGGTGCGGAATGCGGACGACCTCACCGGCGCGCAAATGGGAGCCATCGGAGTGATGGAGGATCTCATACGACGGAGGATCCCATCCGAAGACGACATCGTGGCTGTAGGCGAGATACTCCGCCGACGCGTTGGACAGAGGGAATCCGCTCTCGACCGCATCGATCGCGGGTTGCATCAGCTCGCGCCAGGGCATGGTGCCGTAGCGCTGCGTCGCCAGCTCGAGCCCTGCGAAGATGCCCGGGGTCGCAACCGACCCGTAGCCCACGACTGTGCGGGTCGCTCCCCCGTACTTCATGAAGATCGGGTCACCACTGCCGAAGTTCTCCCTCGGGGCGTCCCTCCCCGGCATCTCGGCGTAGGCGTCGATCACCACCGGGTGCGCTCCCGCCGGGGCCACAACGATGAACCCGGCCGATCCCGGGGCGATCACGCCCGGGTCGGTGCACATGGCTGTGATCGTCGCGGCAACCGCAGCATCGACGGCATTGCCGCCCTCGTCGGCCACGGCCGCCCCGGCGGCCGCCGACAGCGCGGACCCGGAGGCAACGACAACGCGACGCATTGGGGAGAATCTAGGGGGCGCGACCGAGGAGCAGCAATGTGGCGGGCCTGGGCTTCGGCGTCCACGGTGCCGGCCATCGCCGCTCCCGCCGCCTGCGACGTGCGGCCCTCACGCGCTCGTCGTCGCGTCCACGTCGATATCGTCGGCGCATCGCACCTGGTGCGCAACGATCTCGAGCCTGCTCCTCCTGCCCTCCGGCGACTCCCAGAAGCGGCGCTGGACGGTGCCCGTGACCCAGATGCGCGTCCCTGCTTGAAGCGACCCCTCGGTGAGATCGGTCGTCGGATCCCACAACGTCACCGGGACCACATCGACGCGCCGTCGAGGCTCGTCGCTTCGAACGGTGACGAGGAGCCGCAGCAGGTGCGCCCCCGAGTCGAAGACCCGATGCTCGGCGTCGACGGCGAGCCGGCCTGCAAGCACGACGAGATTGATGTCCATGATCCGCATCTCCAGTCACGGGGAGTGCGGGGCAGTTCGCGACCATACGCCGGGGTTGTGACAGATTGCTCAGATCGCACCGATGAGCTTCTCGAGCTCATCGATACCGGGGAATCCGGGGTCGTTCTCGAGGATGTCGTTGCGCAGCTTGCCTGCGGTGTCGGCGTCGCCACGGAGGGCGGCGACCCGTGCGGCGACGTACCACAGGCGGAGGTCCTCGGGGAAGGGCTCGTGGCGCAACCGACGGGGTGCTACGACCTCCCACGCGGCGTCGAGCCGGCCCTTGTCGATCAGATACGAGCCGTACACGACGGCCCCCTCCTTGAGCACGGCAGGCTTCCCGCCCCGCTCTTGGAGCGTCCGCCAGGCCGTCTCGACGTCACGGTCGCGTCCCAGCGCACGCAGCGCATCCATCTCGACGGGCAGGTGGGTGGTCTCCCCCGCCAGGCGTCGAAAGGTGCGGAGCTCGGCGAGCGCGGTCTGCCAGTCGCCGGTGCGGTACGCAGCGAGCCCGAGCGTCTCGCGCACCGTCGTGTCGCGTGGGGCGAGTTCCTTGGCCTGGAGCGCCTTGCGCACCGCTCGGTGGTACGCACCTTCGGCAAACGCCTCGGATGCCTCGCCCAGTGCCTCGAGTGCCGGGCCGACGCGACGGTCAGGAGTGACCCTGGCGAGGCCTTCGATCACCCAGTTGGGCAGGTTGGCGGCTGCACCGTGGAGATCACGACGCCGCCCCTTCTGCGGGGCGCCGTCAGCATGGGAAACCCCTCGCCCGGTTCCGTCACGGCTGGACCGCCGCGCGTCATCCTGGCCCTTGCGGGTGCCTCCTTTGCTTGCGCCGCGACCCTTCCCGGCGTCACGAGGTCGATCCTGGCGGCCGCCGCCCTGGTGCGGGCGCCGGGGTCTTGGGTCTGGCACGAAGGCGCTCCTTGCAGATACGACTGAGGGCCGCCCATACGGGCGGCCCTCAGTGCAGATATGTCCGGCGGCGACCTACTCTCCCGGGGCCCTGCGGCCCAAGTACCATCGGCGCTGGCAGGCTT
>DKBA01000272.1 GCA_002450985.1 Acidimicrobiia bacterium UBA6912
GCTGCGCCGCCCAGCGTGCGGTCTGCGACAGCCCACAGTCCGGGGACACGCTGAGCCGCTCCGGCGCCACGTGGCGCAGACAGGCGGCGATGCGGGCGGCGATCTCCTCTGGCGGTTCGATCCAGTAGCTCTTCACGTCGACAACGCCGACGCCGACGTCGTGCACCCGGCCGATCTCCTCGATGACCTCCAGCTCGGCGAACTCCCGGCCGGCCATCTCGACATGGATCTCATCGAGGGTGAGCTCGAGGAAGGCCGGGAACATCGGGGCGTAGCGCCGCGGCGCCACGGCGCGTCCCTTGAAGTTGCCGAAGCAGAGGTGGGTGCCGAGGTAGGTCCGCCCGACGACCGGGGCAACGGTGCGGTTGAAGACGTCGACGAGGCGCGCCGTGTCCTCCTTGTAGGCGTAGCAGCTCATCGACGGCTCATCGACCGTGATCACCTCACATCCGGCGGCGACGAGGCCCTCCAGCTCGCGGCGCACGATCGGCACGAGCGCCTCGGTGACCGCATACCGATCCGGGTAGTCGGCGTTGGGCACGATGCGGCCGGCGAGCGTGTAGGGACCGGGGATCGCCGCCTTCAGCACCGGCCCGGACGGGGCAAGGCGCTTCAGGCGTTCGAACTCCTCGGTGACGCCGAGCCCGTCCGGTGCCGTCAGCTCGCCGACGATCCGGTGACGTCCCCGCTGGTCGTGCGCCGGAGGTCCGAAACGACGCTCCGGCACCTCGTTGCGATCGAGGCCGTCGAGGAAGGCGTAGAAGGAGAGGTTGAAGTCGAACCGCGACTGCTCTCCGTCGGTGATGACGTCGAGCCCTGTCCTCACCTGGTCCATGATCGCCGCCGTGGTGGCGTCGTCCTGCAACTCGGCGATGTCGAGGGGCCCAAACGCATCCGGCGAAGCGGCGGCGTGCTCCAGCCAGCCGGGGAACGGGTAGCTCCCCATCACGGTGGTGCGAATCGGCTCGTGCGGCACAGCGGGCAGGTTACCGGCGTGGACACCCCCGTCGCCCAACGTCACCGGCCCGCCGAGCAGAACCAGGCGATCTGGAGGTCATCGTGCTCCCCTGCCGCTCCTCGACGTGGGCATCGCAGGGCTGGCGCTGCAGGCGGCCGGNNGCACGGCCTCCCGTCGAGCAGTTGGCAGGCTCGATGCCGAGCACGGCGATGCCCGGCGCCGGGTGCACCCACTGGTGGAGCCGGGGCAACTCGGTCGCTCGCCAGCGGAGCGTCACTGCGATCCCGAGGGCCTCGTTGTCGATCCGGGCCCACCCCCAGCCGTCCTCGGGCTCGATCACGTGCTCGAGCACGCGCTCGGGCGCCACCGTCACCGGCGGGGGACGATCCCACGAGTCGAGCGCAGCGGCCGACGTCTCGTCCCGCGGGATCGTGTCGTGCGGCGGAAGCGTGAGCCGGGCGTCGCCGTTCCACAACGGGTAGCCGAAGTTGAGGTGGTAGAGCAGGGGCGCCGGCTCCGGAGTGCGGCCGAGGTTGGTGATGACGTCGGTGAGGTCGACCCTTCCGGCGCCGGCCACGGTGCGGATCGTGCGCCGCACCCGGAGGTGGTGGGTGAGCGCACCGACGTCGTCGATGGTGGCTTGCGCCACGACACCGGCGACGCCCTCCCCGGTGAATCGCCGCACATCGACGTCTGCGGCTGCCAGGTGGGAGAAGGTGCCGTGCAGGCCATGGCCCTCCGACGGCATGCCGACATTGCGCAGGCCGCACGTCGTCAGCAGGCCGCCGCCGAATCCCTCGTTCCATGCCATGCCCTGCGGATCGGAGAGCGGTGCGGTCTCCCCCACCGCCGAGACCCATGCGAGCGGGATCCCCCGGAACCATGCCTGCCCGAGGTCGAAGCCGCGGTCGGGCAGGATGCGGAGGTCGACCCCGCCCCACACCCGCACGTCGACGGCCCGCGTCCCCCGCGCGGGCCCACCGTCGGCGGTGGATGCGCGGACCTGGGCGACCACGTCGAGGTTGGCGATGCGGCCGTCGTCGAGCGCCGACCACACGTCGTCACCCACNNCTCGAGCAAGGTGAGGTGCCAGCGGCCGAGATTGGCGCTCACCATTCGATCGCGGTCTGCGCCGATGAAGCAGATGTTGGTGGGGGCCGCCAGCAGGGTGCCCTCGGGGTCCTCGGCGATCACCTCGAGATGACCGTCCCGGTCCAGGTGGTAGATGCGGTCGGGGCGGTAGCAGCTGATCACGGCGCCGCCATCCTCGGTGAAGGCGATGCCGTCTGGGACCGTGCCGTCGAGCCTCACCACCCGCTCCGGCGACCCGCCGTTGCGCAGGTCGATGCGGCTCACGTCCGGACCGAGCGACTGGACGACCCACAGCTCGGCGCCGTCGGGGGTCACGGCGCAGCCGTTGGTGAAGCGGGCGAGGGTGCGGTCGACCACGTACGCGGCGCCGTCCGGCTCCACGGCGACGACGGCGCCGTCGTCCTCCTTCCAGCGCCCCGAATCGGACACGTACAACGTGCCGTCCGGGCCGAAGGCCGGGTAGTTGGGCATGACGATCTGCCGGTCATCGACGCGGTCGAGCAGGCGGCGGCTGGGCAGCCCAGGATCGATCACCCACAGTGCCGCGTCCTCGGCGTCACAGACGACGATGCGGCCCCGCCCGTCGACGGCGAGCCCCAACACGAATCCCGGCGTGCGGGCGATCTCCAGGAACGTCTTGCGTTGCGGGTCGACGGCATACACCTGGCCGTCCTCCCCTCCGGCGTACAGCACCCCGGAGCGGTGGTCGTAGGCGACGCCTTCGGGATGATCGAGCCCGTCGACGAGCACCTCGGCGGTCGTCGCGGTGCCGATCACGGCTCGTCCAGGGCATGGCCGACGGTGCCGTTGATGACGAGGCCGCCGTCGACGACGACCTCGTGACCGGTCATGTAGCGAGATCCGGTCGATGCCATGAAAACGACGACGTCGGCCACCTCGTCCTCGCTGCCGATCCGCCCCAGCGGGATGCGGTGCTCGTAGGTGCGGCGTACCTCGGGGGTGTAGGCCTTGGCGTTGAGCGGGGTATCGGTGGCGCCCGGGGAGACGGCGTTGACCGTGACGTCGTGCTCGGCCGCCTCGAGGGCGAGCGTCTTGGTGAGCCCGACGATGGCGCCCTTTGCCGCGATGTAGGCGCCGAGATTGGCGACGACGAGGACGTCGGCCGCCGAGGTGATGTTGATGATGCGACCCCGCCGCTGCTCGTACATGATGCGGGCCGCCGTGCGGCTCCCGTAGAAGTACCCGTGCAGGTTGGCGGCGAGCAGGCCGTGCCAGTCGTCGTCGGTCGTTGCGACGAGCGGCTTCACCATGAGGCTCGCTGCGTTGTTCACCCAGATGTCGAGGCTGCCCCACCGCGACGTCGCCGCTTCGGCGAGGCGCCCGGCCGTTGCGGGATCCCCGGTGTCTGCCTGGAGGATCACCGCCTCCGTGCCCGTCTCCTCGATCTGGCGCCGCACCAATTCCGCACCTTCGTGGTGGCTGCGATAGGCGCCGACCACGTTGGCGCCGGCCCTGGCGAGACCGACGGCGATGGCGCGGCCGATGCCCTGCGAGACGCCCGTCACCACGGCGGACGGGCCGACCAGCTCGAACGTTGCGCTCATGGGCTTCCCTCTCTCGGATCGATCACGAACTTCATTCCCTCGGCGGCCCGGGTCGAGGCGAAGGCTCTCCCCCACTCGGTGAGCGGCACCACGTCGGTGACCAGCGAGTCGAGATCCACGAGCCGATGGGCGAGGAGGGACATCGCTCGGTCCCACGACCGCGGGGTGCTGGCGAACCCGGAGGTCACGACGACCTCCTTGTAGAGCACCGCATCGAGCCCGACGGTGACGGGTCTGCCGAAGATGCCCACCTGAACGTAGCGACCCCCCTTGCGCACCAGCTGCAGACCCATCTCGGCACCGGCGGCCGCCCCCGAGCATTCGCACACCACGTCGGGGGCGAGGATGTCCGGCACCTCGCCGGGATCGACGACGACCGTGGCGAGACCGAGTGCGGCGGCGACCTGGAGCCTTGGGCGGTCGCGGTCGAGCCCCACCACGGTGACCCGCCCTCCCGCCGCCCGCGCCGCCTGGGCGGTGAGCACTCCCATCGTCCCCGGGCCGATGACCAGCACTTCGTCGCCTGCGGTCACGACCGGCGGGTCGAAGAGGCAGTTGGCGACGCACGCCAGCGGTTCNNGTGAGCCAGCAGGCGAATCCCCCGTCCACGTGCGAGCCGATGGAACGCCGCTCTGGACAGAGGTTCGGGCTCCCGATGCGGCAGTAGCTGCACGACTCGCAGTAGGCGAAGTAGGTCTCACACGCCACGCGGACGCCGAGCCACGACTCGTCGACACCGTCGCCGACCGCAGCGACCTCCCCGGTCACCTCGTGACCCATCGTGACCGGCGGGTTCGACGGGAACTCGTCGTCGGCGATGTGGAGATCCGTGCCGCAGATGCCGGCGGCGAGCACCTCGAGCAGCACCTCACCGGGGCCGGGCGCCCGCACGTGCTGCTCTCGCAGCCCCAGGTTCCCCGGCCCGGGAGCGAGCTTGCCGAGCCCGATCGTCGTCTGCGGGAAGCCGCTCATGTCGCCTCCGGGGAGCCGGCAGCGCCCGGGCCAGCGACGACCACGTCGAACGCCTCGGCGCCGCGCGCAACGGGCATCTCAGTGGACGTACGGGCTCAGCACGTCCCTGGCGAGGAGGAACCCGCGCTTCACCAGCTCGTCGGTCTGCTCGAAGTCGCGGTCCTCGTGCTCGATGATGATCGGACCGTCATAGCCCACCCGGTACAGCGACCTGAAGACCACCGCCCAGTTGACGTCGCCGAGCCCGGGCAGCCGGGGCACCTGCCAGCCGATACCGGAGGACAGCGACCCGTTCTCGTAGAGACCCTCGTAGTCGATCATCACGTCCTTGGCCTGGAAGTGATAGAAGCGCTCCCCGAACTCCAGGATGGCGCTCTCGATGTCGATCATCAGCCACACCAGGTGCGACGGGTCGAAGTTGAGACCGATCGTCTCCCCGAACTCGTCGAACATCCGACGCCAGATCTTCGGGTTGTAGGCGAGGTTGTGGCCCGACGGCCACTCGTCCTTCGAGAAGATCATCGGGCAGTTCTCGATGGCGATCCTCACGCCGTTGTCCTCGGCCGCAGCGATGATCTCCGGCCACACCCTGGTCGCCTTCTCCCAGTTCTCGTCCTGGGTCAGCGAGCGATCGGCGCCGATGAACGTGTTGACCACCCCGACGCCCATCTTGCCGGCTGCGACGATCACCTTCTTCAGGTGGTCGATGACCTTGCGGGCATGCTCGTCGTCGGGGTCGAGCGGGTTCGGGTAGTACCCGAGCCCGGAGATCTCGAGACCCCTGCCGGTCATGCGGTCGACGATCTCGGAGGCCTG
>DKBA01000295.1 GCA_002450985.1 Acidimicrobiia bacterium UBA6912
AAATCTGTCACAGCCGGGAGATACGTTGTCCCCATGAACACGACCACCACCATCGATCCCATCGAACGGGCCCTCGAGGCGCTCACCGCGGCCGGCATCTCGTTCACCGTCGTCGAACGGTGCCCAGCCCCGGACTGCGCCGTGTGCTCGCCGCCCGCCGTCTCCGCCGCCGCCTGAACGCTACGGCGACGGCACCGTCGCCGCGAACAGCATCTCACGGGTGGCCGGCCAGATGCCGGCTTCCGGGTCGAGGAGCGGGCCCATCACCCCGCGCTGGGTGAGCCCCACCCGCCGCTCGAAGGCACGGACGGCAGCATTGGTGTTGCGCCCCGGGATGCCGTCGATGGGCTGGCCGCCGTAGAGCGGCGGGCTCAGTCTCTGTAGCGCCTCCTGCACGCGACGCCACGTCGCACGGTCCATCATGAGCTCATCCTCCGTCGTCGTTGGCGGCGGGTCGGTGATCGTCGCCGGGTCGATGCCCGTTGCCAGTGAAGCCCGGGTGCAATCGATCTGCCAGTGCATCCGGTCGGTCGTGAGGTTGCGGAAGGCCGCATCGCCCCGGTTGGTGGCGATGCGGCGCAGCGCCGCCTGCAGCTCGGGGGGCTGGTCGGTGGCGCCGCCCGTGTTGGCGGAGGGATTGAGATCGATCGCCGACAGGTGGGCGTGAAGGCTGGTTCGTCCGAACGGGGCGTCGTCGATGTTGCGGCACGCCGCCGTGCCGGTCCTCGGATCGAAGATCACGTAATCCATGCGGCGCATCACCGTCGCAAACGCCCGCCATGCTGCGACCTGTGCCGGATGGACGAGCAGCTCCAGGTCACCCGAGCCGGTGAGCGTGGTCGGGAAGGCGACGAGCACCCCGATCGAGTGGTCGCAGACCGGATGCCCGTCGGCGCTCACGCCGATCACCGGCTCCGGGTACGACTGCCGCATCTCCTCCGTGCTCGCCACTCCCCGCTTCCCCTCCTCGTCGCCCGCCAACCTACTGCCTGCACCCCCGTACGCGGCCACCACGCCGCAGACGCCGTCCTTCAGCGAAGCGGCGCCACCACCTCGACACCGCCTGCCGGGAGCGAGGTGAAGGCCGATGCCTCGTCGAGGCCAAGCTGCCCGGCTCGGGCGCGGACGGCATCGGCAACGGAGCCCGCCGCCGCCGGCGTCACGAGGGCGACGAGGCAGCCGCCGAAGCCGGCCCCGGTCAGCCGGGCCCCGAAGCACCCCTCGGTTGCGTCCAGCGCGGCCGCCAGCTCGTCGAGCACCGGCGTCGACACCTCGAAGTCGTCGCGAAGACTGGCGTGGCTCTCCGTCATCAGCCGCCCGGCGGCGACGAGGTCGCCGCGGCGCAGCCGGTCGGCGAACTCGAGCACCCGGCGGTTCTCCTCCACCACGTGGCGGGCACGGCGCAGGGTCACCGCATCGAGCGCGACGCCCGCCACGCCCGCCAGGTCGGCATCGCGCAGCGCGGCAACCCCGAGCGCCGCCGCCGCTCGCTCACACGCCGCCCTTCGCTCGTTGTAGGCGGAGTCGACGAGCGACCGACGGGTCCCCGAGTCGACGATGAGCACGCTCACCCCGTCCGGCAGCCCGACCGGGGTGCGCACCAGGGAGCGGCAGTCGATGAGGAGGGCGGCGCCCTCCTCGGCCGTGGACACGACGAGCTGATCCATGATCCCGCACGCCATCCCGACCCACTGGTTCTCGGCGCGTTGTGCGAGCTGCGCCATGACTGCGCCATCCCACGAGGAGTCCGCCAGTGCGACGAAGACCCGGGCGGCGCCGAGCTCGAGGGCGGCGGACGAGGAGAGCCCCGCCCCGATCGGGATGTCGCTCGCCACCGCACCTTCCCACGCCGGCGTCGGGTGTCCGCTTGCGGAGAGGCTCCACGCCACCCCCATCACGTACTCGGTCCACTCCCCCGCACGATGCTCGACACGGTCGAGGTCGAGCACCGCCGCGGGCGCACCCTCGGTCGCGACGCGGAGCGTGCGATCGTCGCGCCTCCGAGCTGCGATCCACAGGGCGCGATCGATCGCCATGGGCAGGACGAAGCCGTCGTTGTAGTCGGTGTGGTCGCCGATGAGGTTGACCCGCCCCGGGCTGCGGACGAGCACCTCCGGCTCCCCGGCGAACCGGGAACGGAAGAGCGCGATCGCCGCGGTCGCCGCATCCGAGAGGGCCGGCGGCCTCACCTCCGGTCGAGGTAGTGCTCGGCGGAGAGGGCGGCGAGGCGAGCGGCCGCCTCCTCGGGTGTGATGTCGCGTTGAGGCTCGGCGAGGAGCTCGTACCCGACCATGAACTTGCGGACCGTCGCCGAGCGCAGCAGCGGCGGGTAGAAGTGGGCGTGGACGGTCCAGTGGTCGGTCGACTCGTCAGCGAACGGCGCCCCGTGCCACCCCATGGAGTACGGGAACATCGTCTGGAACAGGTTGTCGTACCGCGCCAGCAGCACCAGCAACGTGTCGGCGAGGCCGTTGCGCTGGGCATCGTCGAGGTCGGGGAGGCGCGCCGCCGGGCGCCGGGGCACGACGAGCGTCTCGAAAGGCCACACCGCCCAGTACGGCACGACCACGAGCCACTCGTCGGTCTCGACGACGACCCTGGGTCCTCCGGCCTCACGGGCGGCGTAGTCGGCGAGGAGGCGCCTGCCGACCGCCGAGTGGTAACCCCGCTGCGTCGCATCTTCCTTGGAGGGTTCGAGCGGGAGGGCCCCGCCCGCCCAGATCTGGCCGTGGGGGTGGGGATTCGAGGCGCCCATCATCTCGCCGCGGTTCTCGAACACCTGCACCCAGCGGAACGTCCGCCCCAGCTCGACGGTCTGCTCGGCCCAGAGGTCGATGACCGTCCGCACCTCGTCAGGCGACATTCGAGCCAGCGTCAGGTCGTGCCTGGGCGAGAAACACACCACCCGGCACGTCCCCGGCTCGGTCTCGGCGCGCAACAGCCCGTCGTCGACTCGCTCGACGGCCACGTCGGGGCGCAATGCGGCGAAGTCGTTGGTGAAGACGAACGTCGTCCCGTAGTCGGCGTTCGTCTCGCCGTTGGCCCGCACGTTTCCAGGGCACAGGTAGCAGTCGGGGTCGTAGGCGGGGAGCGGCTCGCTGTCGACGTCGGCGACCGCTCCTTGCCACGGCCGTTTCGTCCGCCCCGGGGAGACCAGCACCCACTCCCCCGTGAGGGCGTTCCGCCGCCGGTGGGAGCTCCGCAGCAGCGCGGCGTCCCCTCGCACTCCGATGCTCTCCGGCCGGGCGGCGCCGTCGCTCATGTCATCACTTGATGCCGGAGGTCGCCACGTTCTCGACGAAGTAGCGCTGGGCGGCAACGAAGATCGCCATGGGCACGACTACCGCGATCACGATGCCGGCGAAGATCAGATTCGGGCTCTCGACCGACTGCCCGCCGAGCTGGCGCAGCGCCGTCGTGAGCACCCAATCCTCCTCGTTGGCCGTCTGGATGGCCACGAGCGGCCACACGAAGGAGTTCCAGGCGTACAGGAACGAGAACGTGCCCAGCGTTGCGATGGCCGGCCACGAGAGCGGCACGTAGATCCGCCACAGGATGCGCCACCGTTTGGCGCCGTCGATCACGGCCGCCTCGTCGAGCTCCTTCGGGATGCCCATGAAGAACTGGCGCATCAAGAAGGTGCCGTATGCGTTGAACAGGAACGGCCAGACCAACACGCCGAGGTGATCGATCCAGCCGAGCGAGACCATGAGCTGGAACAGCGGGACGATCACGACGATGAAGGGGATCATGATCGAGCCCAGGTAGGCCAGGAACAGGGCGTTGCGCCCCGGGAACCTGATCCGGGCAAACGCATACCCACCCATGATCGAAGTGAACAGGATCCCGAGGACGACGAGCCCGGTGACGAGGATGGTGTTCGTCAGCGCACGGTCCAGTCCCCGTCGATCGAGGACGTCCGAGAAGTTCTCCCACCTCGCGGTGATCGCCTCGGCAGCCGGTGCGGTTCGGACCACGGCAAACGTCTCGAGGCTCGGGTCGTCCTGTCCGATGAACCGGCCGACGACGGTGGTGCGCGCCAGCGCCCGCTCCTCCGTATCGCCGCCGACGGGCACCACGAACACACCGACTTCCTCCCCGTCGACTACCGCGGTCCTTCCCGTGTCCTCCGCGAGCGCAAGCGGCCACGCCACCTGGTCCTCGGGGTCGTCGGGGTTGTCCGGATCGACGAACACCCCGGCCTCGATGCCTTGCTCGGCGAGCAGAACGTCGGTCGGGTTGCCCTCGACGGGGAGGCTGTACACCGGCAGCTCCTCGCCGTCGACGACGATGACCTCGGCCTCACGCGGCAGCACCTTGGGTGGGTACCGGAAGGTGTCCGCGGGGGTCTTGAGCGCCGATGCCGCCATGTACACGAAGGGGAAGACCATCAACAAGGCGAAGCCGCCGAGGAAGGCGTAGAGGGCCAGCCGCCCGAATCCGGTGCGGATTCTCCTCCTGCGGCGAGCCCGGGCCGCCTGCAACTGCCTGGCGACGGTGCGCTCGGGGTGTTCGGCGGTGGTGGTGCGATCTGGTGGAGTCGTCATGTGCTGAGCACCCCTCGGTCGCGCTGGGTTCGGAAGTAGACGATCGTGATGGCGAAGATGAGGAGGAACAGCGCCCAGCCGATCGCCGAGGCGTATCCCTGATTGAACCGTTCGAAGGCGTTCTGGTAGAGGTATATGACCGGCGTGAGGGTTGCGTTGCCCGGCCCGTTTGGTGAGAGCTGCGGGGCATTGAGGATGAACGGCTCTGAGAAGAGCTGGAGCGCCAGGATCGTCGTCGTGATCACCACGAAGACGGTGGTCGGAGCGAGCATCGGGATCGTGATGCGACGGAACTTCGCCCAGGGGCCCGCTCCGTCGAGCTCGGCCGCCTCGTACAAGTCTCCCGGCACGCTCTGAAGACCGGCGAGGAAGAGCACTGTGTTGAGCCCGATCGTGGAGAACGAGAAGACGATGACCATCGACAGCATCGCAGTCGACGGGCTCGACAGCCACTGTGGTTGAGGCGGGGCGAGATCGAGCCCCGGGAGGAGGTTGATGAGGTCCCACAGCCGGACGAGGCCGTAGTTGATGTAGCCCACGGTTGCGTTGTACAGCTGCTTCCAGATGAGGGCGACGCCGACCACGCCGGCTACAGCCGGCAGGAAGTAGAGCGCACGGAAGAACTTCATGCCGGGCATCTTGGTGTTGAGCAGCGCGGCGAGGCCAAGCGCCGGAAGCACGGACAACGGCACGGCCAGGACGCCGAAATAGAGGATGTTGCGGAGCGACTTCAGGAAGAACGGATCGGTGACGAGGTCGGTGTAGTTGCTGATGCCGACCCACGCCGCCTCGCTCAGGCCGTCCCAATCGGTGAACGACACGAACAGGGAGAACGCGAGTGGGCCGGCGAGGAAGGCGAGGAAGCCGAGCACGTTGGGCGACACGAAGAAGAGGCCGTCCATGATCTCGAGCTGCGCCTTGGTGCTCCGAAAGATGGGGTTCGGCTCGTCGCTCAACAAGATCCGGGTCCACAGGGAGGCGACGACGGCGACGGCTGCCGGGGTCAGCGCAGCAGGTTGCACGAGGCGGGTCAGGAACGTCCAGACACCAGGCAAGAGGCCGACCCGGATCAGAAGCAGCGCGAGACCGATGATCACGAGCCAGCGAGCGGCGAGCCGCAGGGCGCGCGCGGTCGGTCCGGTCACCTTGCCCGCCCAGCCGGCGATCAGCCAGCCCACGGCCATCAGGGCGAGGAACGGAATCCCCCTGCCAAACGTGCCGCCGAGGGCGTCGAGCCCGTTGAAGACGTTCGTCTCCTGAAGCGTGAGGAATCCCGCCCCCACCGCCAGCACGAGATTCAGAAGGAACGCGGCCAGGCGCCCTCGGTGATTGCGACGGATGATCCAGGGCACGGACAGCGCGGCGAAGAGGGTGATGAGGCCGAGGATGCCGATCGCCACCAGTCGCGGGGTCCCGGTGATGACGATACCTGTCCGTGCAACAACGAGGCCGGTGGCGAGCGCAGCGGCCGCTGCGTACACGGCCTGCCAGATGACGAGAGGTGTCAGCCACCACGCGTCGCCCCGGGTCGCCGGCCTCGATGCGAGCACTTCGGTCGTCATACGATCACCCCACTGCGTGTCGGGGCCGGGCGCAGCGCCCGGCCCCGACGGTTGTTGGTCAGCTCGAGAAGGCGGGAGCCGTCAGCGAGCAGATGTTGGCGGCGAAGTCGTCGATCGACGTCGCACCGGTCACGACATTGCCGATCTCGGCATCCATCACCGAGACGTACTCCGGCCAGCTTCCGGCCCACAGTGGACCTTCCGTGGCGGGGTTCTCGGCGAGGCCGTCGAGGAACGCCTGGTTGTTGTCGGGCGGAGTGAACGTCAGGAACGCGTCGAGCGCCTCCTGGCTCACCCGGCTCGGGATGTTGGCCCCGAGCTCCGCCACCTGCGCCTGCACCTCGGCGGTGGTCAGCGCCTGGACGAGCTGCCACGCCTCCTCAGGATGCTCGGAGCTGGCGTTGACGACATAGGCGCCCCAGAACAGCCAGTTCGAGGGACCAGCGGGACCTTCGGGCAGCTTCACGACGTCCCAGTTGAAGTCAACGGTCCGGATACCGGGCGTTGCCCAGCGACCGTTCTGGAACATGCCGAGCGTCCCGGCGCGGAAGGGCGCCTCGGCGTCCTCGCCCCACGGAACGACGCTGCCGCCGGCATAGAGCTCTTGGAGCGCCGTCATGCCCGCGATCGAGCCGTCGCTGTCCAACCCGCACGCCGTGCGGTCCTCGTTGAAGAAGCCGCCGCCCGCAGCGTTCAGCCAGTAACCGTACGGACCCCACCACGAGCTCTGGCCGTAGCCGACGATCCCACCGCCGAGAGCGCCGATACCGTCGGCGACCTCGCGGAAGGTGTCCCAGTTCCAGTTGCCGGCCGCGGCCAGCTCCCGGGGATCGTCCACACCTGCCTCGGCGATCAGATCGAGGTTGAGGTAGAGGCCGAACGCGGACACGTCACGAGGAAGCCCCCACAACGTCTCACCCGTGTTGCCCGTCTCCGGGTTGAAAGTCAGGTGGAACATGGGTCCGGGGTAGAAGTCGGCGTCGTTGTGGCCGCTGGCATCGGCCAGCGAGCGCAGATCGAGGATCACGCCACGAGTGGCGAAGTCGGCGATATCCGTGCCAGGGAGCCAGAACACATCGGGAGCGGTGCCTGCAGCGAGCTCCGTCAGCAGGTTCTGCTGATAGCCGGCCGTCTCCTGACCGCCCGGCTCATATGCGAGGGTGATGCCCTCGAGTTGACCGGTCAGCGTGTCCGAGATCGCCTGGTAGACGCCGGCCTCTTCGTCGTTGTCGGGTCGGGTGCGCCATCGCAGCGTGACCTCGTCCATGGCCTCGGCCGTGGTCGTCGTCTCGCCGGAGGCCGCCGTCGTCGTCGTCTCGGCGGCCGCCGTCGTGGTGGTCTCGCCTCCTGCGGCGGTGGTGGTGGTCTCACCGCCCGTATCGTCATCCCCACCGCACGCCGCCATCACCATTGCGAAGACGACGAGCAGCAGGAACCATCTCTTCCTCATCGAGGGGGCTCCTTTCGTTCCCTGATTGGGTGGCCTGAGGGTCAGGCCGTTTCTCGATCCGGTCATGATGCGCTCCGGACCTCGAGACCTTCTTGCTCGAGCGCCGCCACGGCGTCACGTGGCGCGCTCGGTCCTGTGATCAGCATGGCGAGGTCGGCGACGCCGCAGACGCGGGCTGCGCTGACGTGGCCGACCTTCGAGCCGTCGGCGACGGCGATGGTGCGGCTCGCCGAGCCCATCATCCGGCGCTTCATCGCCGCTTCGGGGAGGTTGACGTTGGTCACGCCGCGTTCTGCATCGACGCCGTTGCAGCCGAGGAACATGAGATCGGCGTTCAGGTGCTCGAGCATGAGTCCCGCATACGGGTCGACGAGCGAATGCTGGAGGGGGCGGACGGTCCCGCCGGTCACGACCACGGTGATGCGAGGCATCGCCGCCTCGAAGTCGAGGGCGATGTTGAGACCGTTGGTGATGATCACGACGCCCTCGAGTTCGGTGCGGGATACCAGGGCGGCGGCGACGGCCGAGCAGGTGGTTCCGACGTCGAGCAGGATGGTGTCCCCGGGATCCACCATGGCTGCCGCCACCTCGGCGATGGCGGCCTTCTCCTCGGGTGCAGTGCCTGCTTCCTCCTCGAACGAGCGCTCCACGCCGACCCGCCGGCCCTCGAAGATGGCACCACCGTGCACTCGCCGGACCGATCCGATGCGTTCCAGTGCGTCGAGATCGGAGCGCACGGTCACCTCGGAGATGCCGAACTGGACAGAGAGATCGGCGACGCGCGCAAAGCTGCGATTACGGATCGCCTCCAGCATGCGCTCCCGGCGTATCTCCGGCAGAGTCCCAGACGCCACGGCGGGCATCGTCGAACACTTACGATTGCATGTCAAGAGGCTATGAGTCTCTTTGTTTTCGAAAGTTTGCGACTCTCGACGCCCTTCCCACGCGGTACGCTCCCGGCGCAAGAGCCGGTGCGGGATGCCCGGCCGGATGAGGAGGAGTGAATGGCCGGCGATGGGTTCAGCCTCTATGGGAACGTCCTCGACGCTGCGCAGGCGCAACGAGCACGCAAATGGCAGCGGATGTTCGTCGACAAGTTTCACTACGACCCGGACGAGGCCTACACCCTCAGCCTCGTCGACAACCCCTATCTCGGCCCGATCTTCGGTCTCAAGGACGTCGTACGCGACGGCGAGGGCGAGCCGATCGACCCTACGAACGGCGTCGTGTGCGCAACCGTCCGTATGGGTTTCGGTCACTACCGCATCGCAATGGCGGGGGCGTCGGCGGCCCGAGCCATGGGTTTCACCCCGTACTGGCTCGATCTCCTCGCCATCCCCGGGATCACCTCCGACGTGATCAACTGGTGGAACACCAACTACTCGAAGTTCTCCCGCCTCTCCCAGCGCAGCCCGCTGTTCAACACGTACGTGTGGGAGTCGATCACGACGGGTGACAAGACCCTGCCGGGGCTCAACTGGCTACTCAACCGCTATGCCGCCGGGTGGCCGTGGCGCTTCATCAAGGCGAATGCCCGCGACTACCGGATGAGCGAGCTGTTCGCCAACCTCCACCGCGCCCTGCCGCAGGAGCAGCCCTTGCTCGCCTCCCACATGTGGAACTGCATGGGGGCCGTCGCCGGGGGGATGACGCATGTGGTCGACATGATGTTCGACAACTGGCCGATGGCGTTCCAGCTCATCGAGGGCGCCAAGCACGGCGTCCAATCGCCGTCCGGCTACTACGGCTTCAGGGTGATGCGCGGCTTCGACGACAAGGGCCGCATGCTGAACCCCACACCGCCGGATGCCCTCCACTACGTCGGCCATCACGTCGACCACGAGCTGGTCGAGGGCGTGGAGGACGACTGCGCCGCCCGGATCAGACGAATGCGAGGCGGCGAGCCGCGCCGCTTCCTGCTCACGATGGGCGGCGCCGGCGCCCAACGCGAGCTGTTCAAGGCCATCGTCGACCACTGCAAGCCGATGGTCGACCGCGGCGAGGTGATGCTGTTCGTGAACCTCGGCGACCACGCCGACAATTGGGAATGGCTACGGGCCGAGCTCGGCGGCGCCTCGGACGTGCACACCCACTTCACGTGGGAGGACACGCGTGCGTTCGCCGACGAGATCCGCGATGGCGCCGCGCACGGCACGCACGTGTTCCTCCACGACAACATCTTCCACGCCGTCTACGCCACGAACTACCTGATGCGGGTGAGCGACGTGATGATCACGAAGCCCAGCGAGCTGGCGTTCTACCCGGTGCCGAAGATCTTCAACGAGCGGGTCGGCGGGCACGAGGCGTGGGGCGCCATCCGGTCGGCAGAGATCGGCGACGGCACCGTGGAGACGCGCACCGTGCCCGAGACGCTACAGGCCATCGACCTGCTCACCCGCGAGCACGACCTGCTCGAGATGTACTGCGACTCGATCGTGAAGAACAAGCGCATCGGCATCTACGACGGCGCCTACAAGTGCGTCGAGCTGGCGACGGGCAGGCGCTGGGTGCGCGACGAGGCGGGCGTCGGCAGCGTCGTCGCGTGATCCTCCCAAAGCTCGGCGGATGGGCGAACGCCGGCGAGTCTTGGAGCTGACCCGTGGCCCGAGCAGCCGCCCCGGAAGGCGTTCAGGAATGTCCCCCGGGGGTGCTCTGGATACGTCTCGTATGGAGCTGGAGCCCCGCTCAGGACGAGAGACGCCCCTGCTGGCCCGGATCGCCGTCGACGAGCTCGGCGTCCCCGCGGCGCACATCCAGCACCCGGTTGAGCTGCGCACCGAGGATCACGGCGACGGCGGTGAGCCAGAACCACAGCAGCAGCACGACGGCGCCCCCGAGCACACCGTAGGTGGCGTTGTACTTGCCGAAAGAGCCCACGTACATGGAGAACCCCAGGGAGGCAACCGACCACAGCACGGTGGCAACGGCAACTCCGGGGAGGGCGCGGCGTGCCAGAGGCGGCGGCTGTTGCGGTGCGTATCGATACAGGAGCAGACTCACCGTGGCCATCGCGCCGGCCACGAGAAGCCAGCGGAGATGACCGAACGTCACCAGTGCGTGTGAGGGATCCAGGCGGCCCAACCACACCGGTAAAGCCGCGATCACTGCCAGCGCCACCAGTCCCCCGGCGACCGTGGCGCCGGTCAGCCCCATCGCCGTCAGACGGCCCTCGAGCCGGCTCCGCAGGTGGCCCTGGTCGTAGGCGATGACCACGGCTCTGACCAGCGCGCGCACCGCGTTCGAGGCCGTCCAGAACAACCCGATCACCGATGCGACCAAACCCAGGGTGAGCGGAGCGTGGCTCAAATCGGCGATCGGACGCAGTTGAGATTCGAGCGGCTTCGCCGCCGACTCGGGCAGTACGTCGAGGATGGCGTCTATCTGTCGCTCGGCCTCGGCGAGGGAGGTGAAGATGCCGTACACGGAGACGGCGATGATCAGCGCGGGGAGAATTCCGAGCACCGAGTAGAAAGACACGCCTGCGGCGAGGATCGTCGTGTGGTCGCGGCGGATCTTGCGGCGCAGTTCGCGAGCGATCTCGCGCCATGCGCTGAGCTGGTCTGTGTCCTGCTGGTCGATCACCGGCACCGCCTCCTCAGCGGTCGTACAGCCCTGGTACCGGGTCCGGCGTGACAACGGGACGTGGGCGTCGGCCGGCGGCCATTGTGACAGGTCTCGGTCCGGGGTCGCTGCAGGCGTGCGCGACGGCTGCGGGTGACACGACGGCGGCGTGCGTCGTCCCTCACGTCGCCATCCTCAGCCGGCGAGCGATCATCGCCTGGTCCCTGGCGAACACGACGAGGGCGATCCACACCAGGGTGAACCCGAAGATCTGGGCGCCCGCGATCGACTCCCCGTAGACGATCACGCCGATGCCGAATTGCAGCGTCGGCGCCAGGTACTGGAGCAGGCCGATCGTCGACAGCGGGATGCGCTGCGCCGCCGCCCCGAACATCCACAGCGGGACGACCGTGAGCACGCCTGCAGCGAGGACCCACAGGGCAATGGGGACGCTCGTCACGAACGTGTCGCCACCGGCGAGGGCGAGATACAGCACAGCCGGAACGAGGAGGGCGGTCACCTCGCCGAGGAGCCCCTCCAGCGCGGGCGCCGCGGCGGCGTTCTTCTTGAGAAGACCGTAGAAACCGAAAGAGAACGCAAGGGCGAGGGAAACCCACGGCAGTACACCGAGCATGGCGGTCATCCCGGCCACGCCCACGGTGGCGACGATCACCGCCAGGCGTTGCGCCGGTCGGAGGTGCTCCTTGAGCACCACCACGCCGAGGGCCACCGACACGAGCGGATTGATGAAGTACCCGAGGCTCGCCTCGACGATGTGATCGTTCGTCACCGCCCAGATGTAGACCCCCCAGTTGACCGCGATGAGGACGCCGGAGAGGGCGGCGAGGAGCCTCGTACGGGGTGAGGCGTAGACGCGCCGGACACCCCCGAGACGCCGGCGCAGCGCGAGCACCACCAGCAGGATCGGGAAGGCCCACAGGATGCGATGGCCGAGGACCTCGAGCGCCGGAGCCTCGACGAGGTTCCAGAAGAGAGGGGTCACTCCCCAGACCACATAGGCGCCGACACCGAGCCAGATGCCCTTGCGTTGCGAATCCATCCGCGGCTCCCGATGATCGACCGTGCAGTGTGCCACGGCCCGGGAGCGAGAAGCGCGCCGATCCGCCGCACGCTGCGCTCGGGCGTGCCACCATGGGGACGTGATCGATCGCGAGAGCTTCTTGTACTTCGTCGAGCGGGCGGTCGACGGGATGGCGGCGATCGTGAGCGACCTCGGCGACGACCTCGCCAACACACGCCCGCCGCTTGCGGCGGCGAACTCGCCGTACGTGATCCTGGTCCACTGCCTCGGGGTGATGGACTACTGGGGCGGGCACGTGGTCGCCGGCCGAGAGGTCCAGCGCGACCGCAACGGGGAGTTTCGCGCCTCGGGCTCCATTGCCGACCTCCTGACTCGTGTCGACGCGGCGAAGGCTCAGTTCCGGCACGACCTCCTCACCGCCGAGCCGGAGGCCCCGGTGCGGGCCGAGCCCCCGCGCTCTTTCCTCGGCCCCGAGCGCAGGCTCACCCAGGGCGATGCGCTGCAACACGTCTACGAGGAGCTGTCCCAGCACTACGGACAGATGGAGATCACGCGGGATGTGCTGAGAGCAGGGCTGACCCGGCCGGCGTGACGGTCATCGGTTCGACGCTCGGCGCGTCCGGGCATCGTCCGCCGCTCATTCGCCGGCGGGCCAGTGGGCAACCTCGACCTCCGGCATGGGGAAGTCGTCGACGTTCGCCGTCGCCAAGCCGGCGCCCACACCCAGGGCCGCAGCTGCGATCAGGCAGTCCGCCTGGCGCAACGTGACCCCTCGCCGCGCGAAGTCACGCCGCCAGGTCCCTGCGAGTACGCCCTCGGTCCGACCCAGCGGGGCGAGGCGCAATCCGTTGAACAGCCGGCCGGGCGCTGTCTCCTCTCCTGGCCGCAAGCCACGCCAGATCTCCTCGACCGAGATGGCGCAGGTCCACGGTTCGACACCCATCCGGCGCAGCGCAATGACCCGCTCCGCTGCCGAGCGGCCCCGCAACGCATCGATCAGCACCGTCGAATCGAGCAAGAGACGGGACACGGGATCAGCCGGCCCGCCGGTCGTCCACGTGGCGCTGGCGGCGCACCCATGCAGCAGGATCTTCGTCCCACTCGTGGCCCGTGTCCGGGATCTGCCCCAGGGCGCCGAGGATCTCCTCCCAGCGCCGCTCGTCCTCGATCCCGCGCCGAATGAGCTCGGCGATGAAGGCGCTACGCCTGCGCGGTCCCGCCAATCGGTCCAGCTCGGCCACCAGATCGTCGTCGAGGGTTATGTGCAGACGCATGTGCTGAAAATCGCACACGCATCCCTCTGGAGAGGACGGCGGTCAGTCGGACAGCAGGCGCCGCAGCGTGGCGAGCTGAGCACGAACCGAGTCCATCGAGCCGCCGCCCGCGGTCCTGCGGTGCGCCACGGAGCCCTCGGCCGTCAACCGGGTCACGTCCTCCGCCGCGAAGCGACCGTCGGCCGCCACGAGCTCGTCGCCGGTGACGTCGGCGAGCGTGCGCCCGTCCGCCACGAGCTGCGCCACCAGCCGCCCGACCGCGTGATGGGCCTCCCGGAAGGGCACGCCTCGTGTCACCAGCACCTCGGCGAGATCGAGCGCGGTCACCCACGACGACGGCGGCGGCGGATGGAAAGAGGCGCCGCCGATCATCCCGGTGAGCGCCTCGAGAGCGAGCCCCAGCGTGTCGTCCGCGTGGAAGACGGCGACCTTGTCCTCCTGGAGGTCGCGGTTGTAGGCGAGCGGCAGACCCTTCTGCAACGCCAGCAGCCCCGTCACGTCGCCGATGACCGTGGCCGTCTTCCCTCGCGCCAGCTCGGCGATGTCCGGGTTCTTCTTCTGAGGCAGCGCCGACGATCCCGTGGTGTGGGCGTCGTCGTAGGTGACCCAGCCGAACTCGACGGTCGTCCACAGAACGAGCTCCTCCGAGAGCCGGGACAGATGGGTCATCGCCTGGGCGCAGCAGAAGGCGTACTCGGCGACGAAGTCACGAGAGGCGACGGCATCGAGGGAGTTCACGAAGACACCGCCCATCTCGAGCCGCTCGGCCACGAGCCGAGGGTCGAGGGGCAGCGAGCTGCCTCCCGAGGCTCCGGCGCCCAGCGGCGACACGTCGAGACGGGCGATCGCATCCTCGAAGCGGGCGACGTCGCGCAGCAACATCCACGCGTACGCGAGCAGATGGTGGGCGAGCGGCACCGCCTGCGCCTGCTGCAGATGGGTGTACGAGGGAACGATGGCGTCGCCCGCCCGCTCGGCGGCGGCGCTGAGAGCCGCCACCAACGTGCCGAGCTCGGCGATCCGCTCCCTCCCGGATCGCCGCAGGTAGAGGCGCAGGTCGAGCGCCACCTGGTCGTTGCGCGACCTCCCGGTGTGGAGCTTCCCGGCGACGGCGCCGGTGAGCTCGCCCAGCCGGCGCTCCACCGCCGTGTGCACGTCCTCGTCGGTGTCGGTGAACACGAACCGGCCGGTCTGGGCCTCGGCGAGCACCAGCTCCAGACCCTCGGTCAGGGCGGCGACGTCGGGCGGCTCGAGGATCCCGACCTCTCCGAGCATCGTCACGTGGGCCAGCGACCCGACGACGTCGTCGGCGAGGAGCCGGCGGTCGGAGGTGTCGACCGTGAACCGCCACAGCCCGTCGTCCGGCGCACCCTCGAACCGCCCACCCCACAACGTCATCCGGCCGCCCGGAAGGTCTGACGCCTCTGAGGGTCGTGCGATCTCACTCGCCTGCCCCGAGGCGCCGCTCGGCGAACGTGCGCAACCGCAGGCTCTGCAGGCGGATGAAGCCCGTGGCGTCACCCTGGTGGTAGACCTCGTCCGCCTCGAAGGTCGCCGTTGCCTCGTCGTAGAGGCTGTGGCTGTCGGACCGCCTCCCCTCCACCACCGCCTGCCCCTTGTAGAGCTTGAGCCGGGCTTCGCCGTTCACCCGTTTCTGCACGTCGTCCATGAACGCCTGGAGGGCCTCGCGCTCCGGCGAGTACCAGAAACCGTTGTAGACCATCTCGGCGTAGCGGGGGACCAGCTCGTCACGCAGGTGAGCCACCTCACGGTCCAGCGTGATGGACTCGACGGCGCGGTGGGCGTGATAGAGCAGCGTGCCGCCGGGCGTCTCGTACACGCCGCGGTTCTTGATGCCCACGAACCGGTTCTCGACGATGTCGACCCTGCCGACGCCGTGACGACCCCCGATACGGTTGACGGTCGTGAGCAGGTCGACCGGTCCGAGCTCGGCGCCGTTGACGGTGACCGGGGTGCCCTCGTGGAAGCCGATCGTCACCCACTCCGGCTCGTCCGGGGCGTCCTCGGGGTTCGTCGTCATCCGGAACATGTCGGCGGGTGGCGCCGTCCACGGATCCTCCAGCACCCCGCCCTCGTAGGAGATGTGGAGGAGGTTGGCGTCCATCGAGTACGGCTTCTCCGGGGTCACCGGGATGGGGATGCCGTGGGCCTCCGCATAGGCGACGCAGTCCGCCCTGCCCCGCAGGTTCCACTCCCGCCACGGGGCGATCACCTTGATGTCCGGCTTGAGGGCGAAGGCGGCCAGCTCGAACCGCACCTGGTCGTTGCCTTTCCCGGTCGCCCCGTGGGCGATCGCGTCGGCGCCGGTCCGCTCGGCCACCTCGACCAGCCCCTTGCCGATGATGGGCCGCGCCAGCGAGGTGCCGAGCAGGTAGTAGCCCTCGTAGATGGCGTTGGCACGGATGGCGGCGAAGACGAAGTCCCGCACGAACTCCTCGCGCAGGTCGTCGGTGATCGCCTCGACCGCGCCCGTCGCCCGAGCCTTCTCCTCGGCCTCGGCGACTTCCTCGCCCTGGCCGACGTCGGCCGTGTAGGTGATCACCTCGGCGCCGTACTCCTCCTGGATCCAGCGCAGGATCACGGACGTGTCGAGGCCCCCGCTGTAGGCGAGAACCACCTTCTTGATCTGTGTGCTCATCGCGTGACTCCTATGCGGTCGAGTTCGTTGATCAGACCTTCTCCTCCGACGGCCTCACTGGCGACGACGACGACCGTGTCGTCCCCGGCCACCGTTCCCAGCAACCCCGCAAAGCCGGCTCGATCGAGCGCCCCGGCGACGACGTTTGCCGCCCCGGGATGGGTGCGAATCACCAGGAGATTGTGGGACACGGCGAGGGAGTCGGAGAACTCGTCGATGATGCGGGCGATCTCGCGCTCGTCGCCCGGCCCCGTCGCCTCCTGCTGGATCTCGTAGCGGAGCCCGCCATCGTCGGTGCGCACCTTCACCGCCCCGATGGCGTCGAGGTCGCGCGACACCGTCGCCTGGGTGACGTAGTGGCCCGCCTCCTCGAGCATCTCGACCAGCTCTTGCTGGGAGTGGATCGGCTGGCCGGTGATGAGCCGGCGCAGGAGACGGCGGCGGGTGGAGATCGTCGGGCTCACGGCGTCTCGTCCTCCATCGTGATCATGGTGCCGATGCCCTCGGGGGTGAAGATCTCGAGGAGCAGGGCGTGCTGGATGCGGCCGTCGAGGATGTGGGCGCGGGCCACCCCGCCCCGGATGGCGTGGATGCACGACGCGAGCTTGGGGAGCATCCCCGAGGAGATCGAACCGGTGGCGAGCAGCTTCTCGAGCTCGGGCACCGTGATGCGCTGGATGAGGCTGTCCTCGTCCCCGAGATCGCGGTACAGGCCCTCGACGTCGGTGAGGTAGACGAGCTTGCGGGCGCCGAGCGACTCCGCCAGAGCGCCCGCCGCGGTGTCGGCGTTGAGGTTGTACGGACGCCCATCCTCCCCCCTGGCGAGCGGCGCCACCACCGGCACGTAGCCCTCGGCCTGCAGCGCCGTCACGAGGCCGGGGTTCACCGACGACACCTCCCCCACGAAGCCGAGCCGCGGATCCTTGGGCCTGGCGAGGAACGTGTTGGCATCGAGCCCGTTGACGCCGGCCGCCAGCGAGCCATGGGCGTTGACGAGCCTCACGATGTCGGGGTTGATCTCGCCCGCCAGCGTGGTTTGCACGACCCTGATGGTCTCCTCGTCGGTGATGCGCAGCCCGTCGATCCACTGCGGCTCGATGCCCTGCTGGCCCATCGCACGCGAGATGTGGGGACCGCCCCCGTGCACGATCACCGGCTTGATCCCCGAGTAGTGGAGCATGGCGACGTCGTCGGCGAAGGTGTTCCGCAACGTCTCGTCGACCATCGCCGAGCCCCCGTACTTGATCACGACGGTCGTGCCCCGGAACCGTTTGATGAACGGCATCGCCTCGGAGAAGATCTTGGCCTTCGCCATCGTGGTGGCGATGCGAGACTTCGCCGGCGCCGGGGAGCCGTGGCCGGTCGCCATCAGCTCCGCTCCCCGTTGAAGCGCACGTAGTCAGGGGTGAGGTCGGTCGTCAGTACCTCGGCCGCGGCAGGGCCGTCGCCGACGGTGACGTCGACGGTGAAGTCACCAGAGGTGAGCGTGGCGGCGAGGGCGTCGAGGTCCGCTCCCACCGGGGCGCCCCCGTCGGCCACGACCACGCCGCCGTAGGCGATCGTGACCCGGGTCGGGTCGACGGGGATCGACGCCGTGCCCAGCGCGGCGACGAGCCTTCCCCAGTTCGGGTCGCCGCCGTAGAACGAAGCCCGCACGAGCGCCGAGTCGGCGATGAGCCTGCCCAGCGTGCGGGCCGTAGCCGCGTCAGCCGCCCCTCGCACCTTGAGACGAACGACACGCGAGGCTCCCTCGGCATCGCTGGCGATCTGATGGGCGAGGCTGCGACACACGTCGCTGAGCGGCCCGATGAGGTCGTCCGTCGTCGCCACCCGGCCCGATGCCCCGTTAGCCAATGCCACCACCGTGTCGTTGGTCGACTCACAGCCGTCGATGTCGAGGCAGTTGAAGGAGTCGTCGACGGCGCTCCGCAAGGCTGCGTCGAGATCGGCGGGGGCGACGGCGGCGTCGGTGGTGATGACGGCGAGCATCGTGGCCATCCCGGGGCGAATCATGCCCGCACCCTTCGCCATGCCGCCGACGACGAAACCCTCGCCAGGAGACACCGCCTCCTTCGAGACC
>DKBA01000149.1 GCA_002450985.1 Acidimicrobiia bacterium UBA6912
GTGCGGTACGTGGCGCCGTGGATCGGCGACACGGGGACTACGACGGACCACATCACGGGCCGCTACGGGATCCACTTCCACCACAGCGGCGACGGCTCGCGCGGGTCTGTGGTCGAGGGGGTCGTCGTGCGCGACACGGACAATCACGCCTTCGTGCCCCACGCCTCGCACGGGATCACGTTCATCGACGCCATCGCGTACAACACCACGTCAGAGGCCTTCTGGTGGGACGAGTCGAACCCCGACGTGTGCAGCGAGGATAACCCGACGTGCAACGAGACCGACGACGTCATCTACGACTCCGTGGTCGTGGCCATGAATAACCCCAACCCGGCCACCGAGCACACTGCGGCATCGATCCAGCTCGGCGGCGGTGACAACATGACCATCGTCGACTCGGTCGTAGTCGGCATGGCCGACAGCGGCCAGAACGTTGCCGCCTACAAATGGCCGAGCAGCGACCGCGGGGTGTGGGACTTCGTCAACAACATCGCCCACAACAACGAGACCAGCGGCATCTTCGTGTGGCAGAACACGACGGGCGACGACGACGCCAACCATCTGATCGACGGGTTCACCGCCTACTACAACGGAGGGACCGGTATCGACCACGGGGCGTACAGCAACTCGTACACCTACCGGAACCTGACGCTCCTCGACAACGTGGACGCCGACATCCATTCCCATGCCCTGGGGAAACCCTCTTCCGACGGCACGACCGACACCCAGGTGTGGTGGGGGGTGACCACCAATGGCGGCACTCTGAGACCGCGCTTTCACAACCCCAAGGGTGACGTGTGGCCGGTGCGGTTCCTGTTCTGCGATTTCGCAACCGTGGACTTCCAGGAGGGTGGAACCGGCGTTCCCGGGCTCTACGACTTCATCGAGTGCGGTCTCGACGAAGCTGACTTCGACCTCGCAGGCGCCAATCCCAACACCGTGATCCGCGTGCAGGACGGCGCTGTCGCCTACCAGCTCACCGGGAGTGGCGTGAAGACGACGATCCCGACGTTCTTCGCCAACCCGACGCCGCCGCCCGCGCCGGGCGCCGACCTCCCCAGATTCCTCGACACGGTCGGCTCGATCTTCCAAGCCGACATCGAGTGGCTGGCCGACCAGGGGATCACCACGGGCTGCAACCCGCCTGCGAACAACCTGTTCTGCCCGGATGCCAACGTCACCAGGGGTCAGATGGCCGCGTTTCTCAACCGGGCGCTGGCGCTGCCGGCGGCCACCGGGAACCCGTTCACCGACGACGACGACTCGATCTTCGAGGGGGACATCGAGGCCATCGAGGCCGCCGGGATCACGAAGGGGTGTAACCCGCCCGCCAACACCAACTACTGCCCCGGCGACTTCGTGACGAGAGGGCAGATGGCGGCGTTCCTGGTGCGGGCACTCGACCTGCCGCCCGGGCCGGAGAAATTCGTCGACGACGACGACTCGATCTTCGAGGCCGACATCCAGGCCCTGGCGGCGGCGGGGATCACCCTCGGCTGCAACCCGCCGACGAACAACCTGTTCTGTCCGAACAACTTCGTCACCCGAGCCCAGATGGCGGCGTTCCTCCACAGAGCCGAGGCGATGCTGCCCTGACCCCGTCCGTCTGGTTGGCGCACGCCGCCGGGAACCGTGTCGACACCGTCCGTCGACCTGGTTGGTGTGAACGTGACACGACATCGATGGGTGATGCGGACGGCAGGCCTGGCCGCAGCGATGGCGCTCGCCGGGTGCGGTGCTGGTGGTGACTCCGCAGGTGAGCTCTCGGCGCTCGCCCAGGAAGGCCGCGAGCTCGCATCGGCGCGGGGCTGTGCGGCGTGCCACGGGGACCGCGGCCAGGGAACCGTCGGGCCGGCCTGGACCGGGCTCGCCGGGTCCACCGTGCAGCTCGAAGGAGGCGGCACCGTGATCGCCGACGGCTCCTACCTGCGGCGCGCGATCCTCGAGCCGGACGCCGAGATCGTTGCCGGCTCCACGATCGCGATGCCCGAGGTCTCGCTCACGCCCGCCGAGGTGGACGCCATCGTCGCCTACATCGAGGAGCTCAGGTGACTCGGGTCGCTGCGCTGCTGGCCGTCGTCGCGCTCGTCCTTGCGGGCTGCGGCGGGAACGACGCCCAGCTCGCCGGATCGGTGCGGACCCCGCTCCCGGAGATGGGCGGTCTGACCCTGCCGGACGCGAGCCGGGGTGGTACTCCGTTCGAGATGCGCGCCGCGGACGGCGGCCTGCTCGTCGTGTACTTCGGCTACACGTCGTGCCCCGACGTGTGCCCGACGACGCTCGCCGACCTGCGCAAGGCGTTCGGAGAGCTGGGGGACGACGCAGCACGCGTGGACGTGGCGATGGCGACGGTCGACCCGAACCGGGACACGGACGACGTCATCAGCAACTACGTGCAGTCGTTCATCCCGGGCGCCCATGGCCTGCGCACCGAGGACGATGCCGCGCTGTCGTCCGTCGCGGATGCGTTCGGCGCCNNCGGCCGCCGACATGGCAGGCGACCTCGAGTTGCTGCTGAGGTCGGCATGACCCGTCCAGGCGCCCTGTTGCTCGCGGTTCTGCTGGTGCCCGGCATCTTCGCCGGCTGTGGCTCGGGCGGCGACGCCGGTGTCCAGCTCGATGATGCGGGCACCGGTCCCGCCGACTACTCGTTCACGATTCCCACGGGCGCCGGCGAGGCCCTCGATCGTGGCGAGCCGCTGGAGATCCTTCCCGGCGAGATGGAAGTCCACGTCGGAGAGGTCATCGAGATCATCAACGAGGACGACCGCGGCCACCTGGTCGGACCGTTCTACGTGGGCGCCGGGGAGACCCTCCGCCAGCGGTTCTCCAGTGCCGGGCGCTTCATCGGGGTCTGCACCGTCCATCCCTCGGGCGAGCTGGCCCTCGTCGTCACCGAGCCGTGAGCCGCATCGCCGCCTCGCTGCTCGTGGCCGTTGCGGCAGGCCTGGTCCTCGCCGTGCCGGCTCCGGCGTTCGCCGATCCGGCGGGGCCCACCGACTTCGAGAGCGCCGTGGTCGGCGTCGACCCGCCCGCCGACGGTGTCGACGTCGAGATCATCGGGGGTGACGCCTTCGTCCTCCTCACCGTGGCTCCCGGAGTGAGCGTCGACGTCGTCGGCTACCGCGGAGAGCCCTATCTCCGCTTCCTGCCGAGCGGCGTGGTCGAGGTGAACGACAACGCACCGACCACCTACCTCAACGAAGATCGCTACGCCGCGGTCGATATCCCGGCGTCGGCGAGCCCGGATGCCGAGCCGAGCTGGCGGCAGGTGGCGAGCGACGGGAGCTATGCCTGGCACGACCACCGGGCACACTGGATGAACGAGGATCCGCCGCCGGGGCGGGGACCCGGCGACCGCATCCTCGAGGGCGTGGTGCCGCTCCTGGTCGACGGGCGAGAGGTGGACGTCGCCATCGCCTCGACCTGGCAGCAAGCACCGTCGCCGTTGCCGGTCGTTGCCGGGTTTGTCGCCGGTCTCGGGATCGCGCTGGTTGCGCTGCGACGGACCGGCCTGCTCGCCATGGCGTTCGGCACGATGACCTTGGCCGCCGCCGCGCTCGGTGTGGGTGCTGTCGCTGCCGCGTCGGTGCCGTCCGAGACGGCGCCGTCCGCGATGCTGTGGCTTGCGCCTGCCACGAGCCTGGCGCTCGCCGCGCTCGCCGTTGCCGGGCTGCGGGCGCCGACGCCGACCGTCCTGCGCAGCGGGGCGCCTGTGTTCGCCGTCATCGCCGCCGCCGAGCTGGTGGTGTGGGCGGTCCTGCGCTGGGACTGGCTGTGGCGGGCGATCCTCCCCACCGCTGCGCCCTACTGGCTCGACCGGGTGGTGACCGCAGGGACGCTGGCGGGTGGTGCGGTGCTCACGATCGCCGCGCTGCGGGCCGTGATCGACCCGCAGCCCGCCCGGTGAGGCCGGCTCGGGTCAGGGTGCCTCGTCCCTCACCTCGATGGAGACCACCTGGTCGCCGGCGTTCTNNGCCGCTGCCGGCGTCCATGCCCCCTTCCGACTCCTCGCCCGACATGTCCTCGCCGGAGGCGCCGTCTTCGGACATCTCGGCGTCGACCATGACGGTCTCGTGGAGCTCGACCGTTGCCGCCACGGACGGGTCGACCGATGCCCCGATGAGGCGGTCGGCGTCGCTGCTCGTCACCTCCAGGTAGACGGCGCCGGCGTTCGCCATTGCCGGGCTGGTCCTCGCCCACGCCCCCTCGACGTCGATGCCTTCGCCGCCGCCGCAGGCGGCGACGACGAGCACGAGGCCCGCCGCGGTTGCCGCGATTCTCCGCATGGTTCGATCCCTTCGGTGTGGTGATGCTCCCGGGAGTGAGGTCGACGGCGAGGGTCGATTCGGTTCCCGGCCCGAGGCCGACGCTCAGCCGGCAAGGCCGTCCGGTGCGAGAGCGGCGTCGACGCCTGCGTCGTCGAGGAGGTCTTGTCGCGCCCTGGCCACCCTGGAGCGGATGGTCCCGATGGGGCACCCCACCACGTCGGCCGCTTCCTCGTACGTCAGCCCGACGAGCTGGGTGAGCACGAACGCCTCCCTGCGTTCGGGGCCGAGTTCGGCGAGTAGCTCGAGGACCTCGTACCAGGAGCGGTCCCAGTGAGGATCGACGGCGGCGTGGGCCTCGACGCGCTCTTGGAGCCGGCGGCCGCGCACGGCCCGGCGGGTGGCATCGACACAGACGCGGCGGGCGATCGAGAGGACCCAGCTCCGCGCCGGCCCATCGGCGCGGTAACGATGCAGCGCCTTCAGCGCCCGCTCGAAGGTCTCCTGCATCAGGTCGTCGGCGTCGGAGGGGAACCCGAGGTAGCGGCACAACTGGTGCACGTCGGGACTCGTGACCCGGATGAACTCCTCGAGGGCGCGGCGGTCACCTGCCTTGGCGCGCAACGCCAGCACCGTCGTATGGTCCATGTCGGGAGTCTTCCATCTCGGGAACTGCAAGCGTGAATCGAGACGACTGGCACAAGTGATGAAGTGCGACGAGGCCCGAATGGCCCTCTCGGCGAGCATCGACGGCGATGCGGCGTTGTCCGGCGCCGCCGCCGCCCATCTGGAGACGTGCCCGAAGTGTCGCGTCTGGGAGGAGCGGGCCCACGTTCTCGCCCGTGCGGCCCTGCGCCCGGCGGAAGTGGCTGCGCCGGCGCCGGCGTCCCTTCCCCGGGGCTTCTCGCGCAGCCGATGGCTGCGGATCGTCCTCGCCTGGGGCGGCCTGCTCCTGATCGTGTGGAACGTGTCGGCGATCGTCGCTCCCGGCGGCGACCCGAGCGCCGTCCATCTCGCCCGACACCAGGCAGCCTTCAGCGCCGCGCTCGGCCTCACCTATCTGGTCGTGGCATGGCGACCCGAC
>DKBA01000207.1 GCA_002450985.1 Acidimicrobiia bacterium UBA6912
GGCGTGCTGCGGTCCACCAACCGTCCGGCCTACTACGTCTACCGGATCTGCGAGGGCGAGACTGCGGCGGTCGGCCTCGTCGCCGAGGTGGCCGTTGCCGGCTACGGCGACGGGCGGATCCTCCGCCACGAGAACACCCGTGAGGCGACCGAGGAGCTGCTGCTGTCGCATCTGCGGCGGTTGGGGGCGCACAGCGACCCCGTCGCGCTGACCCACCGATCCGACGCGGACCTCGCCGGGCTCGTCGCCAGGATCCGGATGCGACCGGCGGATCTCGAGTTCCGCAGCAGCGACGGAGCCCTCCAGGAGGTGTGGGTGGTGGACGCCCCTGCCCTCGTCGAGCTCGTGGAGGAACGGCTCGCCGAGATCGGGCCGCTGTACGTCACNNTTCGCGCTGCCGCCGCCCCCTGCGGCGGCGGGTCCGGCGGCCGCCCTCGACGTTTCGCGTCTCCAACACGCAGTGCTCGGGCCCCTCTTCGCCATCACCGACCCTCGTACCGACCACCGGTTGCACTACGTCGCGGGCGGCCAGTCGGTCGACCCTGCCCATCACCATTGCGTCGCCTGCTTCCTTCTCCACCCGGCGAGCGTCGCCGAGGTCATGAGCGTGGCGGACGCCGGCATGGTGATGCCGCCCAAGTCGACCTGGTTCGAGCCGAAGGTGCGGGGCGGGCTCTTCGTCACGCTCCTCGACGCATGATCACCGGCGAGTGCGTGCCTCGCATCTTCTAACGTGAGGGAACCGGACCAAGGAGCGACCCGTGGCCATCGACATCGCGGGCTTCATCACCTACCTCAAGGATCACGCCGTGGAGCACGGCTTCCACGTCCACGACGAGCGTCACTTCATCGAGACGTACTCGCTGCGCCAGTCGTTCGAGGTCGACCTCCACCCGGAGTCGGCGTGCACCGGTCCGGTCGACCTCAACCTGGCGTTCGACGTCGAGCCGCGGGTCCTCCTCGAGCTCGAGGACCGGGTCAACGAGCTCGAGGACGACTTCGCCGAGCCCGAAGGTGAGTTCCGCCTTCCCCTCTACTTCAACTGGGCGCTGCCGCCGCTCGGCGATCCACCCGACCTCATCATCCTGTCGGCCGAGCTCGCCGGCGTCGGCGGTCCGGAGCTCCCCATCGAGGTGTCGGCCGTCGACTCCTTCGGCGCCCTCGCCCAGCAGGCCGACCACCGGCTCTCCCTCGTCGGAAAGACCGAGGTGTCGCTGGTCGATGTGCTCATGGGCCGGGAGACGATGTGCGAAACGCTCGATCGCTGCCGCGAGGTGAGCGAGTACCTCGTGGCGAAGGCCGACACGTGGAAGGTCCTCGAGCCGCCGCCCGAGGAGTGAGCGAGGTCACCCTGCCCGGATGGCGTACCCGGCGAGCCGGTCGTAGAGCGGGCGGCACTCGGCCAGCAACGCCTCCAGGTGGCCGGGGAATGGCTCCGTCTTGGGACGGTAGGGGGCGAAACCGGTGGAGCGGTGGACGTTGCCGTACCAGTGTGGGGCCCACACCCCATCCTCCGGCTTCGGTCCCGCCGGCCACGCCAGCATCGCCGGCTCGAACCCGATGCCGACCCGCGCACACAGGTCGGTGAGCACCGCCTCCGGGTTGCGCAGCACCTCGGTGGCGTCGAGCACGATGGGCGTGACCCCCGACGCCAGGATGCGGTCGAGCAGCATCACCTGCTGCGGCAGCCCCGTCTCGTCGATGCCGGCCTCCGGGAGCTCCCTGGTCAGCGACACCAGCATCTCCGCGGGGTTGCGGGTGAGGAGGACGTTGGTGAGCCCGTCGAGGAAGCCGAGATCGAGCCCGACGAGGTGATGCGCCATGTTCTTGTAGAAGCGGACCGGCCGCCCGCAGTCGGCGAGCAGCACGTCGGCCACCACCCGCCCCCCGTCGGCCTCCATGGCCGCCAGGATCTCGTCCCGCCCCGGATGGTCGAACCCGGTGACCGTCAGGTAGTGCCCGTAGAGCGGCTCGTCGAATACGTCGGTGTCGCTGCGCTGGCGGAACGCGTACATGAGCGCCGTCGAGATGTTGCGCGGCCCCGACCACACCGACAGCCTGACGCACCCGCTCACGAGGTGGCGGTGGAGATCGCGGTCCGATACGCCTCGGTGAGGAGGGCGGTGAGCGGTCCGGGGGCACCGCCGCCGATGGTGCGCCCGTCCACCGCCACCACCGGGGTGAGCCCGCCGAACGTGCCGGTGACGAACGCCTCGTCGGCGGCGTACACGTCGGTGAGCGAGAAGTCCCGCTCGCGGGCGGGGATGCCCTCGGCTGCGCAGAGCTCGATCACCAGCCTCCGGGTGATGCCGTTGAGGCAGTGGAGGCCCGTCGACGTCCACACCTCGCCGCGGCGCACGATGAAGAAGTTGGTCGAGTTGCAGGTGGCCACGGCTCCGTTCGTGTCGAGCATCAGCGCCTCGTCGGCGCCGGCGGCGACGGCCTGGATGAGGGCGACCACCTCATGCAGCTTGCTGTGGCAGTTGAGGCGCTGGTCGAGCGTGTCCGGCGGAGGACGGCGAACCGTCGAGGTGAACAGCGTGATGCCCTCGGCGGCGACGGCGGGATCGGCGCGTTTGTGCTCGGCGATCACCACCACCGTCGGTCCTCCCTCGACGAGGTCGGGGTGCTGCGCCGGGGTGCATTTCACGCCGCGCGTGACCATCAGGCGCACGTGCACGTCCGTGGTCATGCCGTTGCGCTCCACCGTCTCGCGCAGCACGTCGGTGAGCTGGGCCCTGGTCATGCCGATGTCGAGACCGATGGCCCTGGCACCCTCGTACAGACGGTCGAGATGGCGATCGAGGAAGACGAGCTCGCCGTGGTGGAGACGGATGCCCTCCCAGACACCGTCGCCCACGAGGAACCCGCTGTCGAACACCGAGATCTTCGCCTCGGCGCGAGGCAGGAACTCGCCGTCGACGTACACGACGACATCGGCGTTGCGGGGATCGG
>DKBA01000292.1 GCA_002450985.1 Acidimicrobiia bacterium UBA6912
CCGCTCGCCTCCTCACCTACAAGGCGGCCGCGCTCAAGGATGCCGGTCGCCCGGTCAAGGAGGCGGCCGCGGTGGCCAAGTTGTACGCCACCGAATCGGCGGTCACCGCTACCCGCATCGCCACACAGATCCACGGCGGGTACGGCTTCGTCGAGGACAGCCCCGTCGCCCGCTACTACCGGGACGCCAAGATCCTCGAGATCGGCGAGGGAACGTCGGAGATCCAGCGGCTGCTCATCAGCCGGAGCCTCGGGCTGCCGGTTGCCTGACGACGCTCCCGGGCCGCGCAACGTCACCCGGCCCCGGGTGGACACGGCGCTGGCGGCTGAGCTCGCACGGGACCACTTCGGCATCACCGGCGCGATCGTCGAACTGCCCTCCGAGCGAGACCGCAACTTCCTCGTGAGCGGCCCGGAGCACGGCGTGGTGCTGAAGGTGGCGAACGCCGACTCGTCGCCGAGCGCCGTCGTGCTCCAAGATGCCGTGCTCCGTCACGTGTCCGGGACGCCCGGCGTCGCCACCCCCGTGCCGATCCCCACCTCGGCGGGGGAAACGCACGGTGAGGTCACCATCGACGGGGCCATCCACGCCATCCGGATGGTCGAGTTCGTCCCGGGCCGGCCGTTGGGGACGATCCGGCCCAAGACGCCGGCCATCCTCCGCGCCGTCGGGTCTGCCGCCGCCCGGCTCGGCGAGCGCCTCGCGTCCTTCCCGGCGGAGGGGGTACCAGACGCCTTTCCGTGGGACGTGCGCCACGGACCGGCCACGATCGCGGGGGCGCTCGATGCGGTGGACGATCCGGCCCGTCGCTCGCTGCTCGACGGGATCGTTCGCCGTGCCGCCATGGCCCTCGAGCCGTTGTGGGCCGCGCTGGCCGTGGGCGTGGTGCACGGCGACCTCAACGACCACAACGTCATCGTCGGCGAAGGCGTCGGCGCCATCGACTTCGGCGATCTGCATCTCTCGGTGCGGGCGGCCGAGGTGGCGGTGGCGGCCGCCTATGCCGCCCTCGGTTTCCCCGACCCGATCGGCGCCATCGCCGAGGTGATTGCCGGAGCCCACGCAACCCGCCCTCGGGACGAGGCCGAGCTCGCCGCGGTCATCCCGCTCGTCGTCATGCGCCTCGGCATCAGCGTCGTCACCGCCGCCCACCAGACGGCGGCCGATCCGGAGAACCCGTACCTCGCGATCAGCCAGGAGGACGCCTGGACGACGCTGGAGCATCTCGCCGCCACGCCGTGGTATCTGGCGCTCGCCAGGGTCCGGGCGTCGTGCGGCCTCGTGCCGTGTCCGCGCCGGCCCCTGATCGAGGCGTGGCTCGCCGCCCATCCCGATGCGCTGCACCCGGTATTGGCTGTGCCGATGACGGCAACCGATGTGTGCGCCATCGACTGGTCGGTGACCTCTCCGCTCGCCGCCCACCCGGAGATCGCGGCGCCGGTTGCCCAGCAGACCCTTCAGACGGCCCGGATCATGGAGGACGCCGGCGCCGCCGTCGGCGTTGGCCGGTTCGGTGAGCCGCGACTCGTCTACGCGGGGCCCGAGTACGCGGTGCCCACGAATGCCGGTCCGGGCTGGCGAACGGTGCACCTCGGCGTCGATCTGTCCTGTCCGCCGGGAACGCCCGTTCAGGCGCTGTGCGACGGTGTGGTGGAGCGGGTCGACGACGACGCAGTCGACGGCGGCTACGGCCCCGTCGTCACGATCCGCCACGCTCCGCCGGACTGCCCCGCGTTCTTCACGCTCTCCGGCCATCTGAGCCGGGCCTCGGTCGCAGCGATCGCCCCCGGGCAAGAGGTGCGGGGCGGCGATGCAATCGGTGCCGTCGGGGAACCCCACGAGAACGGGGGCTGGCCGCCGCATCTGCACTTCCAGGTGATGACCGATCTCCTCGACCTCGACCGACCGTTCCCTGGCGTCGCCGAGCCCGGCCAATGGGATGCGTGGGCAGGACTGATCGTGGCGCCGGCGACGGCGCTGCGGCTGCCGGATGAGACCGTCGCCGCGCCCCGGCCCGACGATGACACGATCATCGCCCGACGCGCCCGGCTGGTGCCGCCCAGCCTCAGCACCTCGTATGCCCGTCCCCTCGTCGCGGTGCGCGGGCACGGCGTCTGGCTGTACGACGGATGGGGGAGGGCCCACCTCGATTGTGTCAACAACGTCGCTCATGTCGGCCACGAGCACCCGCACGTCGTCGCTGCGCTCGCCCGCCAGGCCGCGTTGCTCAACACGAACTCGCGCTACCCCCATCCCGAGCGCATCCGCTATCTCGAGCGGCTCGCCGGGCTCTTCCCGGGTCCTCTCGACACCGTGTTCCTCGTGTGCTCGGGGAGCGAGGCCAACGATCTCGCCCTGCGCATCGCCCGCACCGTCACCGGAAGGCGGCACATCGTGGTGCTCGAGGGCGGCTACCACGGCCACACCACCGAGCTCATCGCAGCGAGCCACTACAAGCACGCCGGACCGGGCGGGACCGGAGCGCCGGGCTACGTGCACGTGGCGCCGCTGCCCGACCCGTACCGCTCGCCCGCAGGGAGTGACGTCGCCGCCCACGCCGGGGCAGTAGATGAGAGCCTGGCGGCGGCGCCGACCGGCGCTGCCGCCTTCCTCGTCGAGCCGATCCCGGGCGTTGCCGGCCAGATCGTGCCGCCCCCCGGCTGGCTGGCAGCCTCCGCCGCCGCGGCGGGACGGGCCGGCGCGCTGGTCATCGCGGACGAGGTGCAGGTAGGCCTGGGACGGGTTGGTACCCATTGGTGGGCATTCGAGCGCGACGGCGTCGTTCCCGACATCGTCACACTGGGCAAGCCGCTCGGGAACGGGCACCCGATGGCGGCGGTCGTCACGACCCGGGCGATCTCCGAGGCGTTCGCCAATGGGATGGAGTACTTCAACACCTTCGGCGGCAACCCGGTGTCGTGCGCCGTCGGCAACGCCGTGCTCGACGTGCTCGAGGGTGAGGGCCTGCGACAGCGTGCGGCGACGACGGGGGCGCTGCTGCGCAACGGGCTCGACGAGCTCGCCGGGGCCCATCCGCTGATCGGCGATGTGCGCGGCGCCGGACTGTTCGTCGGCATCGAGCTGGTGCTCGATCGCACGACCAAGGAGCCGGCGGCGGCGCAGGCGGCGTACGTCGCAGATCGGGCACGCGAGCTGGGAGTGCTGCTCTCGGTGGACGGACTGCTCCACAACGTGCTCAAGATCAAGCCGCCCCTCGTCTTCGGGCCGGCCGAGGTCGATCGCCTTGTCGACACCCTCGACGAGGTGCTGAAGGAGGATGGAGCCCGCCCGGGCCTCTGATCGGGGCGAGGGAACGATGCGAGCGGCAAATGGCGCAACGTCATCGCGCGGGACGTGGGTGCCTCCTCAGTCGGCCCTGCCGACCCGGCAGAGCGACGTGCGGGCTGCCGAACAATGACGCAGGCCGCATCCGCAGAATCATCTCTCGACGTGGTCCTAGAGTCGAGGGGATGACGCGGTGGATGCAGGCCGTGATCGGCCTCGGGATGGTGGCCATCGTCGTCGTGTTCTGGGCCTTGGGGGCGTCGAGCCGCTCCTCTGGAGACACGACGACGACGCTTCAGGCCGTCGGGAGCACCACGACGACCGAGCCATCCAGCGGGACGGTCGAGACGGCACCCCCAGCCACCACCCTGCCTCCCGTGGTCGCCGCCGGGCAGCCGGGGACGTTCGTCGTCACCGATTACGGCGCCGTCGCCGACGGCAAGAACGACAACACGGCGGCCTTCCAGTCGGCCGTCGACGCCGCCGCCGCCCAGGGGGGTGTCGTGATCGTTCCTTCGGTTGGAGGCCGCAGCGCCTATGTGGTGAACGGGACGATCACCGTGCCGTCCGGGGTGTCGATCGTGGGCGCCGCCGCCGGCACCGGGCTCGCCGTCGCCGGCCCGTATCCGTGGCCAGACACCCCGATCACCGGCGTGAAGATCCTCGCCAGACCGAGCCCCGCCGACCGTCCGCTCTTCCGGCTTGGCCCCGGTACCACCGTGCGAGGGTTGTGGATCACCTACGACCAGCAGCCGATGCCGTCGGACGCCGAGCTCATCGACGACGCCGGCCCGTACCAGTATCTGAGCTTCGACGCCGTCCGCACGTTCTTCGTCGAGGAGCACGTGGTGCCCACCGGCCCCACGTTCTACATCGAATCCGGCGATCAGGTGACGATCCAGGACATCATCGCCGACCGGTACTGGGACTTCCTCTACATGAAGGAAGGTGGTCCGTTGCGGGTCGACTCCGTCACCCTGTACGGGTACCACCGCGGCTTCACCATCGAGGATTCCGACGCCGTCAACGCCTTCACCAACATCTCCTTCACCCCGACGGTGGGGCCCTTCGTGCCCGGCACCGGCACCGGGGCCGAGGAATGGACCTGGGCGTTCGGCGCCATCGCCTCGCAGCTCGACAACGTCGGCTTCCAGTTCGGCCGCTCCGACGGCTTCGTCCTCGACAACATCGCGTTTCGGGCCGGGAACACCGCCGTACGGGTGGGGGCATCGTTCGACTTCCCCATCATCGACCCGCTCACCGAGACGTTCTTCACCAGCGAGCCCGGGCTCGGCCCGTGGGGGCAGATCCAGGACGTGCGGATCGAGCAGGCGGCGGTGGGGATCCATCTCGTGTGGCCATCTCCCGTGGCGTTGACGCTGTCGAACATCGCCATGGTGACCGGCATCGACGACGGCACCAGCTTCTCGACCGCCAGTGGGTCCGGCGACATCGACCAGGTGTCGCGTCAGGCGCTGGTCCTCGCCGAGTCGAGCTACAACGCGGACAACAACGGGAGCCCGTCCCAGGTGCCGGCCGTGCTCGCCTCCAACGTCGCCTTGTCGAGCCGGGCCGACACCGCTCTGTTCGGCGAGGCGGCGGCCACGGTGGACGACATCAACGGCAGGGTCTTTCTCGTCAACGGCGACATCGGGATGGAGATCAACGGGTTCTCGCTGGGTCTGCCCTACACGGAGACGCTCATGATCGGCGCAGGCGACGAGGCAGACGAGGTGAGCATCCGTATCCGCGGCGTGCTCGCCGCCGGCCTTCCGGTGTCTGACAAGCTCGTCGAGCGGTCGGGGGTGAGCGTGCTCGCCGGTGAGGTGCTGGTGATCCAGGCGCCCCCGCCCCCCACACCTACGACGACGACGGCCGCCCCGCCGGACACGACGACCACGACGACGACCGCCGCACCCTGACCGGCCCCCGTGCGAGCATGGCGACGATGCCATCGCCCGTCGACGCCCTCGTTGCCCGCCTCTCCTCCATCACGTCGGTGGTGGTCCGTGCCGCCCGTCGTGCGGCGTGGGCGATGGCGATTGCGGCGCTGGTGACGGGCGCCGTGCTGGTATTGCCCGATCCGGGTGGCTTCGGGCGCCGCGGCGCGCTCTGGTGGCTGCTGATCGTCGCGCTCTTCGCTCCCGCAGCCGTCGTGTTCCTGTTCTCCCGAACCGTCGCCTCGCTGGGTGACCTCGTGGAGGGCTGGCGCTCCCACGTCGCCTCGATCGCCGAAGAGACGACGGCGGCTCTGACCGACCTGGCGGGCACGGTGCAGACCGCGGTGATGGAGCGGCGCGGCGTCGGCCGCCTGGTGACCGGCATGCTGGGGCTGCGCAGACTGGCGGCGACGTACCAGGGGCTCGTGGGCACGGCGGCGCCCGCCGCCGCCGTGGTGAGCCCGGGGCTGCTCGGCCTCACCGCGCTCGCCGTGGTGGCGGGTGGCTGCGTCGGGATCCTCGCCGTCATCGTCGTGCTGGCCCGGGTGATCGTGTGAGCGCCGGTGCAGCCGACCCCCTGCCGCACAACCCGCTGAACGGGGTCACCCAGAGCATCGAACGACGGGCGCTCGCCGACGGACGGCGAACGGTGCACAAACGGATCGGGCGCGGCAAGGTGGGTGTGCCCGCGCGATGGAGGGCGTCGGACGATACCCACCACTGGAACTGGTGGGAGCGCGAAGCGCACGCCTACCGCAGCGCCGAGCTGGCCGCCTCCCTCGCCGGGACCGGATTGGGATTGGCCGAGGTGGACGTCGTCGAGGAGGAGTCCGGCTACAGCCTCCATCTCGAGTGGGTGGACGGCACCCCAGGCACCGCCTTTGAGATCGCGGACCACGTCGCTCTCGCTGCAGGGCTCGGTCGCTGGCAGGCTCGTCCGCCGCTGCACGAGGCGTGGCTGTCACGGGGCTTCATCCGTGGGTACTCGGCCAGCAAGCCCGTGCCCTCCGTCTCTGCCGCCGCATGGCATGCGCCGCTGGTGAGGGATCTGTGGCCGTCGGGCCTCGAAACCGGCTGGCGGAGCCTCGTTGCGGCGCGGGAACGGCTGCTGGGCATCATGGAGCGTCTGCCCCGAGCCACCAGCCATCTCGACGTGTGGCCGCCGAACGTGGTGCGCAGGCCGGGTGGCGAGGTCGTCCTCGTCGACTGGGCCTTCTGTGGGGACGGCGCCGTTGGGGAGGACCTCGGCAACCTCGTGCCCGACAGCGTGTTCGATCTGTTCTGGCCGGCGGACCGCCTTTGCGAGCTCACCGAGGCCGCCTATGCGGCGTACATTGCGGGTCTGCGCGAGGGGGGCTGGACCGGAGACGAGACGCTGGTCCGGCTGGGGATGACGGCGTCGGCGGTCAAGTACACCTGGCTGCTCCCGACCACTTTGGCCCACGCTCGGGACGGCGTACACCGGGCCTACTTCCGTGAGGTCGACGGAACGCAGCTCTACACCGCCCGCGGCGAGGCCTTTGCGCTGCTCGCCGACTGGACGGCCGAGGCATTGCGCATCGCCGACCGGCTCGGCTGGTGAGCTGCGCTCACCGTCCCCGCTCGTAGATCGCACGCACCGTGTCGATGGTGTCGGCCTCTTCCGGGGGCTTGTCCGGCCGGTAGCCCTTGACTCTGGCGAAGCGCAGCGCCACTCCGCCCGGGTAGCGGGAGCTGCCTTGGACCCCGTCGAAGGCGATCTCCACCACCTGCTCGGGACGCACGTGGACGATGTGGCTCTCCCGGTGCGTCTCCAGGTCCAGGAACCTCTCCGTCTGCCATTGCAGCATCTCGTCGGTCATCCCCTTGAAGGTCTTGCCGAGCATCACGAAGCCACCGTTCGGATCACGGGCGCCGAGGTGGAGGTTCGACAGCCATCCCCGCCGCCGGCCCGAGCCCCACTCCACCGCCAGCACCACGAGGTCGAGGGTGTGCGCCGGTTTCACCTTGAGCCAAGCCGAGCCTCGCCGGCCCGCCGCATACGGGGCATCGAGTGCCTTCACCATCACCCCTTCGTGCCCCGCCTCCATCACCGTCGCCATGAACCGGGCGGCCCGCTCGGGGTCGGAGGTGACGATGCGCGGCACCAGCAGATCCGGCGGCAGCTCGGCAAGCGAGGCGAACCGCTCGATCGCCGGCAGGTCGAGCAGGTCGCGGCCGTCGTGGTGGAGGATGTCGAAGAAGAACGGCGTCACCGGGAGCTGGCGCACCCCGTCGTCGACATCGAGCCGGGACCCGAATCGCGACATCGTCACCTGGAAGGGGTGCGCCCGCCCATCGGGACGGAGCGCGATCACCTCACCGTCGAGGATGAGGTCGCCTCCGGGAAGGGCTGCGATTCGCGCCACGACCTCGGGGAGCCGGTCGGTCACGTCCTTGAGGTTGCGGGTGTAGATCGCGACCTCGTCGCCGCGGCGGTGCACCTGGATGCGGGCGCCGTCCAGCTTGGCCTCCACCGCCGCCTCGCCGTACCCGGCCACCGCCGTCTCTACGTCGTCGGCCGTGGCGGCGAGCATCGGCTGGATCGGTCGCAACAGGGTGAGATGAAAGCGGGCCAGGCCCTCGGCCCCGGCATCGAGGGCGGCGGCGCCGGCCGCGGCGATGCTGCCGCTCATCATCGCCGCCCGCCGTACCTCGTCCGCCGCCACGTCCGCCGCCCGGGCGATCGCGTCGACCATGAGGCCCTCGGTGGCGCCTTGGCGGAGATCTCGCAGCATCAGGCGGCGGAGGAAGTCCTGCTCGTCTGCCGTAGCCGCCCCCAGCAGCTCGTGAAGGGCGGCGTTGCGGCGGGCACCGGAGCCGGGACCGGATTCCGCGGCGATCACCTCGAGCGTTGCGTCGACGTCTGCCAGGCTCAGCCGGGCCGTATCGGCGGGCTGCGCTTCGGCTCGGCCCACGGTCGCCCAACCGAGTCCGAGAGTGTCCTGGCGGGGCTGCCCCGAGAGGAACGAGATGGCGATGGGCAGCTCGTTCGGGGTCACGGACGTGATCAGCTCGGCGAGGATCCGCGCCTTCTCCAACCGGGAGCGGGTGGCGGCCACCGCGGCGGAGGCCACGACGAGATCCTGGAACGTGGCGGGCATGCCCCTTGTCTAGCACTTCCAACGCATCGGGTTCGTATCGCAGCACCGGCTCGGTTGGCGAGGAGGACGGAGCCGGTCAACATGGGCGCATGGAACTGCGCCCGCTGGGCTCGACCGGTCTCGTCGTCTCCCCGATCGGGCTCGGGATGGCCGCGCTCGGCCGACCCGGGTACCTCAACCTCGGCCACGGCGCCGATCTCGAAGGACGGCGTGATCCCACGGCACTGCGGATCCACGCATACTCGGTGCTCGATGCCGCCTACACCGCCGGGGTCCGCTACTTCGACGTGGCCCGCTCGTACGGCAGGGGAGAGGAGTTCCTGGCGGGCTGGTTCGACAGCCGGTCGATCGAGCCCGAGGAGGTGGTGGTCGGTTCCAAGTGGGGATACGAGTACACGGCCGGCTGGCACGTCGAGGCCGATGTGCACGAGGTGAAGGATCACTCCGCGGCGATGCTGCGCCGCCAGGCGGCAGAGTCGATGGCCATCCTCGGTCGGCATCTCGACCTGTACCAGATCCACTCGGCCACGCTGGATACGGGCGTGCTGGAAGACCGCGACGTGATCTCTGCATTGGCTGCGCTGCGCGACACCGGCGTCGCCGTGGGGGTGACGACGTCCGGCCCGAACCAGGCGGCAACCATCCGTCGTGCGCTCGACGTTCGGGTGGACGGCCTGCCGCTGTTCGCCACCGTCCAGTCGACGTGGAACCTGTTGGAGCCGACTGCAGGCGCCGCGCTGGCCGAGGCCGCAGCGGCGGGGCTCGCCGTCATCGTGAAGGAAGCCGTCGCCAACGGGAGACTCACCTCGCGCAACCCCGAGCTTCCCGCTGTGCTCGACGCCGCCCAGCACGCTCCCGATGCCGTCGCCATCGCTGCGGCGCTGAGCCGGCCGTGGGCGACGGTGGTGCTCAGCGGAGCTGCCACGGTGTCACACCTGCGGTCGAACCTCGGGGCGCTCGCCGTACCGGCTGCAGAGGTGGGCGGACTGCAGGCGTTCGCCGAGGCGCCCCAGACCTACTGGGCCCGGCGCAGCCACATGCGCTGGACGTGAAGGCCGGGTGGGGCCTCGTTACGTTGTATGACGTTGTGAAAACACGATGACAGACGACACGCATGTGCTATCGTCCCCTTCAGGTATCGGCGCACGGGCTGAGACGGAGGGGCGGACACGATGGCGACGAACTCGGCAACACACAGAGCTCATGCACCAGCTGGCACGAGACCTCGCCGCCCAGGCAAACGACGCCGGGTCGTTCGGTACGACGGGTGCCGAGATCTGCCGCCGTTTCGGCCATCCGTACGAAGCGGCAGAAGCCGCCGGCATCGCCGGCTACGCGGCATCGTGGGCCCGCAGATGGGCGGGGAGCCTCACGCAGCGCGCCGAGCTCCTCGAGCAGTACTCGGTCATCGCCTCGCTCGGATCGGCTGCGGCTGCGGGCGGCGCCGGGTGGGGTCTCGGAATGGCACGCACCTGGGCCCTCGGCTCGGCCGAGCTCGACTTCGCCGACTGGTACGCCGAGATGCAGGCCCGCATCGCCGCCGATCGAGAGCGGCGCCGCCAGGAGGCGCTCGGGGCGGCGCTCGCCGAGCGCTTCCGCAACGCCGAGGACTTGCTCTTCGCCACCGATGAGCTGATCGCCGAGCTGGCGGCACTCGGGCCAGACGCCCTGACCGGGTTCTTCACCGAGCTCGGCGCCGACCGCGTGTACGACATCCTGGCGCTCGGCTACTACGACCCCATGTACGGCTTCGGGTGGGACTTCGACCAGGGGTTCGCCACCGCCATCGCCCGCGCGTGGGACGACCTCCCCGACGAGTTCACGGTCTCCCTGATGGAGCGGAGTCCCTGGGAGATGCTGTTCACCCTCGTCGGAAACGGCGGCTTCTCGGGCGCCTTCCTCGGCATGCTCGCCGCCAAGATGGCGTCGCAGGGGTTCGTGCCGCTCTACACGCCGACCGCGGGGTGGTACTACCCGGATGCGATGGGGCGGCTGCACGAGATGATCGAGAACGACGCGGCGGCCCGGCGGGCGCTCGCCACCTCGCCGCGGGTCTATGCGCGCTGGGACGAGCCGTTCGGCCAGTTCGACGAGTGGGTGCTCGACATCCTCGCCGAGGAGCTGCCCCGGCTCGACGACGACGCTTTCCTCGCGCTGTGGGCCACGAGTACCCGACGGTCGTGTCGGCCGTCACCGTGTACCTCACCCAGCTGCAGAGCAGCTTCCCGGTGTGGAACGACTGACCGGCGTGGCGAGCGTCTGGTCAGCCGATGATCCACGGTTCGGTCTGGCGGCCGTCGAGGAAACGGATGCCGGCACCGTCGTGAAATGCGTCTTCCTCGAGCATGAACCGCACCACCCGGCCGTCCCACTCCGGCACCGGGGCGGCGACGGACAGCTCGATGGAATACGCAGTGTCGGGATAGATCGGGTAATCCCCGGCGCCGGGCACGCCCCCTTGCTGGTCCCATAGGCCGATCGTGGGTCCTGCGGCGTGCCCGTGCACTCCGATGGCGTGGGTGTAGATGGTGGCGTCGAGCCCGGCTTCGGCGCATGCCGCCCGGGCGGCGTCGAGCACCTCGTTGCCGGTCCGTCCGACCACCATCTCCGCCATCAGCAGATCCTGGGCCTGGTTGGCGGCGGCGATGCCGGCGACGAGGCCCTCGGGCGGCTTCGCCTCGCCGGGAGCCAGCACGTAGGCATGCTGCTGCTGGTCGGTGTGCAGCCCGCGGCGGACGATGCCGAAATCGACGTGCACCAGGTCCCCGGGTTGGATCACGGCATCGTCGGGGTGGCTCGCAAAGCCCTCTCGGGTGACGCCGCCGGTGCGTTGCACGGACGCCGCGGGGTGGAACCAGGTGCCCAATCCTGCATCATGGACCGTCTGGCGCAGCCACCACTCCAGGTCGCGGGTCGTGGTGACGCCCGGAGTGACGGCCTCCGTCGACAAGCCGCGCTGCAAGACGCCGTGGGCGATCCGGCACGCCTCGGCGAGCGCAGTCACCTCGGACGGGATGCGGGTCTCCAGCCACCCGATGGCGAGCGGCTCGCCCGACACGAGGCGATCGGTGAGTCGAGCAGGCAGCGCCGCCAGCAGCGCCAGGTGCTCGGAGTGGCTCAAGCCGTCGGCGAGCGCAAAGGTCTCGGATGTGTTGACCGCGATCTGGTCCGGGTCCGCTTCCTCCAGCGCGGCGGCGAGCGCCTGCCACTGGTCCGGTTGCGCATCGGGATCCCACACGGCGGGGAAGTGGTCTCCCACCGAGTAGCGGGACACTGCGGCACGCCGTGTGCCGCCGTCGGTGAAGAGGAGGATCGTTCGCCGCCGTGCCGACAGCCACGTGGCCGGCAGCATGGTGACGACGACAGGATCCTCGTTGTACTCCCGCGCCACGAGTACCCAGGCGTCGATGCCGTGGCGCCTCATGAGCATCGGGACGGTGGTGTCGAGTCGCTCCGCCAGCCACGCGTCCGCCGCCGCTGCCTCGTCGCGGAGCGTGGGTGCGGGTTGTGGCGTCACGGCCGGCATCGTACCCCTGCCGTGTCGCCGCAGGGTGCGCCGGTCAGCCGGCGCCGACCACCAATGGGGTGCGCTCTTCCTCGAGTTCGACGACCATGCGGCGAACGTCGAGGGCGAAATCGATGTTCTTCTCGTCGAGGCGCCATGCGTGCTCGGCGAGCCAGGCGTCGATCTCGGCGATGATGGTTTCAGGTGTCATCGGTGCTCCTCTCGATGTATCTCCGGAGCAGCCGCTGTGTGCGGATGTGCCGCTCCCATCCTGGCAGGCTCCCGGAGCTTTCGGATCACCGGCCTCAACGATATGACTCCCCGTCGGCCGGAATCTGTCACGGCGCAAGGACAAATGGTGCCGAAGCCTCACGAATCCGGTCATCCGCACGCCCCGGCGTCGCGGCGGGGGCTGGGATGGCCCGTGTCGTCGAACGACCAGCCGAATGACCAGCGGCTGAGGTCCGCCAGCAGGTCTTCGGCGGCAGCATCACCCATCGGTGCCGGTCGGCCGGAGACGATGGCGATCGGGGTGGCGGCGAGGTCGATCCCGGCCTCGCTCACGTCGAAGCTGAAGAAGGCGCTGCGAGCGCTCGGACCGCGTGCGGAAGGAAAGGCGAAGTTCCCGGTGGAATGGATGACCCAGGCGTCGCCGATCTTCTCGACGCCCTGCAGAACGTGCGGATGGCTGCCGACGACGAGATCGGCTCCGGCCGCGACCCAGGCGGCGGCGAGCTCCCGCTGGTAGGGCTGTGGACAGGCGTCGAGCTGGATGCCCCAGTGCACCATCACCACCACCAGGTCGGCGGCACCGGCCGCGGCCGCGACGGCGGCGACGGTGCGGTCCTCGAACCCGGGGCAGGCCCAGGCGGCCTCCGGCCACCGGGTCGGGTCGTCGGCGACCCAGCCGCACTCGACGTGCGTGAAACCGACGAGGGCGACGGTCCAGTCCTCGACATCCACCAGCCGGTAGCCGTATGCGGCATCGGCGTCGGGACCGGCGCCGAAGTGGGCGACACCGGCGGCGTCGAGCAGCTCGATCGTGCGCAGCAGCCCATCGCGGCGGTAGTCGAGCGTGTGGTTGTTGGCGAGGGACACCGCATCGATGCCGGCCGCGGTGAGGAGACGCACCGAGTCGGGTGGGGACTTGAACACGTACGTCTTGTCGAGCGCCGATCCCACGCCGGGTTCGGCGATCGTCGTCTCGAGGTTCACTGCGGTGAGGTCGGGCTCGGTGAGCATCGCGGTGACTTCGCCGAACGGGTCGTTGGCGTCGAGGCCGTGGGTGAACGAGACGTCTCCGGCAAAACCGAGCACGATCGGAGTGCGGGGAGGCTCGGTGGAGGTGGTGGGAGGCGACGGCGAGCTCGTGGCCGTCACGGCGCCCGCCGTTGCGACCGGGGGCAGTGTGGTGAGGGCGGGAATATCGGGCGCGGGGGTGTCGGCCGCCTGGGCACCTCCACAGGCGGCGAGGACGACGGTGGCGACGGCGACCCATCGAGGAAGACGATGCACGGCGCCATGGTACGAGCGCCGTGTGACATGATCGGTGAAATCGGGCCGAGGAGGCGCCGGAGGGCCCGAACGTGGTTGACTCGGGGGGACCGAAGGAGCGCTATGGACTACGACTATGTCATCGTCGGTGCCGGCTCCGCCGGCTGCGTGCTCGCCAACCGGCTCAGCAGCGCACCGGACCGGCGCGTGCTGCTGCTCGAGGCGGGCGGCTCGCATCGCCACATGAACACCCACATCCCGGCCGCGTTCCCCAAACTGTTCAAGACCGATCGCGACTGGGACTACATGACCGAGGCAGAGCCCTCGCTCAAGGGCCGGTCGGTCTACGTTCCGCGAGGCAAGATGCTCGGTGGCTCGAGCTCGATGAACGCGATGATCTACATCCGCGGTCGCCGGCAGGACTACGACGGATGGGCCGCCGCCGGCTGTACCGGCTGGGGGTACGAGGACGTCCTGCCGTACTTCCGGCGTTCGGAGGACAATGCCCGCATCCACGATGAGTACCACGGCGTGGGCGGCGAGCTGCACGTGGTAGACCAGCGGTCGCCCAACCCGATGAGCCGCGCCTTCGTCGACGCCTGCGTGTCGTGGGGAATGGAGCCCAACGACGACTTCAACGGCGCCCGCCAGGAGGGGGCGGGCCTCTACCAGGTCACCCAGCGCCAGGGGGCGCGGTGGAGCACGGCGCGGGCGTTCCTCAACCCGGTGCGGAAGCGCCCCAATCTGGTCGTGGAGACGGGGGCCCACGCCACCGAGCTGCTCATCGAGAACGGCAGGGTGACCGGCGTCGCCTACGCCGTGGGCACGGAGCGGCGGACCGCGCGGGCGACCGGTGAGGTGATCGTGGCGGCGGGGTCGGTGAACTCACCACAGCTCCTGATGCTGTCTGGCATCGGACCGGCCGACGAGCTGCGCAGCCTCGGCATCGAACCGGTCGTGGATCTCCCCGTGGGTGACAACCTCCAGGACCACCCCGTCGTCATGGTGGTCTACGACTGCCCCGAACCCGTCAGCCTCGCCCTCGCCGAGAAACCCAAGGCGCTGCTCGAGTACGTGGCGTTCCGGCGTGGGATGCTCAGCTCCAACATCGGTGAGGGGGGCGGCTTCGTGCACACTCGGGATGGCCTCGACGCCGCCGACATCCAGTTCCACTTCGGTCCCGCCTACTTCGTCGAGCACGGGTTCCAGACCTACGAAGGGCACGCCTTCTCGATGGGGCCCACGCTCGTCTCCGTGGAGAGCCGGGGCACGATCCGGCTGGCGTCGGCCGACCCATTCGCCAAGGTGCGCATCACCGGCAACTACCTGGCGGCGGACGCCGACATGCGCTCCCTCGTCGCCGGGGTGAAGATGGCTCGGGAGATCGCAGCGCAGCCTGCGTTCGATGCGTACCGCGGGGAGGAGATCTTCCCGGGTCCCGGCTACGGCACCGACTCCGAGCTCGAGGACTACGTGCGGCAGGTAGCCGAGCTTCTGTACCACCCGGTCGGGACCTGTGCGATGGGTGCGCCTGGGGAGCGGGTCGTGGACCCGGAGCTTCGGGTGAACGGTGTCGAAGGGCTGCGCGTCGTCGACGCCTCGNNCCGGTCGGGCAGTGGTGGTCGGCGCCGTGGGCATCGACACGAACGTCTACCTGGCCGGGGGGCGGATCGACTGGGATGTCGAGTCCAACTTCGCCGTCACCGTCGACGTCACCGGCCAGGCGGGCGCCTACGCGGCGCGGGGCTATGTCGGGCTCGGGATGGCGACGACGCTGATCGGGGCGGTGGCATCCGACGATGCGGGGGCTCGGGTCCGGCACGACGTGGCAGCGTGGGGGCTCGACGCCGTATGGCTCACCGATCCGCGGCGGACCCACCGCAGCGTGAACCTCGTATATGGCGACGGCTCCCGGAAGAACTTCTACGACGGCGGCGGCTCGATGGACATCGGCGATCCAGGGCTGCCCTCCGACGTGTTCGCCGCCGCCACCATCGTGCACGTCCACATCGAGGACTGGTGCCGCCACCTGCTCCGGGCGGCGCGGGCATCGGGGGCGCTCGTCGGCTGCGATCTCCAGGACGTCGCCGATCTCGACGATCCCTACCGGCAGGACTTCGTGCACGGCGCCGACGTCCTGTTCTTCTCCGGCGTCGACCAGCCCGACCCGGCGGCCGCTGCCCGCGAGCTGCTGCGGAGGAGCGCGGGGCAGGCGGTGATTGCCGGCCTCGGCTCCCGCGGCGCCCTGGTGGCGACGGTCGACGGAGTCACCCAGCTCCCGCCCGTGGTCATGGACGAGCCGGTGGTCGACACCAACGGGGCAGGAGACAGCCTCGCCGTGGGGACGCTGTGGAGCCTGGCCGTGGACGGTGCCGACCCGATCACCTCCGTGCAGCGAGGCCAGGTAGCCGCCCGCTGGATGTGCCGCC
>DKBA01000098.1 GCA_002450985.1 Acidimicrobiia bacterium UBA6912
TCCAACGGATCCATCGACGGTGTCGTGCTCGAGGGCGGGACCCGGCTCGAAGGAGACGTCTTCATCGACGCCACCGGCACGTCGGGGGCGCAGAGCTACTGCACGGACAACGGCAACGGGTGCGTGATGTGCATCGTCCGCTGCCCCACGTTCGGGCCTCGCGTCAGCATCACGGCGCTCGCCGGCGTCGACGAGCAGGTGGGGCGCAAGGGCGACGGCTCGATCGGGGCGATGAGCGGCTCGTGCAAGCTCAACAAGGACACCATGGACCCCGCTCTGCGCAGAGAGCTCGACGAGAAGGGCCTGGTGATCGTCCCGCTGCCCGAGAGCCTCGTCAACATGAAGAAGCTGGGGGCCAAGGCGTGTCAGCAGTACGCGACGGCCGACTACGCCGAGAACGTCATCGTGCTCGACACCGGCCAGGCCAAGCTGATGACGTCGTACATGCCGCTTCACGAGCTGCGCCAGGTTCCCGGCTTCGAGCGCGTGCGCTACGAGGACCCCTACTCGGGGACCGTCGGGAACTCGATGCGGTACGCGGCCCTGTCGCCGCGCGACGACCAGATGCGCGTCGTCGGCGGCCCGGACAACCTGTTCTGCTGCGGGGAGAAGGCGGGGCTGCTGGTCGGGCACACCGAGGCCATGGTGACCGGGACCCTCGCCGGGCACAACGCCGTGCGTCACATCTCCGGCGAGCCGCTGATCGAGCTGCCGGGCACACTTGCGGTGGGCGACGCCGTCTCCCACGTGCGCGCCTCCATGGAGACGCCTGACGGGATGACCAAGAAGTACACGTTCTCCGGCTCGGTCTACTTCGCCCGGATGAAGGAGCTCGGGCTGTACACGACCGACCGCGAGGCGATCGAGGCGAGGGTGGCGAACGCCGGCATGAGCGACATCTTCGCCAAGCCGGTCACGAAGGCGGCCGTCTGATGTCGTACATGATCACGGCAGAGTGCATCAACTGCTCGGCCTGCGCCATGGAGTGCCCGGTGCGCGCCATCACGTCCGGCCCGAGCCAGTACGAGATCAACCCCGCCATCTGCATCGAGTGCGAGGGGTATTACCCGGTGGCCCGCTGCAAGTGGGCGTGTCCCGTCGACGCCTGCGTCCCCGAGCGTGCCCACTACCTGGAGCGAGCGGCGACGATGGCCAACAAGGGCGCCCCTCCCGTCATCGTCACCAGGGCGCACCCGGCCGGCGAGCTCGCCGGGGTGGCGTGATGGATGCGGCGCTGAGTCCCCAGGAGATCGAGGAGCTGCGCACGCAGCTCGATCTGCTCGAGCGCCGCCAACGGGTGATCACCAACAAGGAGGCGCTCCGGGAGCTCCAGTACGAGGCGGCCACGTTGCGCTGGCGGCTCGGGCGCATGTCCGACGACGAGTACGCCGAGTTCGAGGAGTTCCACGACGGATTCACCTTCGATTTCTGACCACGCCGGGTCGCCGGGTTCTGTCGTCCCCTCCCTGCGGGAGTGCACCGTCGTCGGTGCCGGCGTCTCCGGGCTGACCACCGGCATCCGCCTGCGGGAGGCCGGCTGGGATGCCCACATCGTGGCGAGGGACATGCCTCACGACACCGTGTCGATCGTCGCCGCAGCCGTGTGGACGACGACCGAGGCGGAACCGGTGTCTCGGTCCCGACGCTGGGCGATCCGTAGCCGCGAGGTGTTCGCAGGCCTCAGCGCGGACCCGACGAGCGGCGTCGTCCCGCTTCGCCAGCTCGAGCTCGAGCGCCGCGATCCGGGTCGATCATGGTGGGAGGACACCCCGTGGGTCGAACGACTCCCCGCCGCCGAGCTCCCGNNCCGATCCGCGGCCAGGTGGTCGCCGTGGCCAATCCGGGGATTCGTGACGCCGTGGCCGACGAGTCCGATCACGATCGGATCGCGTACGTGTACCCCCGATCGCGCGAGGTGATCCTGGGCGGGGTGCGGCAGCCCGGCCGTTCCGACCTCGACCCCGGCGATGAGGAGACGGCCCGTATCCTCGCCGACTGCCGCATCCTCGATCCGAGGGTCACCGGATGTGACGTGACGGACGTGCGGGTTGGTCTCCGTCCCGGCCGCCACGAGGTGCGGGTGGAGCGAGAACGCCTCCGTTCCGGCACGACCCTCGTGCACAACTACGGTCATGGCGGGTCCGGCTACATCCTGTCGTGGGGGTGCGCCGAAGAAGCCGTTCGGCTGCTGGTGGAGGAGTGAGGTCCGGCGGGCTCAGCGCAAGGCCGATCCAGACGGTCGCGGCACCGGCTCGAGACCCATGATGAGGTAGCGGGCCACGGTGCGCTCGAAGCGAAATCCACGGACCAGCACCTCCCACCCCGCCGACTCGTAGAGCCTGCGCCCGGCGGTGACGGCGTCGATGGTCGACAGCACGGCGCGGGAGTGGGGTTGGGCGGCGAGCAGCGCATCGTGGAGCCGCCTCCCGATGCCGAGCCTGCGGTAGCGGGGCTGCAGGGCGAGCTCGACGTACTCGAAGGAGTCGGTGAGCCAGTGATCTGCCCGCGGTCCCAGCGCGGACCGGACTTGCTCGTGCCACCACTGCGTGCGCCCCGTCGTGTAGCCGTAGGTGAAACCGACCTTCTCATGCGCGACGCACGCGCAGAACGCAACGAAACCTGCGCGGTCGACGTGCCGGCGGAGCGCATCGGCGAAACCGTCGACGTGGGACGCCCCCCGGCTGTAGGGCGGATCGGCGAAGGCTGCGGCGTAGATGGAGACAACGTCGCTCTCCCAGGTGGCGAACGTCTCCGGCTCGAGCCTTTCGATACCGATGGAGGAGCCATTCGCCACCGGGCTGAGGAACTCCAGCCGGTTCCCGAACGGGTCGTGGATGGAGAAGCGGCGGTGTCCGGGGAAGTCGTCGTTCCACGTGACCGTGATGTTGCCGGCCTCGAGGCGGGTGGCCAGCGCATCGATGTCGTCGACCAGCACTCCAGGATGGCCCCTCCTGGACGGCACGAAGTCGGTCTCGGCCCCGAGGTGCAACTCGAACGCTCCTTGCCGGAACCAGCAGCCGCCTCGTGCCGCCAGAACTGCGGGCTTCTCCATCTCCTCCAAGCCGAGCAGCCCGGCGTAGAAGCCCCTGGCGATGCGCTCTTTGCCGACAGGGATCGTCAGCTGGACGTGGTGGGTCCGCATCGGCGCAGTGTATGACGTCGACGGAGAGAGCGGATGGCACCGGACCGCGGGCGGGTCGTCATCTCCCCTCGCGGCGCGCCGTCATCTCCCGAAGCTGGCGGGCCAACCGCCGGTGTCCCTCGTCCTCGGCGATCTGCGCCGCCGTCTTCCCGGAGAACGCCGTGCGACCGATGGCAACCGCATCGGATCGGGCGCCGGCGTTCACCAGCATGAGGGCCACACGGGGGCGGTCGCGCAGCGCCGCGAGCATCAGCGCGGTGAGGCCGTGGGAACCGCGACGCTCGAGGTCGGCCCCCTCCGTGATCAGCCATCCGACCACGTCCACTTGGCCGGCGTGGGCTGCGCGCAGCAAGGCGGTCTGGTGAAGCCCGTCGCCCATCTCGATGTCGAAACCGGCGAGTCGCATCCGGCGCAGCGCCGCCAGGTCTCCCGTGCGGACCGCCTCGTCCCATTCCAGGCGGGGCGTCAGCGGGCGCAGCCGATCGGCGATGGCATGGTGGCCGGCCGCCGCCGCCGTCTCGGCCGGCGTCTCCCAGTCGTCGATGTGAGTGATCGCATTGGGGTCGGCACCCGCGTCGAGCAGGAGCTCGACTTCGTCGGCGAGGCCGTAGCCGGCGGCGACGTGCAACGCCGTCCAGTCGTTGATGCCCCGTTGAGCGACGTCGGCGCCGTGGCGGATGAGGAGCGCGATCAGCTCGGCGGTGTCGCTTCGGCCCCGTTCGCCGGGCGCCGTGGCGGCGGTGGTCAGGGCGGCGATGAGCGGCGGGAAGCCGTCGTCGACGGGCTGGTTCGGGTCGGCGCCGGCATCGAGCAGCGCCTCGACGAGCCGGGGTGGGGCGTGGTACAGCGCCCCGACGAGCAAGAACCCGAGCCCGCGAGCTTCGAAGTTGGGGTAGCCGGGCCGGTCACCGACGAGGCTCTCGACGGTGGCGAGGTCGCCTCGTTCCATCGCGCGCTGGAGTGCTACGGCGAGTGTGCGGTCGTCCGATTCCATCGGGGGACGATACCGGCTGCTCTGGGCGCCGACCCGACCGGTCGGCGTGATCCCACCAGGGAGCAAGTACGCTGCGGGTCCGGCCGAACGCCGACCCCCGCCGACGATGGAATCCACCGTGGAGACGTACGACCACCAAACGATCGAGAAGGCCTGGCAGGACCGCTGGGAGGCGGACGGCCTCTACCGTGCCGAGGTCGACTGGAGCCGTCCCAAGCACTACGCCCTGACCATGCTCCCGTACCCGTCGGGCGATCTCCACATCGGCCACTGGTACGCCATGACGCCCTCCGATGCGCGGGCCCGCTACATGCGGATGAAGGGCTACAACGTGCTGTTCCCCATGGGGTTCGACGCATTCGGGCTCCCTGCCGAGAACGCCGCGGTGCAGCGCAACGTCCATCCGGCAAGGTGGACGTACGCCAACATCGACAGGATGCGCAGCCAGCTGCGCTCGATGGGGGCGATGTTCGACTGGACGCGCGAGGCGGTGAGCTGCGATCCGGACTACTACACGTGGACCGAATGGCTGTTCGCACGGCTCTTCGAGCACGAGATCGCCTACCGCGGCGAGGCGATGGTCAACTGGTCGCCGACGCTGCAGACGGTGCTGGCCAACGAGCAGGTGATCGACGGCAAGGACGAACGTACCGGCCAGCCCGTCGTGCAGAAGATGATGGAGCAGTGGTTCTTCGCCATCACCACGTATGCCGACGAGTTGCTCGAGTTCCAGGGCATCGACTGGCCGGAGCCGATCCGCACGATGCAGACCAACTGGATCGGCAGGTCGGAGGGCGCCAGGGTGACGTTCACGACGGAGGCAGGCGACGCCATCGTCGTCTTCACCACCCGACCCGACACCCTGTGGGGAGCAACCTTCATGGTCCTCGCCCCGGAGCATCCGCTCGTCGACCGGCTCACCTCGGCCGAGCAGCGTGCCGCGGTGACGGCGTACCGGGAGCAGGCGGCACGGCACACCGAGCTCGAGCGGATGGAGGAGGCTCGCGACAAGACCGGCGTCTTCACCGGCGGCTTTGCCGTCAACCCGGTGAACGGTGCGCGGATTCCGGTGTGGATCGCCGACTACGTGCTGTTGTCGTACGGCACCGGGGCGATCATGGCCGTGCCGGCCCACGACCAGCGCGACTTCGAGTTCGCCAGACAGTTCGGGTTGCCGGTGGCGCCGGTCATCCAGCCCGCCGGCG
>DKBA01000062.1 GCA_002450985.1 Acidimicrobiia bacterium UBA6912
CTCGGTCGCCTCACGGGTGTTCTCGTGGCGGAGGATCCGCCCGTCGCCGTAGCCGGCAACGGCCACCTCGGCGACGAGGCCGACCGCCGCAGTCTCGCCCTCGCAGATCCGGTAGACGTAGTAGGCCGGACGGTTGGTGGACCGCAGCACGCCGGTGTCGATCATCTGGCGCAGCCGCACCCGCCCGGTGGTGCGGTGCAGATAGGGGTCGCTCCCGCCCTCTTCGGTGTCGATCTCGGTGCGAATGACGTGGAGGAAGCTGTGCGGGTTCTCCTCGGACAGCTCGAGCCACTCTCTGGTGGTCAGGCGGCCGAGCGGCGGGCTGACCACGTCGGCCGCATATGCGGGTACGGGCAGATGAGCGGCGAACGGACGGATGAGCGTCATTGGCCCGCCACCGACACCCCGATCACGTCGGGCTGCTCGCCCACCGCCCGCACGACGTCGGGGGGAATGGCGCCGGCCACGTGGATCGTGGCGGTCGCCGCCGTGCCGCCCGCAAAGACCCGATTCTCCATCTGCTCGACGTTGAGCCCGGCGCCGCGCAGCACGCCGAGGACGCCGGCGAGAACCCCGACGACGTTGCGGTGCCGCACGGAGAGGGTTGCGGTGCCGTGCGCCTGCTCGCGCAGGTTGACGCAGTTGCGGACGATCCCGCGACCGAAGTCGTCGATGATGGCGACGACCTCGTCGGCGATGGCGTCCTGCGCCTGCTCGGTGGACGCCCCGACGTGGTGGGTGCCGTACACGTTGGGATGTGCGGCGAGCGCCGAATGGAACTCGGCCACGCCCCCGGAGGGCTCGCCGTCGAACACGTCGAGACCCACCCGCAGCCCCTTCTCCTCGATGGCGTCGAGGAGCGCCGCCTCGTCGACGATGTCCCCCCGCGACGTGTTGATCAGGAACGCACCAGGCCGGAGGTGGGCGAGGAACTCCCGGTCGACCATGCCCCGCGTGGCGTCGGTCGCCGGAACGTGGAGGGACACCACATCGGCGGTCTCCAGGAGAGTGGGGAGGTCGGCGACGAGGCGCACGCCCAACTCGGCGATGTGGTCGACCACCTCGGGACGGCGCCCCGGCTTGTCCTCGACGACGACGTTCATGTCGAGGGCGACGGCGCGAGCGGCAACCGCCATACCGATCTCGCCGAAGCCGATGATGCCGAGGGTGCGACCGGCGAGACCCCTGGCGGCGGCGTACTCCTTCTTCCGCCACCTGCCGGCGCGGAGATCCGCCACCGCGTCCGGGATGCGCCGGTCGAGCGCGGTGAGCAGCCCGATGGTGAGCTCGGCGACGGCGACCGCGTTCTTACCGGGGGTGTTGCAGACGTAGATGCCCCGGTCGGCGGCCGCCCGCCAATCGATGGTGTTGACGCCGGCGCCGGCGCGCACGACGAGGGCGAGCCGGTCCGCCTGGGCAAGCGCCTGCTCGGTGACCTTGGTGGAGCGGACGACGAGGACGTCGACCCCGGCAAGTGCCTCCGGCAAGGTGTCGGCGTCGAGCTCGGGCACGCGGGTGCACTCGTGGCCGTGGGCGACGAGCCGAGCGAGCTGTGGATCGGGGAACGTGTCGGCGATGAGGATCTTCACGGGTCTTCCTCCTCCGGGGCATTCTCACAGCTTTGCGGCGGCCGGGTCGCCGGAATGCCCCAGGGGGGACGCCGGTTGTCAGCCACACGCCCAGATCCAGGAGAGCCCCCATGACCCAGACGAGAGGCCGCATCCGCATCGAGGACGCCCCCAAACGCGTCCGCGTCTACCTCGGCGGGCGGCCGGTGGCCGACACCACGAGGGCGAAGCTCGTGTGGGAGAAGCCGTACTACCCCACCTACTACTTCCCGCCGGAGGATGTGGCCACCGACCTGCTCGCCCCCACCGGGGAGACGAGACGCTCCCCGAGCCGGGGCGACGCCGAGGTGTTCACGGTGAAGACCGACCGCGCCGAGGCCGCCGGCGCCGCGTTCCACTACGCGGGCTCGCCACTCGAGGAGATCGACGGCTACTACGCCTTCGACTGGGGAGCGATGGGCGAGTGGTTCGAGGAGGACGAGCAGGTGTACGTGCACGCCCGCGACCCGTACACCCGCATCGACATCCTCCAGAGCTCGCGCCACATCGAGATCGTCGTCGACGGCGTGAAGGTGGCCGACTCGACGATGCCCAAGCTGCTCTTCGAGACCGGGCTGCCGACGCGCTACTACCTGCCCAAGACCGACGTTCGTATGGACCTGCTGGTACCGACCGACCTGCACACGGAATGCCCCTACAAGGGCACGGCGAGCTACTACACCGTCGACACCGGGAAGGGCGTCCACGAGAACGTCGTCTGGTGGTATCCCACGCCGGTGGCCGAGTCTGCCGCCATCGCCGGGCTCGTCGCCTTCTACAACGAGAAGCTCGACATCTACGTCGATGGCGAGCTCGAGGACAAGCCGAAGACGGTGTTCTCGTGAACCCCGACCAGGCTCAGGCCGAGGCGTTCGTCGCCGAGCGTCATCGCGGCGTGCTGATCACGTTGCGCGGCAACGGGCGTCCTCAGGCCTCGAACATCATGTATGCGCTCTCCGATGGTGTGATCCGGATCTCGGTGACGGCGGGGAGGGCCAAAGTGCGCAACCTGGCTCGCGACCCGCGGGCGTCGCTCCACGTCACGTCGGACGACTTCTGGCGGTGGGTGGTGGTGGACGGCACCGTCGAGCTCTCCGAGGTCTCGACGACACCGGGCGATGCCGCGGGCCGGGAGCTGGCCGAGCTGTACGAGCGCATCCAGGGCGCCCCGCACCCGAATTGGGACGAGTTCTACCAGGCGATGGTCGAGGACCACCGGCTCGTCGCCCGGCTGCGCCCCGAGCACACGTACGGGCAGTTCCGCTGAGCTGAGATCGCGTCCGATCGCACCCGTACCTCGTGGTGGGTAGGTGGTTTGAGAGGGGGCATGGGTACCAGGCAACGCCGAAGCAGGGTCCTGGCGCTGCACTGCGCCGAATGACGAAAGCCCCTATGGACGGACCGACCGGTTCGTCGTACGCTCGGCGGAGGGAGAGCGTGAGGGGTGCGCTTGGGGCGAGGGCCGATGAACCGGGAGCCTGACGGCATGTGGAAGAGGGTCTGCCGGTTCGGCGCGCCTGCGGTGCCCCAAGACCGAGGCGAGGAGGTGGAATGAAGAGGACGACTCTGGTTGTCGCGCTCGCGCTGACCCTGGTGCTCGGCGTCGTCGGCACGGCCGGCGGCATCACCAACGGGCAGCCCGACGGGGACGACCATCCCTACGTGGGATTGCTGGTGTTCGACGTCGCGGTTCCCGACGCCGGGAACGTGCCGGCGTGGCGCTGCAGCGGGGCGCTGATCGCCCCCGACGTGGTGCTCACCGCCGGCCACTGCACGGACGGGGCGGCGGCCGCCCGGGTGTGGTTCGCCGAGGACGTCACCTACGACGCAGTTCCCTTCCCGCTCTACCCGTACGGTGGACCGGGCAGCGGCGCCGTCGAAGGGACGCCGTACACCAATCCCAAGTACCAGAGCGACGAGAATCCCTACGGAGGCGGCAACGGCCTGCCGGCATTCTCGTACCGGGACGTCGGGATCGTGGTGCTCGACCAGCCGGTGGAGGTGGGCGGCTTTGCGACCCTACCGGAGGCCGGCCTGGTCGACACGTTGAAGAACAAGACGACCATCGACTTCGTCGGCTACGGGGTGCAGGAACAGCTGCAGATCCCCGGCAGCGAGCTGCCGCAGCCCCCGCCGTTCTACCGGTGGACGGGGCCCCGCGAGCGGATGTACGCACCGAGCGCGCTGGTCTCGGGCAACTTCGTGCACAGTGCCGAGTACATGCGCCTGGCGCTGAACCCGGGGGGCGGCTCGGGGGGAACCTGCTTCGGCGACTCAGGCGGGCCCGACCTGCTGGGCGGGACGGACACCGTGCTGGCCGTGAACTCGTACGTCACCAACATCAACTGCTCCGGGGTCGGCTACTCGTCCAGAGTGGACATCCCCGAAGTCCTCGAGTGGATCGACGGCTTCCTCCCGTAGGAGGGGAACCGGTCGCAGAGAGGGGGCCGCGGTGCGGTCCCCTCTCACGTGTGGCCGGCCGGTCGAGCCGAGCCCCCGGAGTCACGCAGGCGGCGGGGGCGACTCCCGACGGGCCAGCCAGTCGCCCGACGGGATGCGGGCCGCCTCCGCGACCGGGCCTGTCCACAGGTAGGTCCAGGCCAGGCCCTCCGGCTCGATGAGGTCGATCTCCCGGCGCAAATAGAGCGACCCCGCAGGGTCGTCCGGCCGGTAGCCCTCGAAGCGGTCGAGGAGGGCGACCGTTGCCGCATCGGGGACGAGGAAGAGGTCGCCGATCACCCGGCCCTCGCCGGGCACGAGGCCCGGGTACCAGGAGATGACGGAGAGCACGCCGGGGATGACGCAGCGGCCGGCGTAGGTCAGCTCGGAGGCGAGTCCGAGCCGCTCGAGCGCACCGCCGCCGCGACGAAGGGTTCCATAGAAGGCGAAGCGGGCGGGATAGCCGGCGATCTCCACGCTCGGCACGGTAGGGGCCGCCGTGCGACAGCGGGACGAGGCAGAGTCCTTCGGCCCCTGGGCGGCCCGGGGTCGGGCGGCGTAGCGTCGGGGGACACACACCTTGCGGAGCGGCGTCGGGGGGCGCCGAGAATGGGGTAGGACGATGAGAACACGGTGGTTCGTCGTCGTGCTCGGCACAGCGATGGTCGGCCTGGCGGCCTATGTGGCGCTCGACGTCGTTCGTAGACCATCGCTCGACGAGCGGCTCGGCGAGATCGTCACCGCCCATGGTCTGGCGCCACTCGACGCCGGAGCGGAGCAGCCCGAGGCGCTGCTCGCCCTCGGCGAGGCGCTGTTCTTCGACCGGGAGCTCTCCGGAAACCGCGACATCGCCTGCGCCACCTGCCACCACCCGTCGCTGGCCTCCGGCGACGGTCTCCCGGTGTCGATCGGCACCGGTGGCACGGGACTCGGCCCGGACCGGGTGCTCGGAGAGGGACGGCCGCTGATCCCCCGCAACGCCCCGGATGTGTGGAACCGCGGGGCCGAAGAGTGGATGACGATGTTCTGGGATGGCCGGGTCGCCGGCAGCGCGGCGCACGGGTTCACCTCACCGGCCCGGGAGGCCCTCCCCGACGGGTTGCCGAACGTGCTGGCGGTCCAGGCGATGTTCCCGGTGACGTCCGACGCCGAGATGCGCGGGTTCCCCGGGGACGTCGACGTCACCGGGGCGCCGAACGAGCTCGCCGTGCTGGCCCCGGACGACTTCACGGGCATCTGGGCGGCCCTGATGGACCGGCTGCTGGCGATCCCCGAGTACGTCGACCTGTTCGAGGCGGCCTTCCCCGACGTCGCCATCGAGGAGTTGGGCTTCGAGCACGCGGCAACGGCCATCGGAGCGTTCGAAGCGCACCTGTTCGCCGCCGACGCCACACCGTGGGACGCCTACCTCGGCGGCGATCTCGGCGCCCTGACCGACGAGGCGAAGCGGGGAGCGGTGCTGTTCTTCGGGGACGCCGGCTGCGCCGCCTGTCACTCGGGGACCCTCCTCACCGATCAGCAGCACCACAACGTCGCCTCTCCGCAGGTGGGGCCCGGCAAGGGAGCGGAGTCGCCGGACGACATGGGGCGGGCGAGGGAGACCGGCTCGACGGCGGACATGTACGCCTTTCGCACCCCGCCGCTGCGCAATGTGGTCGTCAACGGGCCGTGGTTCCACGACGGGGCGTACACGACCCTGGAGGCAGCCGTGCGCCACATGCTCGACCCGGAGGCGGCGCTCGCCGAGTACGACCCGAGTCAGCTCCCCGAATCGATGCGGATCGTGTACGACGCCCCGGAGCGAATCGCGACAGTGCTCGACTATCTCGATGCCCGGCTCACCCCGCGCCCGCTCGACGACGACGAGTCGGCCGACCTCGTCGCCTTCCTCGAGGCGCTCACCGACCCGCGGGTCGACGAGATCGCCGACCGCGTCCCTGATCAGGTGCCGAGCGGCCTGCCGGTGGACCGCTGACCCGACGACGAGTATCGGGGTCTGCCACGCCGGGAACAGGATGGGCTTGCACCTGTGGGACGACCCCCGGGAGAGGGCACTGCGCGACGCCGTATTCGCCTGCGTGGCGGCGGCGAGTCGCTGATCCCGGACGCGCCACCGGCGACTCCTGGTTCCCGTAGGAGTCGCCGGTGCGGTGAGCGGGTTGGGGGCCGCTCTCTGGGAGGAGCTCAGATCGCCGTGAGGCGTACCTCAGGGCGGAGGGAGGTCTGGCTCCTGGAGATCTCGGCGGGCGTGGCGAAAGGGAGGCGGACGCCGGTGCGTTGGTGCATGTCGCTCTCTCCTCTCTCGGCCCAATGGCGGCGCACCCCCTCAGGGGGTGCGCCGGCTCGGGTGTGCATCTCGGCCGGGGTGTGCCGGCCGCCCTACCTGTATCCGGTGCACGCTGCTGCGTGCGTTGCCGCTCGCAACAGGATCTGGTCGCAGCCGGAGCCGCGTTGCTGGCGTCCGACCCCGGGTGCTACCGGATCGAGAGCATCATCGTCCGGGGCCGGGGCGCCGTCATGATCAGTATTGATGAAAGCGGCCGGACCCGGGACCCGGTGGCGCAGCGGGGCCCGCCGGTCGACGTCCTCGAACACGACGACCTCCG
>DKBA01000270.1 GCA_002450985.1 Acidimicrobiia bacterium UBA6912
ACGTGGGACGAGGCGCTCGACCGGGTGGCCGCCGGCCTCAGGGCCGCGGGCGAGAAGCATGGGCCCAGGACGTACGGCATCTTCAGCTGCAGCCGGTCGACCAACGAGCTGAACTTCGTCGCCGGCAAGTTCAGTCGGGTCGTCCTCGGCAGCAACAACATCGACAGCTGCAACCGCACCTGACACGCTCCTAGCGTCGCCGGTCTGGCGGCAGTGCTCGGAGCGGGCGGCGGGACGTCGTCGTACGAGGAGATCGAGACCACGGACCTCATCGTCCTGTGGGGGTCGAACGCGCGCGAGGCCCACCCGATCTTCTTCCATCACCTGATGAGAGGTGTTCGCAATGGCGCCACGATGTATGCCGTCGACCCGCGACGGACCTCGTCCGCCCAATGGGCCGATGTGTGGCTCGGTATCGACGTCGGCTCCGACATCGCCCTCGCCAATGCGATCGGGCGGGAGATCATCGCCTCGGGTCTCGTCAACGAGGCGTTCGTCGCCCACGGCACCTCGGGGTTCGAGGCGTACGCCGCCGCCGTGGAGCCCTACACGCTGGACAAGGCGGAGCAGATCACCGGGGTGCCTGCAGAGGTGATCCGCAAGTTGGCTCACGACTACGCCACGGCAGACCGCGCCCAGATCTGCTGGACGCTCGGCATCACCGAGCACCACAACGCCACCGACAACGTGCTCGCCCTCATCAGCCTCTCCCTGCTCACGGGACACGTGGGGCGCTACGGCTCAGGGCTCGTGCCGATCCGCGGGCAGAACAACGTGCAGGGCGGCGGAGACATGGGGGCGCTGCCCAACAAGCTCCCCGGCTTCCAGGACGTCGCCGACCCGGTGGCGCGGGGCAAGTTCGAAGCCCTCTGGGGCGTCGACGTGCCTGCCGAGCCCGGGCTCCACATCTCGCAGATGTTCGAGGCGATGGAGCGTGCCGAGCTCCGGGCGCTGTACGTGATAGGGGAGAACCCCGCGCAGTCCGAGGCCGACGTCGCCAGGACGAGGCGCTTGCTCGACGGTCTCGACTTCATGGTGGTGCAGGACATCTTCCTCACGAGGACTGCAGAGATGGCCGATGTCGTGCTCCCCGCCGCGGTGTCGTGGGCCGAGACCGACGGCACCGTCACCTCGTCGGAGCGGCGGGTGCAGCGAGTCCGCAAGGCGCTCGATCCTCCGGGGGAGGCGAAGGACGACATAGAGATCCTGTCGCTGCTCGCCGCCCGCATGGGTCACGGCTGGGGTGTGCCCACCGCCGAAGAGGTGTGGGACGAGCTCCGCGCCCTGTCGCCGATGCACGCCGGCATGTCGTACGAGCGCCTCGACGCGCTCGGCGGCATCCAATGGCCGTGCCCGGATCTCGAACATCCTGGGACGCAGTTCCTCCACGGCTGGCTCTGGGAGGACCCGCTGCCTCGCGACCCGGCCCCGTTCATCCCGACCGAGTGGGTGCCTCCCGTCGACGAGCTCAGCGAGGCGTACCCGATCCGCTTGACGACGGGCCGCAGGCTCGACTCGTACAACACCGGCGTGCAGTCGGGCGGATTCGCATCGCCGATCCGGGCCGGCGGGACCATCGAGATCGCAGCGGAGGACGGCGCCACCATCGGAGTGGCGGAGGGCGACATCGTGCGGGTGAGCTCGCGGCGCGGATCGATCGAGGTGCCGGTCGCCTTCCACCACAGTCTCCGTCCGGGACTCGCCTTCATGGCGTTCCATTTCCCCGACGACGCGGACGTGAACCTGCTCACCATCGATGCGTGGGACCCGAAATCTGGCACGGCCGAGTTCAAGGCCACGGCAGTGCGGATCGAGCCGGCGTCGTCGTGAGCCGAAGACGGCGCGATTGATGCGACATCGGACTGGCTTTTTGCCAGCATGGGAGACGTGAGTTCCCCCCGGTCCTCCACCCGTCCCCGCCCCGCTCGCCGTCGTCTCGCGCTCGCGCTCGTCGTGGTCGCCTGGTTGCTGGTGGTGGCGGCGTGCGGCAGCACCATGGAAGCCCCGTTCGGTTTGCCGGACGAGACCACCACGACCTCCGCCACGACGAGCGCCACGACGGCGACGAGCGCTGTGGACGAGGGCGGAGGGCAGGCGACCACGACGTCGCAGGGATCGGTGCCCGGCACCGGCGGCGCCGACGCCACCACCACGACGACGCAGCCGGCGGCGCCGCTGCAGGGGCTCGCGCTCGAGGTGCTGGCGACCGGACTCCATCAGCCGACGGTGATCGCCGCTCCGCCCGGCGACCCCCGCGTGTTCGCCGTCGAGCGACGGGGCGTCGTTCGCATCATCGATCCCGAGCGGGGCATGCTCGACGAGCCGTTCCTCGACCTGAGCGACCGGGTGGCTTCGAACGGTATCGAGCAGGGACTGCTCGGCCTCGCCTTCCACCCCGAATACGTCACGAACGGGCGGCTGTTCGTGTACTACGTCGACACATCCGGCAACCGACAGCTCTCCGAGTACGGCGTGTCCGACGATCCGGACCGGGCAGACCGGGACGGTGAGAAGGTGGTCTTCGAGCTGCCCCAGCCGGCGGCCTCGGTCGACATCCGGCACTACGCCGGTGCCGTGCACTTCGGCCCTGACGGCTACCTGTACGTGTCGCTCGGTGATGGGGCGGATGCGAAGAACCAGGGCCAGGACCCCAACACGATGTATGCCGCGATCGTGCGCCTCGATGTCGATTCGGGTGATCCCTACGCCATCCCAGCCGACAACCCGTTCGTGAACGGCGGCGGCGCCCCCGAGGTGTGGGCNNGCCGATGTCGGGCAGTCGGACTGGGAAGAGGTCGACGTCGTGCCGCTCGGCGGGGGCGGCTACAACTTCGGTTGGCCGGTCACCGAGGGCAGCCACTGCTTCTCGCCGGCGGATTGCGACATGACGGGCATCACCCTCCCCGTGCTCGAGTACGACCACTCGAACCGGTCGTGCTCGATCACCGGCGGATTCGTCTACCGGGGGAGCGCCATCCCCGAGATCGCCGGGCACTACTTCTACGCCGATTGGTGCGGGCTGTGGGTGCGGAGCTTCCGCTACGACGACGGCGCCGTCGTCGACGAGCAGGACTGGTCCGAGGACCTGGCGGAGGTCGGCCAGATCAACAGTTTCGGTGTCGACGGGTTCGGCGAGCTCTACATCGCCAACTTCGAAGGCACCATCGCCCGTATCGTGCCGGTGCGCTGACCGCGTGGGATCGGTTGGCCTGGCTCACGGTCGGCTGATGGACTCCGCCGGGACCTTTGCCTCTTGCCGCGGCCCCGCTGCTCGACGGACCGTGTCCTTGGGACGGCAGCTCTGGTTCAGGGCTGCGAGACCTCGCCCTGGAGAGGGGGTGAGCCGGGTGCATGCAGAGCACGCGCATACGTATCCGGTGCCGCTGAAGAAGGGCTTCGACTACATCAGCGACTTCCACACATGGCCGTTCTGGTACGTGGGAGTGATCGAGCTCGTCGATCCGGAGCTGTGTGGCTGGATCGATTCGGGCGACCAGGTCCACTATCGCTACAAGATCCTGGGCCGGCAGATCGATGCCTCCTCCGTGCTCGACGAGCGCATCGACCTCGAGCGCACCAGTTTCCGCACCGTCTCCCCGGGGTTCCCCGAGGTGCATTGGGAGTACCGGTATGCCGCAGCCGGGCAGGAAGCCTTCATCCTGCGCGTCGTCATGGAGACAGAGGAGCCGACGTCCTTCTTCGGGAGGACGGTCGATCGCATGTTGCTGCCGCGCATCGTCGAGCGCGACCTGACGCGGAGTCTCGAGAACCTGCACGACATCTTCGTTGCCGACTTGGCTGGATGAGCCGTCGCTACCTCGCCAGGACCGTCGAGGAGTCAGCCCTGGAGGAGTGATGGATCCGGTAGTGATCGTCCTCATCGGAATCCTGCTGGCCGTGCTGGTTTCTGCGATCGTCGCCTGGTTGAAGGGCAACCTGGCGCAAGTGGGCGCAGTGTTTCGGGGGCTCGGTCGACACGCCGGTGAGCCATGGACGTGGGCGGCGTTCTTCGAGCCTGCGGGGACGGTGCCGGTCGTGTTCGCCGTCGCGGCATTCGGCCTGGCGCAACCGGACTCCCGCTGGGCGAGACGGTTCTATCGCGGAGCCAAGCTGAGACGTGCCCGCGAGCGCCACGGTTGACCCCTGGCGTCCGCCGGCCGGGGAGAGGGCGATGCACCTGCGGTCGTCCGGCGTGCGTCGTAGGCTGGCTGAGGACCGCGAGAGGGAGGACACGATCGATCTCCACCTGATGTCGGCGTCGGCCACGGCGGCCGAACGGGCAGCGGTCGATGCCATGCTCGGCCGGCCGGAGTCCGTGTGGGAGGGCGGCGCCCGGTCGGCGGTCGACGGTCACGTCGCCTTCGGCGGCTACCACGCCGCCGCCCGCCGGCGGCACCTCCTCCTCCCGGCGCTCCAGGCCCTTCAAGGCGAGATCGGCTGGATCAGCCCCGGCGGCCTCACCTACGTGAGCGAGCGCCTCGGGGTGCCTCCGGCCGAGGCCTACGGCGTCGCCTCGTTCTATGCGCTGCTCGCCACCGAGGAGCGGCCCCGCCGGGTCGCCCACGTGTGCGAAGACGTGTCGTGCCGCATCCGCGGCGGTGATGCACTGCTTGCGGCGCTGGGCCACCGGGCCGATGTCGTGCCCAGCCCGTGTCTCGGCCAGTGTGACCGGTCCCCGGCGGTGTTGGTGCAGCGAGCGGGCGAGGACGACGTCAGCCTGTGGGGGGCCACGCCCGAGGACGTCACGAGGTACCTCGCCGGCGCTCCCCGGCCGCATCGCGACGCCGGCGAATTCGGGGTGCCGCAGACCGTCGACCGGCGCAGCGAGCTGCGCCTGTTGCACCGGGTCGGGGCCGTCGACCCGTGGAGCCTCGAGGACTACCGCGCCAGCGGGGGCTACGAGGCGCTGGCGAGATCGCTCGAGATGGGCGCCGCAGCCGTCATCGAAGAGGTGAAGCGCTCCGGGATCCGCGGTCGCGGCGGTGCGGCGTTCCCGATGGGCGCCAAGTGGGAGGCCGTTGCGATGAGCGGCGCGGAGGTGCGCTACCTGATCTGCAACGCCGATGAGGCCGAACCCGGCACCTTCAAGGACCGCGGCCTCATGGAAGGGGATCCCTTCGCCGTCGTGGAGTCGATGACGATCGCCGGCATCGCGGTCGGGGCCACCAGGGGCTACCTGTACCTGCGGGGTGAGTACCCGATCGCCAACCGGCACGTCGCTGCGGCGATCGTGGCCGCTCGCCGGGCCGGGTTGCTCGGCGACGACATCGCGGGAAGCGGGGTGGCGTTCGACGTCGAGATCCGCATCGGCGGCGGCGCCTACATCTGCGGCGAGGAGACGGCGCTGTTCAACTCGATCGAGGGCTTCCGGGGTGAGCCGCGACAGAAGCCGCCCTACCCGACCGAGGCGGGGCTGTTCGGGGCCCCGACGGTGGTCAACAACGTGGAGACCCTGCTCAACGTCCCGATGATCGTGCTCGAGGGTGGCGACGCCTACGCTCGGATCGGGACGCCGCAGTCGACGGGCCCGAAGCTGTTCTGTCTCTCCGGCGCCGTGGCCGTCCCCGGCGTGTACGAGGTGGAGTTCGGGGCCACCGTCGGCGACCTCATCGAGATGGCCGGCGGCGTGACCGGCCCCCTGCGCGCCGTCTTGCTGGGTGGCGCGTCTGGCGCCTTCATCGGACCAGACCTGCTCGATCTGCCGCTGACGTTCGAGGACACGAGAGCGGCGGGCCTCAGCCTGGGCTCGGGCGTCGTGATGCCGTTCACCACGGAGGCAGACATGGCAGATGTGGTCCGGCGGATCGCCGCCTTCTTCCGCGACGAGTCCTGCGGGCAGTGCGTACCGTGCCGGGTGGGCACGGTACGCCAGGAGGAAACGCTGCACCGCATCACCATCGGCTCGCCCAACGGCAGCCGGAGGCGTGACGTCGCGCTCCTGGCAGAGATCGATGCGGCCATGAAGGACGCCTCGATCTGCGCCCTCGGCCACACTGCTGGCACCGCCGTGCAGTCGGCGATCGCGCTCGGTCTCATCGGGGGTGCTCCATGACCGCCTCGATCGAGATCACCATCGACGGGAGGTCGGTCGGCGTCGCAGCAGGCACGACCATTCTCGGGGCCTGCCGCTCGATCGGTGCTGATCAGCCCACGCTCTGTTACCTGGAGAACCTGACGCCCGTGAACACCTGCCGCGTCTGCGTGGTCGAGGTCGCCGGATCCCGTGCGCTCGTCCCTGCCTGCTCGCGCCGGGTCGAGCAGGGCATGGAGGTGCGGACCGACACCGAGCGAGTGCGCCACAGCCGCAAGATGGTCTACGAGTTCCTCGCCTCGTCGGTCGATCTGTCGCTCGTGGACGACGCCACCCGTGACTGGATGACACGGTACGGTGTCGATCCGGATCGCTTCGGACCGCCCGCCCCGCCGGCCGGCGACCGCGACCGGCGCAACGCCGGCCACCACGCCGATCCTGCCCTGGATGCTGCGGAGACGGTGGCGCAGCCGGTGAAGGTCCATGACGAGCTGTACGTACGTGACTACGGGAAGTGCATCCTCTGCTACAAGTGCGTCGAGGCGTGCGGCCCCGATGCCCAGAACACGTTCGCCATCGCCGTTGCCGGGCGCGGCTTCGACGCCCGGATCTCGACCGAGTTCGACGTGGACCTCACCCAATCGGCCTGCGTGTACTGCGGGAACTGCATCGGGGTGTGCCCGACCGGGGCGCTGATGTTCCGCAGCGAGTTCGAGCTCCGCAAGGCCGGCGTGTGGGACGAGAGCGCCCAGACCGTCACCCGCACCGTCTGCTCATACTGCGGGGTCGGCTGCAACCTCGAGCTGCACGTGCAGGACAACCGCATCGTCAAGGTCACGTCGCCCCTCGATCACGAGGTCACCTCCGGGCACCTGTGCATCAAGGGCCGCTTCGGCTACGACTACGTCCAGGAGCTCGGCGACGACCTGGCCACGACGCCGATCGATGTCGTGCTCGCCTCCGTGCGAGGCCGGGACGGCGCCGCCTGACGACTGGCTGGACACCTCCTCGCTCGTGGCATCATCAGGCGGAGTCCTCCACCCTGCCGAAAGGACGCCCATGTCCGATCTCGCCGCCCGTTTTGCCGATGCCGCCGACCGTGTCCAGCAGCTCCCGGAGAAGCCGGACAACGCCGACCTCCTGCGCCTGTACGCGCTGTACAAGCAGGGGAGCACCGGCGACGTCACCGGGAAGCGGCCGGGGATGATGGACTTCGTCGGCCGCGCCAAGTACGACGCGTGGGCCGGTCTCGAAGGCACGTCGCAGGACGAGGCCATGCAGGCGTACGTCGACCTCGTCGAGCAGCTCGAGGCCGGCACCACCTGACGCCCGCGGCCTGCCGCTGCGCAGGTCGCGACGAGCTCAGCCGTGGGGGAGGGCGAGACCCGCCTCGACGGCCCCGGTGTTCTGCTCGGCGAAGGGTCCGCACGCCGCGGCAGCGCGAAGGGCGGCAAGGTCGAACCACCCTGCGGCGGCGATCGCCGCCGACGCCATGGACAGGGCGAGGGCCGGCTTGCCGATGCGCACCGGAGCCTCGGACGGGTCGACGAGCACGACGTGCGCCGGCGTCGTCACCCCGGCCAGGTCGGGTGGGGCGACGACCACGCCGTCCGGGTGCATCGATCCGAGCAGCGGCCGCACCTTGCGGAGCCCGTCGTCGGAGAGCACGACCAGCACGTCGGGCGGGGTGACCGGTCCCAGGGGTTCGGGCTGCGGGCTCACGGTGAGCTGCGACAGGCTGTGCCCGGTCTTCACGGTGACGGGATAGTCGTCCTTCTGGGTCACCCACAGACCGGCGCGGATGGCCGCTTCGGCAACGACGCGGGCCGCCGACCGCACCTTGCCGCCGGCGGAGCCGGCGAGGAGCAGCGTCGCCGGTTCCTCGAGCGAGTGAGCGAACTCGGTCGGGATCGTCTGGGGGGCCACACCCAGCGGGGCGTTCGCCGTACCTCCCTGCGCTGCGGCATACGCCGCGGAGTACCCGGCGACGTCTCGCTCGTACAGCACGCCGGGGGAGAAGCCGAGCTCGCCCATCGTCTGCTCGATGCCCCGGCGCGAGAAGCGGTTGGCGCGCACGAAGTAGGCGGTGCACAGCTCCCAGATGTCGAGCAGGGAGAAGCCGGGGTTCTCGATGGCCGCCACGATGCGGTCGGCGAGGTCTTCGTCGAAGCTCGTGCCCCGGTACACGTAGCCGGCTCCGTTGACGCCGACGGTGGCGCAGATGTCGAGCGGGTGCTCGAGGTTGCCGCCCGGCGTCGTCGCGGTGATCGCCCCCTCCGGAGTCGTCGTCGAGTGCTGACCGCCGGTCATCCCGAAGTTGAGGTTGTTCATGACGATCACGGTGATGCCGATGTTGCGCCGGGCCGCCGACAGCAAGTGGGCCCCGCCGATGCCGGTCCCGCCGTCGCCCATCACGACCACGACGGTGAGCTCGGGATTGGCGAGCTTGATGCCGGTGGCGTAGGTGATGCTGCGCCCGTGAAGCCCGTGGAATGCGCTCGTGGCGAAGTACTGGTCCGACAGCCCGGAGCAGCCGATATCGGACACGATGACGACCCTTGCGGGGTCGAGGGCCAGCCGCACCAGCGCCTCGTCGAGCCGGTCGAGGACGGGCCCGTGCCCGCAGCCGGGGCAGAACGGGTAGGGCTTCTCGTTGCGGAAGGTGGCGAGCCGGCTGATCGTGATGCTCACGCCGTCGCCTCCAGGATCTGCTGCGGCGAGATCAGGTCGCCGTCGATGCGGTTGACGCCGACCACTTCGCGGTCGCCCGCCAGCCGCTCGATCTCGCGCCGGTAGAGCCCGAGGTTCAGCTCCGGCACGACGACGCGGTCGATGCCGGCGAGGGCGTCCCGGATGGCCTCCTCGGGCACGGGCCACACGCTGCGCACGATGAGGGCCGCCAGCGGCGAGTCGCTCAGCTCGACGGCGCTGGCGACGGCGCCCGCGGTGACGCCGTAGCCCACGATCAAGGTGGCGGCGCCCGCCTGCGCGATGTGGTCCATCATCGTGATCTCGGCGACGTGGTCGTCGACCTTGGCGGCGAGATGGCGATTGAGCGCCTCGATGGTCGGCCCGTGCTTGGTGATGAACGCCCCCTCGTCGTGGGTCGAGCCGGTGAAACGCACGGCGGCGCCATCACCGATGAGATGGAGCGCCGGCACGTCCCCCGCCGGAACGAACTCGTAGGGGAGGCCCGTGTCGGCCGTGGTGCGCTCGGGCACGGGGAGCGGGACGAACGCATCCGCGGCAACCGTCGCCGGTGTCATCACGACCTCCTTGTCGGTGAGGAGGAACACCGGGCAACGGAATCGCTCGGCCAGCTCGAACGCCCGCACCGTGAGGCGGTAGCAATCGGCGACGTCGGTGGGGCAGAGTGCGATGATCGGGTAGCCGCCCGCCGTTCCCCACCTGACGAACTGGACGTCCCCCTGCGACACCGTGGTGGCGCCACCGGTGGCGGGTCCCAGGCGCTGCACGTCGACGATGACCAGGGGGACCTCCCCCATGATCGCCAGCCCGATGTTCTCGCTGTAGAGGCTGATGCCGGGGCCGCTCGTCGCCGTCATCGCCCGGGAGCCGGCCATCGCCGCGCCGATGCACATCCCGATCGAGGCGATCTCGTCCTCGCCTTGGATCGCCACACCCCCGGTGCGGGGCAGGTCGCGCATCATCGCCATCAGGATGCCCGACGCAGGAGTGATCGGGTAGCCCGCGAAGAAGTCGCAACCGGCTGCCAGCGCCCCGCGGACGATGGCCGTCGCTCCGTCGATGTATTCACGCATGGCGGGCACCCTTCGACACCGCTCGCCATTGTCGGCTCACCAGCCGACATCGGATAGGGGCGATCGGCTCGCTGGTCAGGACCGCCCAGGGGTCGACATGCCGGTCACCTGAAGCAGTGGGCGTCCGGCGATTCTCGGCCGTGTCGCGTGCGTCGCAAAGCCCGCGGTGGCGAGCTTCTCAGCAACGACGTCCGGGTCGATCATCGGGTAGGTCGCGTTGTGCGATGCCGCTCTACTCGCCATCACGTGCGCAGGGTCGTCGAAGTCCTCGTCCACGAGCACGAGCCTGCCGCCGGGGCGAAGCACGCGGTGCAGTTCACGTGCGGCGAGGTCCATGTCGGTCCAGTGATGCATCGTGTTCACCGCCACGGCGACATCCACCGAGTGATCTTCGAGCGGTAGGCGCTCCGCGGTGCCCGCAGCGATGCGGATCCGGTGGCGGTGTCGCTGCCACAAACGCCGCAAATGGAGCGCGCACCGCATCACACGGCTCGGATCGACCGCAACCACGGTTGCCCCTCGCCGAGCGGCAGGCACGGTGGCGGGCCCCGCGCCGGCTCCGATGTCGAGCATCACTTCCCCCGGTCCGACCTGCGCTGCGTCGACGACGTAGTCATTGACGGCGCCGCGCCAGAAGTCGGCGGCCAAGCGGGCGTAGTGGCCGATGGCATTCTCGGTGTGGCTGTGTCGGCTGCTCATGACGCACCTCGCAACGCCCTGGCGTTCCGTATCCCCGATGGGGTGAGCCGATAGCCGTCGTCGTCGCCTGCGATCCATCCCATGCGGATCAGCTTGCGCAGCGTGTGGTCCAGCACCGGGCGCGACAGCTGCGTCCTCATCGCGATGGTGCGCCGGTCGTGGCGTCCCGGCCGGGCCAGGAGCGAGACGACGAGCCGATCGGGCTCCATCATGCCGGCGACTTCAACGGCGTTCCGCCCTTCCACACGTGGGTCACTCGGTTCGGATCGCCCCACATCGCGAGGTCGTCGAGAGGGTTGCCGTCCATGGCGATCACGTCTGCGTCGTAGCCCTCTCGAAGGATGCCGGAACGCGGAGCCTGGGGTCCGAGGGTGAGCGGGCCGTTGGCGGTGGCCGCCTCGATCGCCTCGAGCGACGTCATTCCCGCGTCGACGAGGTGGCGGATCTCGCGACCGTTCGTGCCGTAGCTCGGCCCGGAGAGGAAGATATCGGTGCCCATGGCGATGGTGACGCCTGCGGCGACGGCCGTCTTGAGCGCCATCGTGTGGTGGTCGGCGACGAGCAGCGTCTTGCGCCAGACATACGAGGGGAGACGGTCCTCCATCTGGAGCAGGTCCTCCAGGATGTAGCGGGTGGGAACCAGGATCGCTCCGGTCTCCTTCATCAGCTCGGCGGCCTCGTCATCGAGATAGCTGCCGTGCTCGATCGTCTTCACCCCTGCTCGGAGTGCCGCCATGATCCCCGGCTTGCCATGGCAGTGGGCGGCGACGACACGCTCCGCTCGCGTCGCCTCGTCGACGATGGCCTTCAGCTCGTCGTCCGAGAACTGCTGATGGATCGGGTGGTCCAACTCGCTGGCGACTCCGCCCGAGGCGCAGATCTTGATGACGCTGGCGCCCTTGCGGAGCTGGCGGCGGACGGCGCGCAGGCACTCCGGCACGCCGTCGGCGAGCACCCCGAAGCTCTCCTCCTCGGACATTCCCGTGATCCACTCGAGCGGATAGCCGTGCACGTCGGCGTGGCCACCCGTCGTGGACAGGACCCCCCCGGCGCCGTAGATGTGCGGGCCGGGGATGGTGCCCTCGTCGACGGCGTGGCGGATGTGAATGCCGAGGCCGCCGACCTCGCGCACCGAGGTGACGCCACCCTCGACGGTGCGTCGCACATCGGCGACGGCTCGCGCCGTCTTGAGCGCGGTGGGCAGCTTCGCCTCCTCCTCCAGGTTGGCGGTGAGGATGCCGGTGAAGTGCCCGTGGCACTCCCACAGCCCCGGGAGGACGGCGGGCACCTCGGTCACCTCGTCCGCCGGCGGTGCGCCCGCGGTAGGTCCGGCGTAGACGATGCCGCCGCCGTCCATCACGACCGAGCCCCGTTCGATCGGATCCCCCCTTCCGGGGATGAGCAGTGCGGCATCGATGCGGACGGTCATGGGGCGCTCCTCGAACGGCGGGGCGCCAGGCTAGAGGGCCGGCTCCACCGCCGCTCCGTCGCCGACCGAGACGATCCTCCTCACGGGGTGAGGTCGAGGCATTGCACGTAGACGGAGACCTCGATCGACGTGTCGTGGGCGACGCGGTCGAAGCCGACCTGCCAGCCCTCGGAGGTGTCGTCCATCGCCCAGATCCACTCCGGCAGTGAACAGACCACGCTCAGTTGCGCCCGGTCGACCTCGTCGTCTCCCTCGATGCCCCACCCGGCGCCGGTGGCGAAGTCTCCCTCGTCGCACGAAGCGACCACGCCGGTGTGAATGCTGCCCGCGGGGATGAGCGCATGCCCCTGGGCCCAATAGACCACGACCTCGCCTGGCAAGCCTCGCGGTCCGCTCGGTCCTTGCGGGCCGGTGGCCCCCTGCGGGCCCTGAGGTCCTTGCGGTCCTCGCTCACCCGGGACTCCCTGCGGTCCTGGTTCGCCCTGTGGTCCCTGCTCGCCCTGTGGTCCTTGCTCACCCTGTGGTCCCGGCGGGCCAACCACTGTGGTCGGGTTTGGGAGCTGAGTCGCGGTCGTGACTGCGGCACCATCATCACCCTGCGACCCGCAGGAAGCCACCACGAGGACGATCGCTGAGCCGAGAGCTGCGAACCGCCATCTCGCACGCATCGATGACACCTCCAGTAGTCGGCCTCATCATCTCGCCGTCGGTGGGGCGGGATCAGCTGCGAATGTCCTACGACCGTCCCGGCAACGCGGCGTTCCGTCGGGACCTCGTGTTGGGCTCCTTCCGGCGGTCGATGGCGCTTCGGATCCCCGGCTGCGCCCTCGACGGGGATGGCCACCGCTAACATCGCGTGCCCCAGCGAGGTGACGCATGACCGAGGGACGTGATGAAGCCAACGTACGATCCGAAGGACGTCGAGTCGCGTTGGTACGACGTCTGGGAGTCGGCGGGCGCGTTCCGGCCTGAGCTGAATCCGGGCGGCGAGCCCTTCTGCATCGTCATCCCCCCGCCCAACGTCACCGGCGTGCTCCACATGGGCCATGCGCTCAACATGTCGATGCAGGACGCCATCATCCGGCGCAAGCGCATGCAGGGGTATGCGGCCCTGTGGCTCCCAGGGATGGACCACGCCGGCATCGCCACCCAGAACGTCGTCGAGCGTGAGCTCGCCGCCGAGGGGATGACCCGCCACGACATCGGCCGTGAGGCGTTCGTCGAGCAAGTGTGGGCGTGGAAGGCCCGCTCCGGCGGGCAGATCATCCAGCAGATCCGCACCATGGGGTTCTCCACCGACTGGAGCCGGGAGCGGTTCACCCTCGACGACGGGCTCTCCCGCGCCGTGCGCGAGGTGTTCGTCACCCTGTACGAGCAGGACCTCATCTACCGGGGGAGCCGCATCATCAACTGGTGCCCCCGCTGCAACACCGCCCTCTCCGAGATCGAGGTGGACTACGAGGAGGAGGGTGGCGAGCTGGTGCACATTCGCTACCCGTTCGCAGACGGAAGCGAGGGCGGCATCACCGTCGCCACCACTCGCGCCGAGACGATGCTGGGGGACACCGGAGTCGCGGTCCACCCGGAAGACTCGCGGTACGTCGACCTCGTCGGCAAGAACGTGCGGCTTCCGCTGGTCGACCGCATCATCCCCATCGTCGCCGACCCGGCGGTCGATCCCGAGTTCGGGACGGGTGCGGTCAAGGTGACGCCGGCCCACGATCCCACCGACGCCGAGATCGCCGAACGGACCGGGCTCGAGGCGATCGTCGTGATCGACACGGACGGCCGCATCACCAAGGCGGGCGGCCGCTTCGCCGGGCTCGACCGCTACGAGGCGCGCGAGGCGGTGCGCCACCAGCTCGCCAAGGAGGGCTACCTCGCGAAGGTCGACGACCACCACCACTCGGTGGGGCACTGTTCGCGGTGCGGCACGGTGGTGGAGCCGTTGCTGTCCACCCAATGGTTCGTGAAGGTGGGTCCCATGGTCGGGCCTGCGATCGACGCCGTGCGCAATGGCGACAGCCGGTTCGTGCCGCAGCGGTGGGAGAAGAACTACTTCCATTGGATGGAGAACCTGCGCGATTGGTGCATCAGCCGCCAGCTGTGGTGGGGGCACCGCATCCCCGCCTGGTACTGCGACGCCTGCGACGACACCATCGTGTCCCGAGAGGACGTGACCGAGTGTCCTTCGTGTGGTGGGACGGTGCGGGCCGAGGAGGACGTCCTCGACACCTGGTTCTCGTCGGCGTTGTGGCCGTTCTCGACGCTCGGGTGGCCCGACCAGACCGAGGACCTCGCCAGGTTCTACCCGACGGCCGCCCTGGTGACGGGGTTCGACATCATCTACTTCTGGGTCGCCCGCATGATGCAGATGGGGCTCCATTTCATGGGGGAGAAGCCCTTCTCCGACATCGTCATCCACGGACTGGTCCGCAGCGCCGACGGTCGCAAGATGTCCAAGAGCGCAGGGAACGCCATGGACCCGCTCGAGCTCGTCGATCGCTACGGCGCCGATTCGGTGCGCCTGACGTTGATCCAGTCTGCGGCTCCCGGGCACGACATCCCGCTCAACGAGGAATGGGTGGATGCCTCACGCCGGTTCGGCAACAAGGTGTGGAATGCGCTGCGATTCGTCGTCGAGCACAACGACATCACGGGCGTCCCCGGAACCGGCGGCTACCCGGACACCCCGGGGCCCGAGGATGCGTGGATCCTCGCCAGGTTGCGCGAGGTCGTCACGGCCTACGACCAGCTCCTCGACGAGTACCGCTTCTCTGATGCAGTCGGCATGCTCTACAACTTCGCATGGTCCGAGGTGTTCGACTGGTACCTGGAGATGGCGAAGCTCGGGTTGAAGGACGAGTCACGCGCCCCGGCGACGCGAGAGACGCTCGGCGTGGTGATGCGCGACCTCCTCAAGCTGTTCCATCCGGTGATCCCGTTCCTCACGGAGGAGCTGTGGTCGGAGCTGGGAGACGGGTCACTGCTCGCCACCGCTTCGTGGCCGTCACCGCCGCCGACGCGGGCGCCCGACGGCATGGCGGAGCTCCAGGATCTCATCTCGGGTCTGCGCCGGTTCCGCAGCGAGCATCAGCTCGGCAAGCGGAGCTTCGGCATGCTCCTCGACGATCCGGACGGGATCGCCGGTGCGTGGTGGAACCCGCAGCTCGTGGCGCTCGCCGGAGCCGAGGTCACTGCGACGGAGGCCCCGGCGGAGCTCGCCGGCCACACCCGGATCCACGCCGGTCGCGTGTCCGCCTTCATCCCGCTTGCCGGGGTCGTCGACGTCGACGCCGAGCGGCCTCGTCTGGAGAAGGCGATCGCCGAGACCGAGGATCAGCTCGCCAAGACCGAGGCGAAACTGGCCAATCCAGACTTCCGGGACCGGGCTCCGGCCGAGGTGGTGGCGAAGGAGGAGGCCAAGCGCGGCGAGCTCACCGCAGCCGTCGACAAGCTCCGTTCCCAGCTCGCCGAGCTCGGCTGAGGCCACGTGATCGATTTCCCCATCATCACCTCTCGCGACGAGGCGGAGGCGTTCCTCGACGCACGCATCGGAAGCGGCGTCAAGCCGGGGCTCGAGCGGATCGAAGGACTGCTCGAGCTGATGGGGCGACCCCATGACGACGTGCCCGCGATCCATGTCGCGGGCACCAACGGGAAGACGACCACCGTGCGGATGATCGAGGATCTGCTCCTCGCCCACGAGCTGAGCGTCGGCACGTTCACCTCGCCGCACCTGGAGCGCATCGAAGAACGGTTCACCGTCAACGGTGCGATCATCGATGCCGCCGGCCTGGTGGAGGCGGTCGCCGACGTAGCGCCCTTNNTCGACGCCGACGTGTCGGTCATCACGGGCATCGCCATCGACCACACCTCGTATCTCGGGGATTCGATCGGGGAGATCGCCCGGGAGAAAGCCGGCATCGTGAAGGACGGCGGCCTGCTCGTCACCGGGCCGCTCCCCGCCGCCGCCGAGGGTGCGGTCACCGCGAGGGTCGCAGAGACGGGCGCGACCTGGATCCGTCGCGGCAGCCACTACGACCTCGCCGGCGCAGGCCCCGCAGTGGGCGGCTGGCACCTGGCGGTGCGCGGGCTGCACGACACCTACGACGAGATCTACCTCCCCCTCCATGGCCGGCACCAGGTCGACCATCTGGCCACGGCGATCGTGGCCGTCGAGGCGTTCTTCGGGAGAGCACTCGACCCGACCGCGGTGCGCGAGGCGGCTCTGGCCGTCGAGTCGCCCGGGCGCATCGAGGTGGTCGGCCGCAACCCACTGGTGATCCTCGACGGCGCCCACAACGAGGAGGGGCTCACCGGGCTCGCCTCGGCGCTCGCCGAAGAGTTCCCCGAGGCCTATCGGGTGCTGGTCGTGGGCTTTCGTGGGGAGCGCAATCCCATCGAGCTGCTCGCTCCCCTCCGCGGACTCGTCGCCGAGGTCATCGCCACGCAGGCGGGCGATCCGACCGCCGTCCCCGCACACGACGTCGCCGACGCGGCACGCGAGGTGTTCGGCCCCGACGTCCCCGTCGAAGCCGTGACACCGGTAGGGCAGGCGGTCACCGAGGCGCTGCACCGCGTGGGGGAGGACGACGCGGTGGTCGTGACCGGTTCCCTGTACGTCGTCGGCGAGGCGCGCAACCGGTTCGTGTGAACGGCGTGCCGCAGGTGGACGCTGAGCGGTCCGTTATCTGGGGCCGGAAGTTGCGCTATGCAACCTCGTGGCAGCGTGTCGCGATGTCTTCGCCCGCAACCGAGACACCCCCTCGTAGTTGGTCCACCGCGACCGTAGGCGTCGCCACCGCGCTTCACCCAGGGCGCAGCGCGGAGCGGGGACGCGTCCCCGCAGCACGGCGCGCGCTCCGGTGGCTGCGGACGCCCTCCATCCCGGCGGGCATGTGCCTCGCGGCCGCCGGCCGCACTGCTCGCCGACCTGCACGGCAGCGTGGTGCCGGGGCTGCCGCTACGCGACGGCGAAGCCGTGCTTCGCTCGCTGGACCGGAAGGGCGCGGAGCTGCCAGCCGCCTGGCGCAGCGTGTTCGCTCCGTCCATCGCTCGGCTCGCCGCCGTCCCGCCGCTCGAGCGCGAGCTGGTGACCACCCACGGCGACTTCGCCCCCC
>DKBA01000228.1:0-2653 GCA_002450985.1 Acidimicrobiia bacterium UBA6912
CCGCATCGCCTCCCTGGGCTTGCCAAGCGCAGCGAGCACAGCGGTGATGGAGGTGCCGATGTTGGCGCCGAAGATGAGCGCGATGCCGGTGTCGAGCGAGATGAGGCCTTGCTGAGCGAGGACGATGACGATGCCGGTCGTCGCCGACGAGGATTGGATGAGGGCGGTGAAGGCGGCCCCGACGGCGATACCGAGGAAGGGGTTCTCGAGGCGGGTCATCGCGTCGATGAAGGTGTCGGAGGTACGCAGGGGCGACATGGCGTCGCCCATCAGGCTCATCCCGAAGAAGACCAGCCCGAGCCCCATCAGCGCGGTTCCCTGCGCCTTCCGATCCTCACGTTTGGAGAGGAACGTCACGCCGAACCCGACCGCGACCGCCAGCAAGGCGTACGTCGTGACACTGAAGGCGATGATCTGGGCCGTGACCGTCGTCCCGATGTTGGCGCCGATGATGACGCCGATCGACTGGACGAACGTCATCAGCCCGGACGAGATGAAGCCGACCACCAGGACCGTCGTGACCGAGGACGACTGGATCACAGCGGTCACGCCGGCTCCGGTGAGCATGCCGACGAAGCGATTCGAGGTGAGCTTGCCGAGGACGTCGCGCATCCGGTCGCCGGCGACCAGCTTGAGCGACTCGGTCATGTGGTCCATGCCGAGCAGGAAGATGGCCAGCCCGCCGAACAGCCCGATGACGAGCAGCACGAGATCCACCTCGGCGGTCGTCTCGATCGCCTCCGTCGTGGCGATGAGGATCGCGGAGCCCCCCACGGTCACGTTTCCAGCTCGCGCCGGTCGTCTTTCGCCTCGTCGTAGTAGTCGAGCTGGTCGAGGGGGAGCACGAGTGACGTCATGAGGTTCATCACGTGTGCGGTGATCCGTTGCAGGTAGAAGTAGTAGAGGGCGCGGGTGACGGCGGCAGGCGCCGGCCCCTCGGCGTGAGCCTCGGCCTTGATGTGATCGTCGTACTCGTCGATGAACCCGTCGGCCTTGGTGACGAGCTCTTTCGCCCGCTCGGTGTCGCGCTCTTCGAACACCATCGCCGCCTCGTCGAGGAGGTTGCCCACGGCGACGCAGTAGTGCTCGAGCTCTTCCCGGTCCTCGGCCTGTGAGAAGTCGGCGCCGTAGCGGGCGATGTCGTAGAGGCTCTTGGCGTAGTCGCCCACCCGCTCGACGTCCTTGACCACGCTCATGTACGCCATCGCCAGCGCCAGGTCGGGGCTGCCGGTGACCGAGGCGTGGACGATCAACGCCCGGCGTACCTGCCGCTGGGCCTCATTGATCTCCCGGTCGGTGCCCTTGACGGTCCGCTTGGTGTCTTTGGACGGACCGCCGCCGAACACGGCCGCCGTCGCCGCGTCGTAGACGGCGCGACCGTCACGCAGCATCTGGACGAGCGTGCGCTCCACGTCGTCGAGCGCCGAGCCGCGTCCTCTCTTGAAGAAATCCAGAACCATGACGCTCCCTCCCTAGAAGATGAAGATACCGACGAGGGGTATCACAAGGAACACGACCACGAGGTATGCGAGCGCCATGGTCTTGCGACGGATGGCAAGGTCTGCGAGCCGCTCTGCGAGGGTGACCGGCACGTAGCGGAGTCTTGGCCACGGGTACAGCAAGAGAATCCCGGCGACGTTGAACAAGGTGTGGGTGACGGCGATGGTGAGGCCGTCGATGGCTCCCGCGCCGAGGGCGGCGAGCAGGGCGGTGATCGTGGTGCCGACGTTTGCGCCGAGGGTGATCGGGTAGGCGTTGCGTACGAGGAGGACCCCGGAGGCGGCGAGGGGGATGAGGATCGACGTGGTGATGCTCGAGGACTGCACCGCCACCGTCACGATGGTGCCGACGAGGATCCCGANNAGCGTCAGGAAGATCAAGGCGATGCCGGCGACGATCGTCAGCACGGCGAGCGACCGTTCCGACGCAACGAGCTCGAGCACGGCCTCGATCTGGTCTGCGAGCCAACCCACCGCCCCTTTGATCGGGCTCTCGAAGCTCCCGCCCAACTCCTCGCCGCCCGCGATGAACGTGGCAACGGCCTCGGCGGAGCGGGAGAGGAATCCCGTCAGCAGCTCGAGAGGCAACAGGACGGCCACCGCGATCACGTTGAAGAAGTCGTGCATCGTTGCTGCGGCGAAGGCACGGCGGAACTCGTCCGACCGCCTGATGTGCGCGACCGAGACGATGGTGTTGGTCACCGTGGTCCCGATGTTGGCACCCATGATCATCGGGACCGCAGTCGGCACGTCGACCACTCCCGAGGCCACGAGGCCGACGATGGTCGCCGTCGTCACCGAAGACGACTGCACGAGCACGGTCGCCAGGATGCCGACAAAGAGCCCGGCGAGCGGGTTGGTCACGTTCTGGAAGAGGGAGTCGGTGAAGTCGCTGCCGAGACCCTTGATGCCGGTCTCCAGCAGCTTCACGCCACCGAGGAAGAGGTAGAGCAAGGCGATGACGAATACGGCGCGCACAGGCGCAGGCAGCTGGCGCCCCGCAGGCGCCCGCCCGTCAACAGTTTCCACTCGGCCTCCAACAGCCTCGGTCGCCTGGGAGCATCGCAGGTCCACCATTGCCGATGCAATTGACTCACCCGAGGCCGTCGATCACCTGTTTGAATCCGATGAGCCCCTGGCGCAGCGAGTCGGCG
>DKBA01000228.1:2658-5384 GCA_002450985.1 Acidimicrobiia bacterium UBA6912
TCGATCGGGATGACCTCGTCGATGGCGACCTCGAACTCCAGGGTCGATGCCTGGAACGACTCGAGCTCGACGATCGCTTCGTCGAGCGCCGACCCCACGGTGGGGGCGAGCTCGGCGAGCTGGGCCTGGAATGCCGTGATCTGACTGGCGAACACGGCGGTGCCCGATTCGACGCGGTCGAGGTCGGTGCGCAGTGCGGCGATGTCGTCGGCCGACGTAGCGACGCGTCCCAGCAGCATCACGACCGCGACGACCAGCCCGACCACGACCACGGCGACGGCGCCGAGCACGGCAACGATGTTCCTGCTGAGGAAGTCCTTCATGGTGCTCCTTCGGTCGGGTCGTCGTGGTGGTCGTGGCGCCGCGGCCGCGTCGGGTGCCGCGGCGCCGGCTGGGGGACTCGCAGGAGGCGGGCTGCGTCGCATCACGAGGGCGACGGCGAGGGCGACGAGCACCACGAAGCCTGCGGCGAGGAACGTCTCGGCGAGCGCCGAGGTGGTGACGTCGGCCTGCGCCGACCGGAGCGCATCCTGGTAGCCGGGGTCGCCGAGGGGCGGCAGCTCGACGTTCTCGCGGAACTGGTTGAACCGGTAGAGGCCCCAGGCGGTCAGCCCGGACAAGCCCACGCTCAGGCCGATGAGCCGCAGCACGACGACGAGGCTCGCCGCCGTGCCCCGCCGGTCAGGCGGCGCCCCGTCGACCACGGCCGCGCTCGTCGGCGCCACCACGAGCCCGAATCCTGCACCGAGCGCGCCGAGCTGGACGGCCATGAGGGGGTACGGGGTGTCGGCCGCCCAGCCGACGCCCATGAGGAGGTAGGCCGTCGCGGCGAGCACGAGTCCGGCCAGCACCGGCGGCCGGTACCACCATCGCTCGGTCAGGCGCCCACCCACGTAGGCGGCGACGGCCATGGCTGCCGTCAGCGCGCTCAGCACCCAGCCGGCGACCACGGCGGATCGCTCCACGTTGACTTCGACCACGTTCACGAACAGCGGCACATCGACCATGGCGATCACCAACGCCCCGCCCACGAGGAAGTTGATCGCCACCGCGGCCGAGAGGTTGCGGCCCCGAAACAAGCCGAAGTCGATGATCGGGTCGGTGGTGCGTCGCTCCCTGAGCACGAAGGCGACCCCGGCTGCGAGCGCCACCGGGTAGAGCCAGCGGAGTCCCTCGCCCGTGGAGCCGGTGAGCTCCTCCAGGCCGGTGACCGACTGAATCTCGGCGCTTCCGAGCAGCGCCAGATTCAGGCTGACCAGGGCGATGGTGAGGGCGCCGGCGCCGACCCAGTCGATGCGACCGCTGCGCACCGGGCGGTCGTAGTCGGCGAGCGCCCACCACGCGGCGGCGATCCCGAGGAGTCCGAGCGGGATGTTGAGATGGAACTGCCACTGCCACGACAGGAAACGAACCAGCATGGCCCCGAACAGCGGACCCCACACCCAGCCGAGGGTGTCGACCGCCCCGAGCACCCCCAGCGCCCTGGCCCGTTTCGCCTCGGCGTACGCGTCGCCGACCACGGCCATGCCGATGGGCACGAGCGCACCGCCGCCGATGGCGGTGAGGACCCGTCCCGCCAGGAACGGCCCCAGCGTCGTCGTGCGGGGGATGAGGAACGAGCCGATGACGAACATCGCCAGCGCCGCGATGTAGACGCGCCGTCTGCCCAGCAGGTCGCTGAGCCGGCCGCTGAACGGCATCACCGCGACGTAGGCGATGAGGTACGCGTTGACGATCCATGCTGCATCGTCGAGCCCGTCGGGCAGGACGATGCCGAGGTCGCCGATGATGGGTCGGAGCATGGTGGAGACGACGGTGAGGTCGTCTGCGGCGACGAACACGCCGAAGGCGACCACGGCGAGGACGACTCCCGGCGACGCCCGGCGGCGCACCGTCCTCAGCCCTCTCCGTCGAAGTCGGGGATCACGATCTCGATGTCGGCGCCGTAGTCGGCGAAGCCGAGCGTCCAGTTGCTCTCCTCGCCCCGGTAGACCGTGATGAACTCGGCCTCCACGACGGCCCCGTCCTCGGGATCGAGCCATAAGTCGAGGGTCACGTCCTGCCCGACGAGCCCGGCCGTCACCAGCGAGATGCGCTCCTCGGGTGCGAGCCCCTGAACGTGATAGAGCGAGCGGTCGTCTCGCTCCTCGAGACCGACGAGTTTCGCATCGGTGAGGTCGCCGGCGAGCAGCGGCCGCCACCCCAGATCGGGGTCGAACAGGGCGGCGGGGTCGAACGAGTAGCCCTCGGGGGCGGGTTCCCAGTCCCCGGTGATCGGGTTGGTGAGCCAGGTCTCGCCGTCGATGGCCACGGCTCCCACCTGGGCTCTGAGGTCACCGACCGCGACGACGAGCACCGCATCCGCCGAACTGGGGGCGGCGAAGCGGCCATCGGCGCTCACGAACTCGAGCGTCTCCAACGGATCGATGTAGATGGGCGCGCCACCGCGCTCGATCGAGAACGCAACCGTCTCCACCGACCCCATCGTCTCGGCGGCAGCGCTCAGGATCGTGTCGAGATCGGGCGGGATCGTCGGCCCGGACTCGTCGCCGCCGCATGCCGCCACCGAGCCGCCGAGTATGGCGGCGCAGGAGAGCATGGCGATGGTTCTACGCATGTGGCCCCCGGCAACCGTGGTGCGCCACCCTACCCGCTGTGCGATCCCCCCAGCGGGGGATATCAAGCGCGGAGCGATGCGAGGTGTGCGTGGCGAGGTCTGGATGATC
>DKBA01000228.1:5401-13406 GCA_002450985.1 Acidimicrobiia bacterium UBA6912
CTTCGGGCTCGCCGGCTCCCCCTGGAGGGGAGCCATTCGGAGTACCGGCTTCTCAGAAGTCGAAGAGGCCTCCGAGGGCGTCGGACGAGGTCACCTCGTCCGCCGGCGGCGCCTCGATGTCGATCGTTGCGCCGTAGTCGTAGATCTCGAACGTCATGACCATGCTCTCGAAGCCCTGGCCAGGATCGGTCTCCACCGCGGTGCCGTCGAGGGTCATGACGTACTTGTAGATCAGACCGTCGTCGCCGATCCACACATCCATCGGCAGCTGATCGACGGGCAGCGGCCCCTGGGCCTCGAGCTCGGCTCGCTGTTCCGGAGTCGCCTGCTCCAGCAGCTTCTCCATGTCGAACGTGACCAGGTAGTGCGTGGTGCTCACGCCGCGCAACGTCTCGGTCCCGACCTCGACCACATCGGCGTTGGCGTCCTCCAGCGCGCTCAAGAACTCGGCAGGGTTGCCCGGTGAGGCAGGGCCGAAGCTGCCGGCGGCCGCCCCCGCTTCGTCGGCGGGGAGCTCGATCCAGGTGACGTCCTCGCCGAGGAACATGCTGAACAGGCCNNGTGTCGCCGATCTGGCGGATCTCCATCTCGCCGAAAAGGTCCTCGAAGCCCGGAGGGACCTCGTCGCCGGCGGCGGCGGCGAACCCGCTCATGTCCATGACGAACGAGAACACGCCGGCGGCGTTGTCGAACGCGCCGGAGAAGGGCATCACGATCTCGATACCCCCGGGAACCCCTTCGATCCCGGTCATCTGGAACGAGCCCTCCATCCGGGCCGACGTGACTTCGGAGGTCTGCGCGATGGCCGCCTTCAGGCCTGCGGCGTCGCCGGATGCGGCCACGGTGGTCTCCGTGACCGTCGTCGTGGTCTCGGGGGCGGCCGTGGTCGTGGGCGCCGCCGTTGTCGTTGTCGTTGTCGTTGTCGTCTCGGCGGCGGCAGTCGTGGTGGTTGCGGCGTCCCCCGACGTCGTGGTCGCTGCGGTGTCGTCCCCGCCGCACGCCGCGGCGATCAGGGCGAGCCCGAGGACGAGCGAAGCAAAGCGTCTGTTGAGCATGGATCTCTCCCAGTTGGCCGGACACAGTCTCGGGCAGGACGGTGGGTTTGCGCCAGGGTCTCTCGACCCATCTTCGCGTACCGCCCCGTTGAGTGGACCCACCGGCTTCCTATCCTCGCGGGGTGATCCGACTGCGTCGACGAGACGGCAATGCGCCGTTCCCCGAGGAATGGCGGGCGATCATGGCTGCTCGGTTCGTCTGGTGGGAGCGGCTCGACCCCGACGAGCGCTCCCGCCTGGAGGGCCTCGTCGGCACCTTCGTCGCCTCCAAGCACTGGGAGGGTGTCTCCGGCTTCGAGGTCACCGACGAGGTCAAGGTGGTCGTGGCGGTGCATGCCTGCATGCTGATCCTCGAGCTGGACCCGGCGGCCTACCGTCGCATCGGGTCGATCGTCGTGTACCGAAGACCGGTGGTGAGCCGGGCGCTGCGCTCGTACGGCGGCGGCATCGTGTCCGACTCGCCGATGCCCATCCACGGCGAGACACGAGCAGGAGGCCCGGTGGTCATCACCTGGAGCGCGGCGTCTGCCGAGTCCCGGCGGCCCGACCTCGGTCGGAACGTGGTGTATCACGAGTTCGCCCACCAGCTCGACCTGGTCGACGGCGCCGCCGACGGAACCCCGCCGCTGCGCGACCCGGCGCTGCGGGAACGATGGGGCGGCGTCATCGACTCCGTGTACGAGCGCCTGCTCGCCCACGGTGACCCGCTGCTCGGCTCGTATGCGGCCACGAATCGGGGCGAGCTGTTCGCCGTGGCCACCGAGCGCCTGTTCACTCGTCCCGCCGACCTGGAGGCCGCCCACCCGGATCTGTACCTCGTGCTCGCCGCCTTCTACCGGCAGGACCCGGCGCGACGCGTCGCCGGCACGGCCGGTTGAGCGCGGCTCTTGGGACCTCCGGCCCTTTTGCAGCGCCGGGGATGCTCCGACCATGGGCAGTGCACATCAGGAGGCCACTACATGCAGACCACGATGACCACTCCGGTCGAGATCGAACTCACGGTCCACGGCGCCGTGGTGGAGGGACGGGCGACGCTCGCCACCCGCCGCCGCACCTACACCGTCGACGCTCACACCGCTCGCCACGAGGACGGCTCGATCGACGACTGGGCGATCGACCTCACCATGGCCCGGCTGCTGCGCAGTCTCGAGGTCGCGTTGATGGAGAGGGTGCACGAGCGGATCGACCGCTCCATCACGAACGAGTAGCGGCACCACGTCACCCGTCGGGCAGCAACCCAGCGTGCGCACGCACTAGCGTCCCTGGCGTTGAACTGCTGGGAGGAGCAGCCATGAGCGTCGTAGTCGGATACATCGCCGCAGATCGCGGCCGTGCCGCACTGGATGCGGCGATCGACGAGGCCAAGCGGCGCGGCACCGACCTCGTCGTCGTGCACTCGTTCCACGGGGGGCCGCGCGAGGACGGTGACGAGATCCTCGCCACGGACGAGGAGCTGGCCGAGATCGGAGCGCGCCTGGAAGCCGAGGGGTTGCCGCATTCCATCCACGACTACGTCCGCGGCAACGACCCGGCAAAGGACCTCGTCATGGCCGCCCGTGAGTTCGACGCCGAGCTCATCGTGATCGGCATCCGGCGCCGCACCGCCGCCGGCAAGTTCCTGCTGGGCTCGAATGCCCACGACATCCTCATGGATGCGGAGTGTCCCGTCCTGACGGTGAAAGCACAGTCGACCTGAGGTGGACGCTCCTCCCCCCGGACCGCTCAGCATCCAGGAGCGGCTGAACCCGAACGGTACGTGCTACGGCTGCGGCCAGGCCAACCCGGACGGGCTACGGCTGCGCAGCTACGTGGAGGGCGGCGAGGTCGTCGCCCGCGTCGTGGTGCCGGCGAAGATGGAGAACGGGTACGGCATCGTCAACGGCGGCATCGTGACGATGGTGCTCGACTGTCACACGGCTGCCGTGGTGGTCGAGACGGTGAAGGGATTCGACTGGGAGCACCATCCACCGTTCCTCACCTCCCGCCTCGAGGTGTCGCTGCGCCGCCCGACGCCCATCGAGACGCCGCTCACCGTGGCCGGCAGGCTGGTGGAGCGGCGGTCCACCGAGCTCCTCGTCACCGCCGAGATCCGTCGACCCGACGGGGAGATCACGGCCGAGCTGACGGCAGGCTGGCGACCGGTGCTCCGCAAGCTGTGAGCACCCACAGGGCGAGGACCGGTGACCCGGTCCTCGCCCTTGGTGTCGGGACGTCTGTCCCCTGGCCTCACTCGATGCCGCGACGCGGCTTCACCCCGAGCACGAGCGCAGCCCCGATCATGACGAGCGTCAGGCCCGCCGTTGCGCCCCAGTCGAGGGCGGTGCCGGTGAGCGGCAAGACCTCCTGGAGCACCAGGTAGGCGCCGGCGTCACACGTCAGGTCGACGAACCCTGCGGGCAGCACCATGACGGGTGTCATCCCCGTCGCCACCTGGGCGTCGCTGTCGAGGTACTTGTCGTTGGCCGCAAAGGGCTTCGTGAAGCGGTAGCCCTCGGGAAGGTTGCTGAAGCCGACGATGTAGTCGCCTGCCGGCACGTTCTCGATGAGGTAGTACCCGCCGGCGTCGGTCCGCGCCGTCGCCAGCAGGACGGCGCCCTGCGCAACCGGCGGGTTCCCGGCGGCGTAGAGGTTCACGAGCACACCCTCGATACCGGGCTCGCCCGTTTCCTGCACCCCGTCGCGGTCCTTGTCGTGCCACACGTAGTCACCGATCGCCCCCGGCTTCCTCATCTCGCCGTTGGTGAACGTGCACTTGACCAGCTCACCCGGTCCGACGTACACGGTCGCCGAGGCCGTCGTCAGGTCGATCACCGCGTTCGGCACGTCACACGTGAGGTCCGTCAGCTCCCAGCCTTCCTTCTCGAGCTCCGCAACGGTGTACGTGCCGGGCTCGACCGTGGTGGTTGCGCTCATCCCACCGTGGAGATCGGGCGGCCACCCGGCGACATCGGACGTGAACTCGAAGTACACCTCGCCCTCGAAGCCGGGCGTCGACTTGCCCACCCACAACGTGCCTTGCTGGGTGTTGGTGAAGGTGCACGTGACCGTCTCGCCGGCGGCGACCTCGACGACGGCGGTGCCCTGGAGGTCGAGCATCGCATCCGGGTCGTCGCAGGTGAGGTCGCTCAGGTACCACTCGGGCACCGCCGTCTCGGTGATCGCATACTCACCCGGCTCGACCTCGATCTCGGAGGACTCCCCGTTGCCGAGCACCGGCGCCCATCCGGCGACCGTCGTCTCGAAAGCCGAACGTCTGCGTCGCATCCGATGGATTCGTGATCTTCTCGACCACGATCTCGCCCTGCGCGATGCAGGTCACCGTGAGGGACCCGACCATCGACGCTATGTGAGCAAGGGTCGGCTCGAGGAAGACGACGAGCTGATCGGACCCAGACGAGAGGAACTCGGCTGAGCCGGCGGTGGCCTTGTACGGCTCGTCCTCGATGCCCTGCAGCGTCACCACGAGCTCGCCGTTCAGGTAGACGCCGACGTTGTGGCCCATGTGCACGGAGCTGCCGTTGATCGTCTCGACGTTCACGGTGCAGGCTGCACCGGCCGGGTCCGGCACGGTCAGCCGGGCGATCTCGACATCGGTGCCCGGCTTGACCTCGAGGCCCCTCGCGAAGTCCCACGACACGCTGCTTCCTTCCCCGACAACGGGTTCTGGGGGCGGCGGTGCGCCGCGCCCTTCCGCAGGTGCCCCCGGCTCCGTCGAGATCGGCTCGGGTGCGGGCGCAGGCGCCGGTGCGGGCACCGGCACGGGCGCCACCTCGGGTGCGGGCGCCGGTGCGGGTTCTGGTTCAGGAGCGGGTGCGGGCGCCGGTGCAGGTTGCGGTGCGGGTTCAGGTTCCGGCGCGGGTTCCGCCACTGGTGCGGGTTCCGGTTCGGGAGCCGCACAGAAGGTGACGCCACGGATATCGGCAGAGACGCCGGACCGGTGCTCCGGCGCCTGCAAGCCGGCGCCGCCGAACACCCCGGTGTAGGCGTACATGTTCCCGCCGGTCTTGCCGCCCTTCACCAGCACGGCGGCAATCGGCACCGTCGACGTCCAGTCGACGAGTTCCCCGTTCTCACCGTCGTGCACGACCCATCCGACACGACCTGACGGGTCCACACCCGTCGTGGGTGATTCGGCCCTGTAGACCTGCACCAGGTCGAAGGCCTCGCATCGCAGATTCCCCTCGTACGTGATTGGCCCGCCGTCCGCGGTGACTCCAGCCGCAGGAGCGGCGAGCAATCCGACCAGGAGGAAGAGGGTGCACAACACACGAAAGATCCGAGCGTCCCTCATGGCGACCTCCAGTCGCTCTACGACGAAGGAGGCCCGAATCCAGGCTCGCCTGTCCCAACCAAGCGGGTCGGACGCAACGGCCCCCCGCCGTCTCGTCCCAACCGGACCATGGTCGCGCCGATTCGGTCCGGCACGAATGGGTCGGCAGGCCCTTCCAGGCTCGATTGTTGGACCGCGATGCCGGGACTTCCGGCCTGTGGCGGATCCTCGGGTGGGACCGCACGTCAGGTGCGTAACCTGACGCGATGCATGCCGCGCTGCGGGGTCTGATCGGGGCGACGGTGGGCGCGGCGCTCGCCGGGACGGGAGCGTGGCTGGGGAGCGGCGACGCCACGGCCGTCACGGCCACGGCGACGACGCTCGCCCCAGCGGCGAGCCAGCCGGTCGAGCCGGATTGGGTACCCGGAGGAGGCGTCCGTTTCGAATCCACGGTGATCCGGCCCGACCCGGTCGACGTCGCCGACGGTGCGGCGGAGCTCCGCTACGAGCTCTTCCCCCTGGGGGCGGGGGTCGGGGCGCTTCCCGTGGTGCTGCCGGACGAGTGGACGATTCGGCTGGCCGACGGGAGTGTCCACGAGGCGACGACGCCACCGCCGCGAGTGAACGCCGAAGGCGAGCCGGTCCCCATCAGCGTGTCGCTGCGTTTCGATGACCTGCCGGCGGGCACCAGCGGCGACGATGTCGTCGAGATCGTCGTTGCTGCATGGAGGGTGGCAACACCCGTGGAGACCAGGTTCGAGCTGCCGGCGCGGCCGGGCAGCACGTTCCGGCTGCACGACGGCACGACCGTCACCCTGGCCGCCATCATCGAGCAGGAGAGCGGCAGCATCCTCGACTTCGATGTCGCCTCTTCACCAGACGTGTGGCGAGGCGTCGAGGCGAACCCGTTCGGCAGGATCACGACATTCCAAGGTGACGGCCCCGGCTGGGTCAGCTCGTCGAGCACGATCGGCGGGACGGGGCTCACGGGTGGCTCCACCGGGTTCCAGCTGCGTTGGAGCGAGCGCGAGGTTCCCCCGACCATTGGCATCCTCTACAGGGCGGTGACCTGGGCGCAGCTCGACGCACCGGTGCTCGTGACGGGGAGGGGTGGATCTGGCTGACGACCTCGACCTCTCCGAGATCCTCCGCTCACCCCTCGACGAGCCGGAGCGATCGGGGCCGTGGTGGCCTCTGCTGGCCGGTCTCGTGCTCGGCGCCCTCGCCGTGATCGGCGGCTACGCCGTCGCCGCCGGAGACGAGGCTCCGGTGAGCGCATCGCCTACGACGTCGGCCGAGGCCCCTTCCGCGCCGGTCGATCTGGCCGAGCTGCCGTTCCCGCCGGGTTATGAGCCGCTCTCGGACGTCGTCGCCGCCAAGCCGGTCTCCGCAACACGGGTCGGCGACGAGCTCTTCATCTCCGTCACCACCGTGTTCCGCCGCGGGTTCGATGCGCAGGGGGTCTCGCTCGGAGGCGGCTCCTGGGTGCTCGAGACCGCCACCGGCGAGTCGTTGCCGTCGCGCGGCGTGGTGACCGACATCGGCCTCGAGGGCGTGGTCTCGGTGGTGTTCCCATACCCGGGCGACGTGGGTCTTGCCCGGCTCATCCTCGTCGAGCGCTGGGAACGCGATGGGCGTGACGGGTCGGTCACGGTCCCGGTGGTCGAGGCGACCGGCGAGCGGACCGACGTCCCTGCCATCGATCTCGGCGGCGGCGTGGCGCTCGAGGTGACCCGGCTCGAGCTGACCGAGCGATCGGGAAGCGTCGATTGGAGGCTCGCCGGCTCGTCGCTCGGCGGCGACGTCGCCGTCTTCGTCAGGGCCAGCCAGGACGGTCAGGATCTCGCCGGCTACTTCCCATCTGGTGGGTTCTTCTTCGGAGAGCAGGTGGTGCGGCCGATTACCGAGGGAACCGTCCAACTGTCGCGCGACCAGGGGCTCTCCGGCGAGCTGAGCGACGCAACCGACCTCGTGATCGAGGCGACTGCCACGCTCCTCACGTCCTTCCCCGCCGACCTGAGCTTCGACGTGTCGGAGCTCCCCGTCTCCGGCGGGTAGCGCGTACCCACGTCGTCTCACCCACCGGCGCCGCGGCGAGATTTGCCCTTCCTGTTCTCCGGCGGCGGTGGCAGACTCCGCGCGTCGGCGCCGCCGGCGCCCTCGTCCAGGAGTTCACATGTCGCGCCATAGGTTCGCCTCGGTCGCTGCCCTCGCCATCGTGATGGCGGCCTTCACGGTCCCTGCGGCAGGTGCAGCGGATCCCGATCCGTCACCCGCGGTCGTCTACCAGTCGGGCGACGATGCAGTGGTCGCAACGGCATCCGGCGAGGAGCTCACCCGCATCCCCGTCCTGTTCCACCCGACGCTCGACGGCAACGTCGTGGCAGGCGAAGGCGTCGGCGGCGGCGTCGGCATCGCACAGACGTCCGCCTTCATCGTCGTGGCGCACGACGCCACCACGGGCGATCCGCTGTGGACGGTGTACGACGCCCGGTTCCCCATCGTGCTCGACGGCGGCAACCAGGTGGCGTTCCTGCCCGATCCCCTCGGGGTGCGTGACCCCCAGGTCAACTCTCTCTGGATCGCCCACGCAGACGGCAATGAGCGCCTCGTCGTCCAGTTCGCCAACGGCCCCGGGCTACCCGGCTACGACCCCGGCTTCGAAGGCGACAACGGCTTC
>DKBA01000235.1:0-2967 GCA_002450985.1 Acidimicrobiia bacterium UBA6912
GGCCCGCCGCTTCCAGGTCCGGACCGGCGGCCCCTCCCTCGAAATCGAAGGCGCCTTGCGGCTGCGCGGCTCCCTCCTCGTCGACGGCCGCCACCGAGATGCCCAGCTCCCGGTAGGCCAGCTCCTCGAGGTCCGGCGTTCGCTGCGCCGGATTGATGAGATACGCCGCCAGTGCTGTATCGAACCCGACCGCCGCCTCGACGTCGCGCTCGAGTAGCTCGCGCAGCAGCGGCTTGGCGTCGTGAGCGGCGAGCCGCACCCCCGAGGCGAAGAGCGCCGCGAGGAGGCCGAGCCGCTCGATGGGCACGAACTGCAGCGGGTCGGCGCCGGCGACGACGATGCCGGCGAGCTCCCCGGCGTCGTGAACCGGTTCCACGGGGATCAGCGAGTCGGTGACACTCGCCGTCAGGTCGTCGGACGTTGCCGCCGTGACGACCTCGACGTCGAGCTCGGCGGCCTCCACCGCACCCTGGCCGCCCAGCTCGACCAAGCGGTCCCACAGGCCGCGGAACGCAAGCCCGTCGAACACCTTCTTCACCCGGTCGCGGTCCCACTCGTGGAGCCGGAAGCTGTCGAGGTCGACCTCGACGGCGGCGGGGACCCGGTCGATGAGCGTCATGATCTCGCGGTTGAGGAACACCTGGTCGTGGTGCTCCTCGAGGCTGGCGCGCAATCGCGGCGTCTGATCCTCGAGGTGGGCGTACACGCCTTCGAGATCCCCGTACTCGATGATGAGCTTGGCCGCCGTCTTCTCGCCCACTCCGGGCACGCCCGGGAGGTTGTCCGAGGAATCCCCGCGGAGGGCGGCGTAGTCGCGATACCGGTCCGGTGCGATCCCATACCGCTCCTCGACCCAGGCGGCATCGGCGGAAACGACGTCGGAGATCCCCCGGCGGGTGTAGAGGACCGTCACCCCATCGCCGATGAGTTGAAAGGCGTCGCGGTCGCCGGTGACGACGAGCACGTTCCATCCCGCGCCCCTCGCCCGCGATGCCAGCGTGGCGATGACGTCGTCCGCCTCGAAGCCGGGAGCTTCGATCTGGTCGATGTCGAGCGCTTCGAGCACCTCGCGGATCAGGGGGAGCTGGCCGCGGAAGAGGTCGGGCGGCGCCTCACGCTGCGCCTTGTATTCGGCGAACAGATCCTTGCGGAACTGCGGACCCCGTACGTCCCAGGCGACGGCGACGGCGTCCGGGTGCTCGTCGCCGAGCAGCTTGATCAACATCGAGGTGAACCCGAAGACGGCGTTCGTCACCTGACCGGCGGGCGTCGCCAGGTCGGCGGGAAGGGCGTAGAAGGCGCGATAGGCCAGGCTGTGGCCGTCGAGGAGGGCGAGCGTCGGCATCGATCCGAGTGTAGGAGCCGGACCCCGGCGAGGAGGCGGCCGTCAGTCGAGCTTGCGGAGCAGCCTGTCGCGCTGCGCCTCGAGCTTCTCGCGGGACCGGCGAAGCCTGTCGATGTGCCGCTCGAAGCGGGTGACGTCGCCTGCGGTCTCCCTGGCGTCGGCGCGGTCGATGGGACTCCCCGTGACGGCGGCGTCGCGACTCGCGTCGTCGTTGAGGTGCCGGTGGAACATCAGTTCCTCCCGGGCCAGCTCCTCGTCGCGCCGCAACGCGGCGATCTCGTCGTTGAGCCGGAACAGCCGGTTCTCGATGCGTCCCATGGGCGCAGTGTACGGCGGGGAGCGCGACGCTCCCCGCCGTCACCTCGTCCTCAGGGCATGGTCCCGTCGAGCCAGGCGAGGCTCTCGGCGATCGCCTGGTCGAGGACTGCCGGACCGGCGTCGGTGAGGACGTCGAAGACGTGGTCACCGTCCAGCACCGTCAGGTGCTCGGCGCCGTCGTGGTAGTTCAGATACAGCTGTCCGTAGTACGGCTGCGGGGTGACGGTGTCGTCACGGGAGCCCACGACAACGAGCACGGGGCCGTCGTAGTCCGTGATCTCGGCAACCGGGTCGACGGCGTACAGGTCCTCGAAGAAGGGCCGCCGCAGATCGATCTCGGCGCCCCACGGCAGCACGATGTGCACGACGTCGGACACAAGGCCTTCCGCCACCTCGTCGGCGCCCAAGATCAGCTTGTAGGTGTCCGGCGGATTGGCGACGGGCGACCACAACACGATCGAGTCGACCCTGTCGTCGGCCGCCGCCACCGCTGCCGTCACCAACCCGCCCTGGCTGAGGCCGAGCACCGCGAGCCGGTCGTCGTCCACCTTCTTCGATCGATCGAGGTAGTCGAGCGCGACGAGCGCATCCGAGATCTGACCGGTGAAAGTCGTGTCCTCGAACACGCCGTCGCTCTCCCCCGATCCCCGGAAGTCGATCCGCAAGCTGGCGTACCCATGCTCGGCGAGCATCCGGGCCGTGCGGGAGAACATCCCGTCGTCGGTGCCGACGACCGGCAGCTCGTCACGGGTTCCCGTGAACCCGTGGAGGATGAGGACGGTGGGATAGGGCGGCCGGACGTGGGTTGGCGTTGCCAGTGTGCCCACGACGGTCTGCCCCTGGTTCTCGAAGGAGACCACCCGTTCGCGCAACCCCGGCGCAGCCGCTGCGGCATCGGAGCCCGCACCGGCGCTGAGCACGGGGGCGGGGACGAGCAACACGATGAGCAAGATCAGCACGGAGAACGAGACGAGCTTTCTGCGGGTCACGATGACCTCCTCCCACTCGGGTGCAGCCCGGCAGGACGAGGTTCTGGGGCGCCGGTGCGCACAGTCCACACACCCCACGGCTGCACGTCTCTGTGCCGCTCACGGTACCGCGGGGTGTCCGTGGCGGCGAGTCCGACGGCGGGCCTCGATATCGCTACGATGAAGGCCCCGCCGGGATGGCGAAATCGGTAGACGCGACGGACTCAAAATCCGTTGTCCGCAAGGACGTGGGGGTTCGAGTCCCCCTCCCGGTACCGTTGCTGCGCAAGGGTTTCGGCGCTCACGACCGTTGGTTGGGCCGGAGCTCGATCACCG
>DKBA01000235.1:2988-3112 GCA_002450985.1 Acidimicrobiia bacterium UBA6912
CACGTTCCCGTCGGCGTCGCGCTCAGCGGTGACGTTGTTGTACGAGTAGGCGTTGTACTCGTTGACCGGCATCCAGCCCTCGATGTCGTACATCGTCACGGACCAGAACCCGTCGACGGGGACG
>DKBA01000285.1 GCA_002450985.1 Acidimicrobiia bacterium UBA6912
GGTCTCGCCCGCAGCTCGCTGGTGCTTCACGGTGACCTCGCTCCCGACGTGGCCGAACGATTCCGGGCGCTGGTCACCCGACGGCTGGAGGGCCGCCCCCTGCAGTACCTCGAGGGCACGGTGCAATTCGGTCCCCTCGAGCTCGCCATCGACGATCGGGCGCTCATCCCCCGCCCCGAGACCGAGCATCTCTGGGAGCTCGTCGTGCGGTCCGTGGCGGAGCCACCCGCGCTTGTCGTCGACCTCTGCACGGGGAGTGGCAACCTCGCGCTCGCCTGCAAGCACATCTGGCCGGACGCCGAGGTGCATGCGGTCGACCTCTCGCCCGGGGCCGCGGCGCTGGCCCGGGAGAACGCCGCGAGGACCGGGCTCGGCATCGCAGTGCACCTCGGGGACCTCTTCGACGCACTGCCGGTCTCCTTGCGGGGCCGCGTCGACGTGATCGTCGCCAATCCGCCGTATGTGGCGCNNTCGAGGCCGACCTGGCGGGCAAGCCCCGATACGTCATCGGCCGGTCCCCTTCGGTCCCGCCGGCAACCGCACCGCCCGTCGTGCACTAGCTTGGAACACAGTCGTCGAGCGCGCGAGGTTCAGATGAGCATCACGACCGCAGTGGAAGCCCTGCGTCGGGGCGAGATCGTCGGTGTGCCAACGGACACGCTGTACGGGCTCGCCGCCGACCCGTTCCGGGAGGACGCCCTCGACGCCATCTTCGAGCTGAAGGGACGCCCGGAGCAGAAACCGCTCGCCATCCTGGTGGCGTCGGTGGAGCAGGGCATGACGCTGGCGTCGTTCTCGGATCGTGCACTGGAGCTCGCCGAGCGTCACTGGCCGGGTGCGCTGACGCTCGTGCTGCCTCGCCTCGACACGGCGCCGGACTGGCTCGGTCACCGGGGGAGGCGCACCGTCGGTCTGCGCTGCCCGGATCATCCCGTGGCGCTCGAGCTGCTCGAGGTCACCGGCCCGCTCGCGGTGACGTCCGCAAACCTGAGCGGCCACGAGGCCGTCGTCGATCACGAGGAGGCCCGCGCCCTCTTCGGTGACGCCGTGGCCGTGTACCTCGAAGGCCGCGCCGTCGGTGGCCAGGCCTCGACGATCATCGACCTCACCGAGCCGGCGCCCCTGACCCTTCGCGAAGGTCCCGTTCCCGGCTCCTAGGCAGACCGACCGGTTGCGCAACCGCGCTCCAGACGTCGGACGTCAGATCTCGGGTCACTCACCCGGCTCGCCGATGCTCGTGACTCAGGCGGATCGACGAGCGGGGGGTCGGAGGCCCGGGGTGGAGCTCGCAGGTGGGGCCACCGAGTTCACGAGCCGCCGTCCACGAAGCTCGCTTCGAGGGCGGCGAGCGCCGTGTCGAGCTCGTCGGCGAGTACGAGGATCCTGCTGTCGACGGTGACGCGGATGGCGGAGAGCTCTGCTGCGAGCTCGTTCTCCAGGCGAGAGCGAGTGTCGGTGAGCTCGCCGAGAAGCGCGGCGGCGGTCGGTGTATCGCCGATCCAGAGCGCGTCGACGTACTCGTCGATCCACTCGTCGAATCGACCCACCGCATCGCGCACCTTGGATGCGTGGGATCGCAGGAGAACCGGCCGTGGGAGCTCTGCGAGCAGCGCCAGTTGCGCAGAGTCGAGATCGGACAGGGTCCCTTTGAACCGCCGGAAGTTCAGCGGTGGGAGCAAGGGCAGGGAATCGACGACCAGGATCTCGTCGAACGCCACTCGATAGTTGAGGACTCCAACGAGGTCCTCCACCGTCGACTCGGCCGTTCCCGCCGCAACGGCGAGCGCATCGCGCGCCGGCGCCAGCGGACCGAAGGGCTCCGATGGGGCGAGCGGCCACGCGCGAGGCAGCGAATCGTCGGCGATTTCCCTTGCGTGGCGGCCCCAATCTTCGAGGCGGACCAATGCGGGCACCGTCTCCCCGAGCGCGTCGGGCTCCGCCGACGGTTCCGTGAGAACGAGCAGCGCCTGCTGGGTTTCCGCCAGCTCCTGGCGAAGGCCGAAGAGTGCGTCGTGGTACTCACGTGCGCGCGCCGCGGCGCGAGCCTCCGAGGTGCCAGGGAGCCACAGGATCGGTGCGAAGAGGACCGCCACGGCGACCGCAATGACGATGATCCACGGCCAGAAGGCCTTCGTGGCTTCCCGGTGCACCTGCATCTCCTCACCCAGGACGCGGAGGCGGTCAGCCTACGTTAGGGCGGGCGCGGGAAGCCGCTCGTTCTTCCAGCTCCGCCGGCCATTCGGATCGACGGCGACTTCCGGCGTGCGCGGGCCGATCATCGGTGCTATCCCAGTGCGCCGGCCGAGGATCGGGCTCCGGGCACGCGCAGGCTCGCGCCACCCTTCGCCGTCCGCACGGGGTCGACAGTCGCCGGAGTGGTCGCCACAATGCCTGACGTTCGTCATCGTTCCGGAAGGAGCCTCCATGACCGAAGCCGCCAGGCAGACAGCAGCCATCCTCCAGGCGATCATCGCCAACGATGACGCAGGGCTCGGCGATCTCCGCTGGGCGCGTGACCGCGACCAGGCCAGCTCAGGGCTCGACCCCCGTACCTTTGCCGCCGCACGTCTGGCAGCCGTGATCGCCATCGGCGGGTCTGAGGCGTCGCTTCGCTGGCAGGTGGAGCGCGCCCTGACCGCACTGCTCACTCCCGAGGACATCGTCGGCGTCCTCACTGCCATCGCACCGCAGGTCGGCTACCCGCGAATCGTGGCTGCAGCCCCCATCGTGCAGGCCGCACTCGGCATCGAGGCGGGCGACGGAGACTGACCGGACCGCCGCCTCGGTCCAGGCGTCTGGTCGAAACGGCGCGTGATCCAGGCAACGGGGCCGGGCCGCTGGTAGGGTCCCCCGGCTACTGCCCGTGCGACGCAGGACCGGAGGAGGAACGTGATGGGTCGCAAACTGGGAGCTGAGTTCTTCGGCACCTTCTGGCTCGTGCTCGGAGGCTGCGGCAGCGCCCTGCTCGCCGCCGGGGTCGCCGGCGTGGGCATCGGGTGGCTTGGTGTGGCCTTTGCCTTCGGGCTGACGGTGCTGGTGATGGCCTTCGCCGTCGGGCACATCTCGGGCGGCCACTTCAACCCTGCCGTGTCGCTGGGTCTCTGGGCGGGGCGCCGGTTCGACCAGCGAGAGCTGCTGCCCTACATCGCCGTCCAGATCGTGGCCGCCATCGCCGCAGCTACGGTCCTGTTCATCATCGCCAGCGGTGCCGACGGGTTCTCGGCGTCAGACGGGTTCACCGCCAACGGGTACGGCGACCACTCGCCGGGCGGCTACGGGCTCGTCGCCGCGCTCGTGACGGAGCTGGTGCTGACTTTCGTATTCGTGTTCGTGATCATGGGCGCCACGGACAGGCGAGCTCCACAAGGGTTTGCCCCCATTGCAATCGGCCTGGCCCTCACCGGCGTCCACCTGGTCGGGATTCCCGTCACGAACATGTCGGTGAATCCCGCTCGCAGCATCGGCCCGGCGTTGTTCGCCGGTGGATGGGCAATCGGGCAGCTCTGGCTGTTCATCATCGGCCCCATCGTCGGGGCTCTCGCGGCGGGGTACGTGTACCGCGTCCTCTTGGAGCCGGACGGCGAGTGATCGGCGGGCGGCNNGCGTGGTGCATCGCTGGAGTCGAGAGGCGGCCTGGCAGGGCCGGCGTCTGACGTGTGGCGTCAGCCATCTTCCCCCACCGTGGGGTCGCTACTCTTGGCCTTCGCCCGGCCAAAGGATCCTCCATGATCGACACCCGTTCGCTCGAAGCCGTCGACCCTGAGCTCTCGGCCCTCATCGGGCAAGAGGTCGAGCGGCAGCGCTCACACATCCAGCTCATCGCCTCCGAGAACCTGGTGGGCCTGGCGATGCTCCAAGCATCCGGCTCGGTGCTCACCAACAAGTACTCCGAGGGGTATCCGAACCGCCGCTACTACGAGGGGTGTGCGGTCGTGGACGAGGTCGAGCAACTCGCCATCGACCGGGCGAAGGCGCTGTTCGGCGCCGAGCATGCGAACGTGCAGGCGCACAGCGGCTCGCAGGCGAACATGGCCGCCTACCTCGCGCTGCTCGACCCGGGCGACACCATCCTCGGGATGCGCCTCGACCAGGGCGGACACCTCACGCACGGCTCGCCGGTCAACTTCTCCGGGAAGCTGTTCAACGTCGTCGCCTACGGCCTCGACCCTGAGACCGAGCTGATCGACTTCGACGAGGTCCGCCGGCTGGCCCTCGAACACCGACCCAAGTTGATCGTTGCCGGCTACTCCGCCTACTCGCGCCTCATCGACTGGGCCAAGTTCCGGGAGATCGCCGACGAGGTCGGCGCCGTCTACATGGTCGACGCCGCCCACATCATCGGGCTCATCGCCGGGGGGGCCCATCCGAACCCGGTGCCGCACGCCGACATCGTGACCTGCACCACACACAAGGCGCTGCGGGGCCCCCGGGGTGGGCTGATCCTGTGCACCGAGGAGTACGCCTCCGTCATCGACAAGGCGGTGTTCCCGATGGGGCAGGGGGGCGCCATCAACAACCAGATCGCGGCGAAGGCGCTGTGCTTCGAGCTGGCGTCACGCCCCGAGTTCGCAGACTATGCCCACCAGATCGTCAGCAATGCCGCCGCCCTCGCCGACACGATGGCCGCCGAAGGCGCCCGCATCGTGAGCGGCAAGACCGAGAACCACATGTTCCTCACCGATCTGCGCTCGATCGACGAGGAGCTGACCGGCAAGGCTGCGGCGCGACTGCTCGACTCGCTCGGCATCACCCTCAACTCGAACGCCATCCCGTTCGACCCGCGCAAACCGTTCATCGCAAGCGGCATCCGCATCGGGACCCCGTCGGTCACCACGGCCGGGATGCGGGAGCCGGAGATGGAGCGGCTCGGCGAGCTGATCGTCGGCGTGCTCCGCAGCCGGGAGGACGAGACGGCNNCGCAGGGCGGCCACCGACCGTGGGTGACGAGAATCGCCGGAGTGGCGTGAGCCGCCCGGCGCCTCGAAGCCTGTTGGGGCGGGTGCGCATCGAGGCCCTGCTGTTTGCCCTGATGGTCATCATCGTCGGGCCCATCGTCCACGACAACGGTGCGCAGCAGGCGTCTCGGCTGAGCCTCACCGCCGCCGTGTGGGAACGAGGCACCTTCAGCCTGGACGATTACGAGCAGGCACTCGGCATCGACCGGGCAGTCAAGGATGGCCGTGTCTACTCGGACAAGGCCCCACTCCAACCGATCCTCGCCGTCCCTTTCTACGCCATCTACACCACCGTGGGGGGTGAGAGCGCCGTCATCCTCCGCGTCGAAGAGAACCTCGGTCTGTGGTGGGTGACGTTCTGGTCTTCAGCGGTGCCCCTCGGATTGCTGACCGTGCTCATGTACCGGTTCGTCCGTCGATACCACCGAGATGCGGTGGCGGCGAGCTTGTCCGTGGCATGTGGGACGATGTTGCTGCCATTCGGGTCGCTGCTCTTCGGCCATGTGCTGACTGCGCTGCTGCTGTTCGCGGCGTTCTTCCTCGTGATGCTCGACCGGCCGGAGCGGTGGCACTTGGTGAGCGCCGGCGCTGCTGCCGGAGCTGCCGTGGCGGTCGAGTACACGGCGTTGCTCGGACTTGGAGTCATTGCGGTCGCGGTCGTGGTGCGTTGGCGCCGAGAGGTTGGCTGGTACCTGCTCGGTTGCGCGCCCTTCGGTGTTCTCCTCGGGGCGTACCACGCCGTCGTGTTCGGCTCTCCGCTTGCGTATCCCTACCGTTACTCGGCCTTCGAGGGCGTCGTGGATGAGGCGCGATCGCTCACCGGCGTGTTCGGCGGGCTCCATCCCGAACGACTCTGGCAGGTGTTCTTCGCCGGCCGGGGCTTTGCGGTGGCGAGCCCCATCGTGCTCCTCGGCCTCTACGGTTGCGTGGTCCTGGCGAGGTCACGCTCGGTCGACCACCGAGTCATCGGCGGAGCAGGGGTGGCGATGTTCCTGGTCTATCTCGGTGTGATGGTGTGGTGGGACACGCCGTGGGGCGGCAACTCGCCGGGTCCCCGCTACATGGTTCCCGCCATCCCCTTCGTCGTCGTCGGTGTTGCCGCCGTCTGGGATCGGTTCCGGCTGCTGCGTTTGGCGGCGGTCGCCGCCGGCGTGGTCACGATGGGATTGGCGACGTTCACCAATCCGTTGATCTCCCGTTCGGTCGCCGGCGGATTGGGCGACTGGGTCCACTACGCGGCGAACGCAGAGTTCACCCCGACGCTGTTCACGATGGCGCTGGGGCCGGCCGGGTGGTTGGTGCACGCCGCGGCGGCGATCGTGGTCGCGGTGGCGTTGCGACGCTCGGCTGCGGCCGGCTCGTCGGCGTGACGGCGAGTGCGCATATAGGAGACCGGGGCACCCGGGCTCACGGCTGGCACACCCGGATCGGGGAGTCTACGGTGACGACCAGCAGGCCTGAGGGCGGCGATGGCCTGCCTCGTCATCGAAGCTTGCGGTGCGGCTGGACCCACCGGTACAGTAACGGCCGCCGCTTGTGAACAGATTCACAAAGTAATCCGACAAGGTGAGAGATGGCCGAGCGAGCGCACGACAACACCGAGCCCAAGCCGACGAGCGAGCTGACCGCCGTGGCGCAGAAGGTGGCTCAGGGTTCCGAGGCGATGGACTTCATCTCGTCCGTCGTTGCCGGGCTGCTCCTCGGACTCGGCCTCGACTGGTGGGTGGGAACCCGCCCGGTGTTCACCATCATCGGCATCGTGCTCGGGTTCGTCGCCGGTTTCTTCAAGCTGTGGCAGGCGTCGAGCGTGCTCGAGGAGCAGGCCAAGGAGCGGCGCCGTGTCTGAGCTGCCGGAAGAGCTGGCGCGGTACGCCCCGAGCCCGCACCAAAAGGACGTCGAGGCGGTGCTCGGCAGGCATACGGCCAAGCGGGCGATCTGGGTGGCGCCGGCCCTCGCCCTCATCTTCCTGCTGTTCAGGGGTCCCGGTGGGGCAGTCGCCTCGCTCGTCGGCGTCGCCATCGTGGCCGGCAACTTCGTGCTGTCGGGCATCGTGATGTCCCGATCTGCGCGGATCTCGCTGAGTCTGTATCATGCCGCCGCCCTGTTCGGTTTCATCCTCCGCCTCGGGCTCATCATGGTCACCATGTTCATCGTCGCGGGGGTGTTCGACATCGACAGGCTGGCCCTGGGAGTCTCGGTGGTCGTCAGCTACCTGGTGCTGTTGAGCTGGGAAGCGCTGTCTGTCGCCAAGGGTGCAGAAAAGGAGTTGGAGTGGACCTGATCCTCGCTGCCGCGAGTTGCGACCCGGCGAACGACATCATCTGCGTGCCGGAGAGCGTCAACGAGCTCTTCGAGCTCCCCTTCGTCGGCGGCGTCAANNAAGTTCGGCGCCGCCGTCGAGAGCCTGGTCACCTTCGTCCGGGACGAGATCGCCGTCGGCATCATCGGTCCCCACGAGGGCCTCAAGTACTTCCCGTACCTGCTCTCGCTGTTCATCTTCATCCTCATCGGGAACCTGTTCGAGGTCACGCCGTTCGTGAACTTCCCGATCACCTCGCGCATCGCGCTTCCCGGGTTCCTCGCCCTCGTCACGTGGGTGATCTTCGTCGTCGCCGGTTTTCGCAAGCAGGGCCTCGGCTATGTGGGTCACCTGCTGTGGCCGCCCGGAGTGCCTACGGCGCTCAAGCCACTCGTCGGCATCATCGAGTTCGTCTCGACCTTCCTCGTCCGCCCCTTCTCCCTGGCGGTCCGGCTCTTCGCCAACCTCGTCGCCGGCCACGTGATGCTGGTGCTGCTCCTCGCCAGCGGCTGGGTGTTCATCAGCAGTATCGACGACATCGGGCTGCGGTCGGCGATCGGGCTCGGCTGGTTTGCGCTCGGTCTGGCGATCTTCGTCTTCGAGATCGTGGTCGCCATCCTGCAGGCCTACATCTTCACCCTGCTCTCGGCCGTCTACATCCAGACGTCCGTGCACCCCGAGCACTGAGGCAACGTCGACCATGATTCGGAATCGAGCACAACGGAAAGGAAGAAACGGATGAGCAACGTCATCCTGGCGGCCGCCGAGGCGGCCACGGGCCTGACCGGTGATATCGCCGGCTCGCTCGCCCTCGTCGGCTACGGGCTCGCTGCCATCGGCCCCGGCGTGGGCATCGGCATCGTCGCCGGCAACGCGGTGCAAGCCATGGCGCGGCAGCCGGAGGCGGCCGGCATGGTGCGCACCACCATGTTCTTGGGTATCGCCTTCACCGAGGCACTGGCGCTGATCGGCTTCGTGCTCTTCTTCCTCGCCGGATAAGGGAGCTTCGACCCATGAACCTGTTGGCAACCGCCATCATCCTCGCCGCCGAGGAGGAGGCCTCCGGCACGGATCTGCTGATCCCGGAGACCTCGGAGCTCATCGCGGGCATCATCGCTTTCGCGATCGTGTTCTTCGTGGTGTGGAAGTTCGCCGTGCCGGCGATCAACCAGACGCTCGAGAACCGGCAGAAGGCCATCAAGTCCGAGCTCGATGAGGCCGAGAAGTCCAAGGTCGAAGCAGCGAGCCTGCTCGAGGACTACAAGGCGCAGCTCAAGGGCGCCCGGACCGAGGCCGATCGCATCATCGAGGAGGCTCGCCAGGCCGCCGATGCCATGAAGGCGGAGCTCATCGCCAAGGCGAATGCCGATGCCCAGGAGATCATGGCGAAGGCGCGTGCCGAGGCCGACACCGAGAAGGCCAGGGCGCTCCAAGAGGCCCGCGCCGACATGGCGACGCTGTCCCTCGACCTGGCGGAGAAGGTCGTCGGCGCCAGCCTCGATCGCAACGCCCAGCGTGGCCTCGTCGACGCCTACCTCGCCGACCTCGACAGGATGTCGCAGTAGTGAGCGAAGACGATCGCATCAAGGGGTACGCCGCCGGTCTGCTCGAGATCGCGCGGGGGGAGGGTCAGCTCGATCGCGTCGAACGTGAGATGTACCGGGTCGCCCGTGCGGTCGAGGGCTCCGAAGAGCTGCGCGGCACCCTGAGCGATCCCCGCATCCCCATCGAACGGAGGCAGGGCATCATCGCCGATCTGCTCGGCGGTCGCGCCGCCGAGCTCACCGTCGCCGCAATCGACTTCATCGTTGCGAGCGGCCGCGCCAAGGACCTGCCGGAGATCGCGGATGCGCTGACGGAGGCCGCGGCAGCCACTCGGTCCCGTGAGGTCGCCGAGATCCGCTCGGCCGTCGAGCTCGACGACGACACCGTGCGCAGGCTGGCAGCCGCTCTCGGCAAGGCGACGGGCAAACAAGTTGAAGTGAAGGTCGTGGTCGATCCCAGCGTCGTTGGCGGCATCGTCGCCCGCGTGGGTGACACCGTCATCGACGGCTCGGTGCGGCGCCGCCTGGACTCGTTGCGGCACGCGTTGCGGGCGGGTTAGCCACGAGGAGGCTCAAGGCACAATGGCAGAGTTGACGATCAGCGCTGAGGACATCACCGCCGCCCTGCGGTCGAACCTCGAGGGGTGGAGCCCCGAGGTCGCGCAGGAGACGGTGGG
>DKBA01000243.1 GCA_002450985.1 Acidimicrobiia bacterium UBA6912
ACGTTGATGTAGGGGTCGAGCTTCTGGGCGACGACCCGGAGACCCCGGGCCTTGAGGAGTCGAGCAAGTGATGCGGCGGTGATTCCCTTACCAAGGCTGGACGTCACCCCACCGGTGACGAACACATACTTCGTCAACGCACTCTCCTGGGTAAGTAGGCAGCATAACACCGGCCCCTCGGACGCCCCATCATTGCCGTGGACGGCGGGCGGCCCCTGCCGTGGCCAGCAGCTCGGCGGCATGCTCCCGGCCCCGCTCGCTCTCGGGCATGCCGGCGAGCATGCGCGACAGCTCGGCAACGCGCTCCTCGCCGTCGACGAGGCGCACCACCCCCCGAGTCTCGTTGCGCTCGACGACGTAGTGCGAGTCGGCGAACGCCGCCACTTGGGGCAGGTGAGTGACGCACAGCACCTGGCGCGTCGTCGCCAGCCCGGCGAGCTTGCGGCCGAGCTCCAGCGCCACCGCCCCACCGATCCCGGCNNCCCAGGTCGGTGAGATGGGCGGCGGTCGCCGCAGCGATCGCAGCACCCGCTCGGGTGCGCGCTGCGGTGAGCCCGGCACCCGCCCCGGCGATCGCCCGCTCGGCGGCCGTGATCGCTGCGTCGAGCCCATCCGCCTCCTCGAGCGCGCGGTCGAGCTCCGCAGCCTTCGCTGCAGCGATGTCACCGAACTCGAGAACGTCCTGGAGCGAGGCACCGTACTTGCGACGCAACTCCCCGAGGAGCGCCAGCCTCGCCTCGACTTCGGCCAGCTCGTCCGGCGCCGCCGTGACGTCCTCGGCGGCGGATGCGACGGCGCCGCGCAGCTCGGCGACGAGCGAGCCGACGTCAACCGCCTGCTCCGACAGCCCCCGAAGCGCCGGGTCGTATCCGGCGGCTCTGCCCAGGGCGAGCAACGCCCGGTCGATCGCGGGCTCGACCCCTTCCTCACCGAGCGCAGAGGCGGCAACGTCGAGCGCCTCGATGATCGCCTGGGCATTGCGAAGACGGCGCGCCGCGGTCTCGAGCTCCTCGTCGTCGCCTGGGGCGAATCCCGCGGCGGCGATCTCGTCGGCCTGGTAGCGGGCAGTATCGAGCTCACGCTGGAGCGCCCGGCGGTCCCCGCCGAGCAGCGCCTGCCGCTCGCGGAGCGCGGCGAGTCGCCCCCATGCATTCCGGTAGCCGGCCAGTGCCTCGCGGCCATCGCCGTCGAGGTTGGCGTCGAGCAGGGCTCGGATCTCGCTCGGCTTGGTGAGACGGAGATGATCGTGCTGGGCGACGAGCTCCACCACCCCCGACGTCCGCTCCTCGAGCTGGTGCAGAGGCGCCATCAGGCCGTCGAGGTAGGCCTTGGAGCGACCCTGCTTGCTCACCCGCCTGGCGAGCATCGCCTCCTCGTCCCCGAGCGTGAAACGTGCCTGCACCGTGGCCTCGTCGCCGAACGGGCCGACCATGTCGCGCCGCGCCTGGGCGCCGAGGAGGAGCCGGAGCGCACCGAGCAGCAGCGTCTTCCCGGTGCCGGTCTCCCCTGTGACGACGACCAAGCCTCCGCCCGGCTCGAGGCGGGCGTGCTCGATGATCCCGAGGTTGGTGACCAGCAGCTCGTCAAGCATGGTCGAGTCCAAACTGCTTTCGCACCCCTTGCGGGAACGGGTGCGTGCCGAGCGACACGAACCGGACGGGGCGGTCGCCCTTGCGCACGATCAGCACCTCGCCCTCGTCGAGCACGCAGGCCTCGCGTCCGTCGAGGTTGACCCGGACGGCCCGTTCGCTGGCGTTGGCGAACTCGATGACGGTGTCGGGGGCGAGGACGAGGGAGCGGCTCAGCAGGCTGTGCGGAGCGACGGGACTCATCACGAGGGCCTCAAGCTCCGGGGCGAGCACCGGGCCCCCGACCGACAGCGAGTAGGCCGTTGAGCCGAGCGGGCTCGCAACGATGATCCCGTCGGCGCGGTAGGTGGTGAAGTACTCCTCGTTGATCGTCACGGCGATACGGACCACCCGCTGGCTGAGCACCTTCTCCACGACGACGTCGTTGATGCCGTGCCACACCCGCCCGTCACGCGTCTCGGCGCGCACGGTCATGCGTTCGCGCACGGGACGGGGTCGACGAGCGAGCACATCGAGCAGGGCGTCGAGCTCCTCCGGCTCGAACTCGGTGAGATAGCCGACGGTGCCGAGATTGACGCCGACCACCGGGATGTCGGCGGCGTGAGCGACCTGGGCGGCCTCGAGCAGGGTTCCGTCGCCGCCGATGCCGACGACCACGTCGACGGCGGCGTCGAGGCCGAGACCGGTGCGGGTGGTGGAGTAGCCCCGCGCCGTCGCCGCGGCGTCGAGACGCTCTGCCACTGCAGCCGTCTCCGGGCGGGTGGCGTTGAGCACGAGCCCGAGCCGCAAACGGGGATCGTCAGTCATGGGGCATCATCCTCGGCGGTTCCTGCCGAGCCGGCGCCGCTGCGGCCGCGGTCGAGCCACAGCAGGAACTCACGATTGCCTGCCCGGCCGGGAATGGGCGACGCCATGAGCCCGCGCTCCGCGAAGCCCTCCACCGCGTACGCCCGGGCCACCTCGCGACACGCCTCGGTCTGCACCTCCTCGTCGGCGACGACACCCCGCTTGGATCGATGCCCCGGGCCGGCCTCGAATTGGGGTTTGACGAGGAGCACGATGTCGCTGGGGTCGCCGGCCAGCCGGGCGACGGCGTCTGCGATCAGCCGCAGCGAGATGAACGACACGTCGGCGACGACGACGTCGAACGGAGCGCCAATGCTCCTCGCCTCCGCCGTCCGGACGTCGGTGCCTTCGAGATCGACCACCCGGGGATCACGGCGCAACGAAGCGTGGAGCTGCCCGCTGCCGACATCGAGGGCGACGACCTCGATCGCCCCTCGCTGCAGGAGGCAGTCGGTGAACCCACCCGTTGACGCCCCGATGTCGACGGCACGCCTCCCTGCGACGCCGATGCCGAAGGCATCGAGGGCGGCGGCGAGCTTGTGCCCGCCCCTGCCCACGTACCGAGTGGCCTCCGGGTCCACTGCGACGGAAGCATCCTCCGCCACCGGCGCCGCCGGGCGCGTGACCGGAATGCCGGCCACCTGGACCCGGCCTTCGATGATCGCCCGCCGTGCGGCGGCGCGGCTGGGCACGAGGCGACGTCGCACCAGCTCGAGGTCGAGGCGTTGCGAGGTCAGGAGCGCGCCTCCGGGTCGTGCCTCGCCACGGGCTCCTGCCCGGTTTCCAGCTCGTCGGACAGCTCGGCAGCGAGACGTTCGGCGAGCTGCGGCGCCTCAGCGGCATCGGCGGCGGCGAGAGCGGCGAGCGCCGACTCGATCTCGTCCGGTGGCCCACCCGTGCGGGGCGCCGGGGCCTCCGTCGATGCAGCGTCTCGCGGTCCACGATCGGGGTGCTGCGTATCATCCATGCGACGCATTATCCCCGCCCGCACCGACAGGATCGCGCCTTTGTTCCCGATCCGGGATCTCAACCCCACCCGCATCAGTCCGATCGCGACGATCGCGATCATCGCGGTGAACGTCGCGGTCTTCTTCCTGTGGCAGCCCCAAGGCGACACGAGCGACTCCCAGGTGTTCGCCTACGAGAACGCGGCCATCGCATGCGAGCTGACCACGGGACACCCGCTCACCGCGACCGAGATCAACACCGGGGACTGCCTCGCCGATGGCGCCACACCGGTGTTCCCCGACAAGAACATCTGGCTGGCGGCGCTCGTCAGCATGTTCCTCCACGGGGGCCTCTTTCACCTCTTGGGCAACATGTGGTTCATGTGGATCTTCGGGAACAACGTCGAGGAGGCGTTCGGGACGCTGGGGTTCCTCGCCTTCTACCTCGTGACCGGCCTGGCGGCGACTGCCGCCTTCGTTGCGCTGAACCCGAACGAGACGATCCCGCTGGTCGGGGCCTCTGGCGCCATCGCCGGCGTGCTCGGCGCCTATCTGGTGCTCTTCCCCACCCACCGGGTACTCACGTGGTTCCTCTTCTTCTTCGTGCCGGTCCCCGCCATCGTGTTCCTCGGCGTCTGGTTCTTGAGCCAGTTCGGGGTCCAAGGCGACGGCGTGGCCTGGCAAGCCCACGTCGGGGGCTTCGCCGCCGGGATGGCGCTCACGCTCCCGCTGCGACCCATGTTGCTGGGACGAGTCGCCCGCCTCCACGAGCCGAGGACGAGCTTCCTCAGCCGCTGATCCCCAGGATGAGCGGCAGGTCTGCAATCGATGCCACCACGTGGTCGGCGCCGACACGCTCCGCCTCCTCCGGCGTCGACACGCCGGTGAGGGTGACCACGGTCGCCCAGCCTTCGGCGAGTCCGAGGGCGATGTCGGTCTCCACTCGGTCCCCGACGACCAAGACCGAGCCCTGCCCGGCGAGCTCGCGCAGCAGGCGGCGCATCGGCTCGTGCGGCTTCCCGCACACCTCCGCACGCCGGTTGGTCGCCCGCTCCAGCGCGGCGACGAGCGCTCCTGCCCCGGGCACGAGGCCCTGTGGCGTCGGAAAGGTGGCGTCGTCGTTGGTCGCCACGAGGCGTGCCCCGGCCCGGACGGCCAGAGTGGCGTCGGCCAGCTTCTCATAGGTGAGGTTGGGGTCGAGTCCCACCACGACGCAGTCTGCGTCCCTCCACGACTCGACGATCGGGATGCCGGCGGAGGCGAGCGTCGGCGGCAGGCCGCGCCCCCCGATCACATACACGCCCTTGGTGGCGCCAGCGAGGTGATGGGCGGTGGCCATCGCCGACGTCACCACGTCCGCCGGGCTCGCCGGGTATCGGGTCCGCGACTCGATGACGGCGGCGACCTCGGCGGCGGTGCGGGTGGAGTTGTTCGTCGCAAAGAGCAGTCGGATCCCGGCCGAGGCGATCTCATCGAGCGCCGCTCCCGCCCCGGCGACCGGTTCCGGGCCGCGGTAGAGCACGCCGTCCAGGTCGCACACCACGGTCGTGAAATTGCCCAATGATCCTCCCGGCCGCTACAAACCGGGGGGCAACGTACCACCCAAGGGAGACTCCAGTGCACGAGACGGTGTTGGTGACCGTCACGGGTCTCGACAAGCCGGGCATCACCGCCGGCATCCTCCACATCCTGGCCGAGGCGAACGCCACGGTGCTCGACATGGAGCAGGTCGTCGTGCGCGACCGGCTCAATCTCGGCCTGCTCGTCGGATTCGCTGCGGGGAATGCCCCACTCAAGGACCTCCTCTACTTCGGGTGGGAACGAGGGCTCCACATCGACTTCGAGGTCGTCGCCGGCGCCGATGACGGCCCGACGCCGACCCGGTTCGCCGTCACGGTGATCGGTCAGGAGCTCACGCCTGCGTCGCTCGCCGGGGTCGCCGACGCCATCGTCGCCGGCGGAGGGAACATCGAACGTATCACACGGCTGTCGCGGTACCCCGTGCTCAGCTACGAGTTGCTCGTCGAGGGCGGCGAGATGCGCGAGCTGCGCTCGAAGCTCCTACTCGCCTCGAGCGCCCACAACGTCGACGTCGCCGTGCAGCCCGAGGGCCTCGCCAGGCGGGCCAAGCGCCTCGTCGTGATCGACATGGACTCGACGCTGATCCGCGACGAGGTGATCGACCTGCTCGCCGAGGAAGCGGGTGTCGGCGACGAGGTGCGGCGCATCACCGATGCCGCCATGGCCGGCGCCGCCGACTTCACGGAGGCGCTGCGCCGTCGGGTCGCCCTCCTCGCCGGGCTCGACGAGGCGAGGCTCGCCGCCGTCGCCGAGCGCATCACGCTCACCCCGGGCGCCCGCACGTTCGCCCGCACGCTGCGACGCCTCGGCTACAAGACGGCCATCGTGAGCGGCGGCTTCGACATCTTCGCCGAGCGGGTGCGGGCCGAGCTCGGCCTCGACGCCGCGTTCGCCAACCGGCTCGTCGTCCGCGACGGGCGGGTGACGGGCGAGCTGGACGGCGAGATCATCGACGGACCTGCGAAAGCCCGTCTCCTCGCCGAGGTCGCCGCCCAGGAGGGCATCCCCATCGAGCAGACCGTTGCGGTCGGCGACGGGAGCAACGACCTCGCCATGCTGTCACGGGCAGGGCTCGGGATCGCCTTCAACGCCAAACCCGTCGTCGATGCCGCAGCCGACACCACCCTCAAGGTGCCCTACCTCGACGCCATCTTGTTCCTGCTCGGCATCCGGCGCGAGGACATCGAGGCCGCCGACCGGGAGAGCACCGGATCGTGAGCGGGCACGCCCGGCGACCTCTCGGCGCACCGATACCGGGGCGGTCCTGCGGAACCTAGGACTCGCCGGTCCGCTCCCCGAACCGGGCGAGGGTCGTCTCGAGGAAGTGGGTCGTGCGTTCCAGGCTGCCGATGCTCACTCGCTCGTCGTGGCCATGGAACAGCGCCAGCATCTCGCCGAAGCTCATGCGGTCGTCGAAGAGACCGACCCCGTAGGCCGTCACGCCGCGCACGCGGAAGAACCGGGCGTCCGTCGTCACCGGGATCAGCATCGGGAGCCTGCGGCGGGAGCCGGTGAGCTCGCCGGCGGCATCGCCGATCGCCTCCCACAGCGGGCCCTCCGTCGGCGATGCGTTGGGCAGCGCCTCGATACCAACGTCGACCTCGATGCGGTCGAGCAGATCGGGTCCGAGCACCTTGCGCAGGTGGTCGGCAACCGTCGTCCCGTCCTGGCCGGGAACGAGACGCACGTCGAGGTGACCTTCCCCCGCATCGGGGATCACGTTGTGCTTGGTGCCGGCCCGCAGCACGGTCGGGGCGATGGTGAGATGGGTGCACGCATGCGCCCATCGGGCCATGCCGGCATCGACCGTGCGCAGCTCGTCGATCGCCGCATCCACCTGGTCGGGATCGAGCAGCCGCGCCGTCAACTCGTCGTCGAGACCCGTCCCGGCGACGAAGGCAGCCCACTCCGGCGAGATCGCCACCGGTGTCGGCGTGGCGGCCAGACGGGTGATGGCTTCGGCGAGCGGCACGAGCGCGTTGTCTGTGGCGTACGGTTGGCTGCCGTGACCCGGGGTGCCCGAGGTGCGCAAGATCCGCCACCACGGCCCCTTCTCCGCAACCGTCACCGGCACACCGCCGGCTGCGGACACGTGCGGCGTGGCGATCTCCGTCAGCAGGTACTCCCCGCTGACGAGCTCAGGGCGGTTGGCGACCAGCCACTCGGCGCCGAGCCGGCCGCCCGCCTCCTCGTCGGCGACGGCCGCGTACACGAGGTCGCCGGGGAGGGGCGCGAGCTCCCCGGTGAGATAGCGCTTGAAGACCGCCGCCATCGCTGCGGTCACGTTGAGCATGTCGATGGCGCCCCGCCCCCAGACGAACCCGTCGGCGACCACGCCGCCGAACGGATCCCGCGTCCAGCCGTCTTCGCTCACGGGAACGACGTCGAGGTGGGGAAGCAGCACGAGGGCGGGTGCGCCCACCACCCGGCCGGGCACCCGGTAGACGACGCTCTGGCGTCCCGGGTGGGGCTCTACGACCTCACCCGCCTCACCGAGGTAGCCGGCGAGGGACGCAACCGACCGCTCCTCGTGGCCGGAGTCGGGCGTGCCGTCGTTGACGCACCTGTTGCGAATGAGGGTCTGCAGCAGCTCGACGACTTCCTCGACCCTGATCACGTCGTCGCACCCGGGGGCGTGTCCCGCAGGGCTTCCTTCCAGGTGCGGAAGCGCTCGTGCCGTCTGCCGTCGGGCCCCTCACCCTCGCCTCGCTTCCCGTGGAGATCGAAGCGGTGGAGCGCCGAGAGGTCGGGAGCGACAGCCATGTAGCGCGCCTCGCCGACGGGAGGGCCGGCTCGCCACAACAGCCACTCCCCGATGCGCCGTTTGTACTCGACGGGTGCGGCGATGTCGTCGCCGAGCCGCAGGAGCGCCTCGGGCGCCTCGACCCAGGCGCGAGCCGGGATGCGGTAGTCCCGCTGGGGAGTGTCGGGAAGGTCGGCGGTGTGGAGCCGATCCTCGACGAAGGGCCGCTCGTGGGGTGCGAGCGTGTCACCCATCTTCGCCGTCCTCGTGATGCATCACGATGAGACGGGCCGAGAACCCGTTCGACTCGAAGAAGTTCTTGGCGAGCCGGTGACCGGGGCTCACCCGTGCGTCGAAGAGGCGGTGCCCGCGGCTGCGGAACTCCGCCAGCACGTCCGTGATCATCGCATCGCCGACCCCGACCCCACGGGCGTCGAGCGTCGTGTGGATGAGCCGCACCACCGCGACCCGCACGTCATCGGCCTGCGGCAGCAACGGCTCGCTGCGGGCCCAGGCGAACCCGAGCGGCACGCCGTCGATCTCGCCGATGACGATGAGCGAGTCAGGGTCCTCGAGGGTCTCCGCCAGCGCCTCCTCGACGGGTTCCGCAAGACCGTCGGCGAGGCGCCACATGGGCTTGATGGCGGTTTGCTCCGTCTCGAGCTCCCGGTAGAGCACGAGGAGGTCGGCGAGATCGTCGGTGGTGGCACGGCGGGCGGAGATCGTCATCAGGAGCCGGAGCGTAGCCTCCTCCAGACCCGAGCCAGACCCCAACGCGTGACGAGACGTGCCGCCTCGAGAGCGATCGCAAATGTCATCTTCGAGGCACCGGCGCGACGTTCGACGAAGTGGATCGGCACCTCGACGACCCGCAGCCCGCGCTGGACGGCGCGATACGTCATCTCCACTTGGAACGCATATCCGGCCGCCTCGCAGCTCGCCGGGTCGAGCATGGCGAGCGCCTCGGCCCGGTGGGCGCGGAACCCACTCGTGGCGTCGTGCACCGGGACGGCGAGGGCGAAGCGTGCGTAGAGGTTCCCCAGCCGGGACACCAGCCGGCGCAGCAGCGACCAGCCCCCTACGCCGCCTCCCGGGACGTAACGGCTGCCGACGGCGACCTCGGCGCCGTCACGAATCGCCGCGACCAGGCGATCCAGGTCTCGCGGATCGTGCGACAGGTCGGCATCCATCTGGCAGATGATGGGCGTCTCGGTGGTGAGCGCCGCGGTGAAGCCGTCGCCGTACGCCCTGCCCAGGCCCTGCCGCGACGAACGGTGCAGCACCGTCACCAGAGGATCGGACGATGCGAGGGTGTCGGCGATCGCGCCCGTCCCGTCCGGGGAGGCGTCGTCGACGATGAGGACCGCGATTCCCCGGTCCCTGACCTCGCGGGTCACACGCTCGATGTTGCCGGCTTCGTCATACGTGGGGATTACGACGAGGACGTCAGGCGGCACAGTCGCGGCACAGCATCTTGCGCCGGTTGGCCAGCTGGCTCGTCTTCAGCACCAGGAAGCAGCTCTGGCACACGAACTCGTCCTCGCCACGACCGCCGGCGACCTCGCCCTCCATGGCGAGCTCGGCGCGCCGGATCGCCCTCAGCTCGGTGGCCTCGTCGACGATCAGCGTCTCCGACTCCTCGTCGTCGGTGAGCATGTCGAGCTCCTCGGCCTCGAGCTCGTCGAGGGCCTCCTCGCGGTCCTCGTCNNTCTTCCAGGTCCTCGTCGGCGTCGAAATCCTCGTCCCATTCGTCCTCGACGTCTCCCTCTTCGAGCTCATCGGGTTCGAAGTCTTCATCTTGTTCGACGTCGTCGAGATCGTGATCAGTCATGCTTCCAATCCTTTGACGCGGCGGGAGTATATCGGAGCGTTCCGCGCCGCAAACGATCGGGCTCTGCCGCATATTCCCCGAGGCGTGATTCGAGCCGTCAGATCTTGAAGTCGATGGCCCCGGGCACGACGGAGACCTGGGCCGAGCCGGAACCGATCATCTCGCCGTCCGCCTCGACCGGCCACTGGTCCGGAACACGGACGGTGATCTCCGCGCCGCGTGTGGTCGACACCGCGGCATGGCGCAGATGGAGCCCGCGGATGACCCGCGGCATCACTCCGAAGGCATTACGACGAGGGCCGGCGAACACCTCGACGTCGAGCAGTCCGTCCATCACGGCCGCCTGCGGGGCGATGTTCAGCCCACCACCGAAGAACTGCCCGTTGGCCACCACCACGTTGAGCCCGTCGGCCACGAGGGTCCTCCGTTCCGTGCGCACCTCGACGGGTCCCGGCGTGAACGCACCCAGCGCCAGCCAGAACCCCGTCGTGTACCGCAGCCCGCCGAGGATGCGGGGCAGCCGCTCTGCCCGCGCCGCCGATGCGGCCACCACGCCGAAGTTGATGGCGTTGAGGAAGTAGCGCGCCCCGAAGCCGCCGACGGCGAGGCCGACGTCGCAGCGGTACACGTCATCGGTCGCCAGCAGCCCGACGCCGCCCTCCAGGGTGCGAGGAAGCGCAAACGTGCGGATGAAATCGGAGCCGGAGCCCGCCGGCAGGATGGCGAGCGTCGGCGGTTCCGCCCACCGNNAGCTCCCGCACGTGCCCCGCATGGGTGGAGACGGCGACGTGGTGGTCCACGCCGACCCGCGCCAGCGCCGTGTCCAGCCGCTCGGCGAGGTCGGCACCCTTGCCTGCGGCGGGATTGCGCACGACGAGCCAGCTCACCAGCGACCCTCCGCCGCAACGACCCCCCGGTCGACGCGATCGAGGGCGTCTGTGGCGACCTCCCGGAGATCCGGGTAGGCATCCCGCACCTGCCGGAGCAGGTCGAGCGTCTGGCGGGCGATGCGCACGAAGTCGCCCGCTGCCGCCTCGTCGTCGAACAGATCGTCGAGACTGGCGCCCGCTGCCCAGTCGTGGATGCGCCAGACATAACCGTCGTTGGGCGGTCGGGTCGGATCCAGGCGCCGGGAGTCCTCTGCCATGGCGAGCTCGTCTCCGAGGGTGAGGATACGTTCCACCGCATCGGGGATCTGCTCACCGGGGAGCTCGCCTGCCACGTCGTCGCGGCGTGGCTCATAGACGAACAGTGTCATGATCCCGGCGAGCTCGGCGGCGTCGAGAGCGGCGAGCATGCCCCGCTCGGCGGTCTCGGCGACGAGGAGATCGAGCTCGTTGTAGATGAAGCGCAGCCTGCGGCCCTTCGCCGTGAGCGACCACCCGTCCGTGTAGCCCCACGCCTCGAGGAGGCCGAGGATGGATCGGAACCTCGCCACCAGGTCGCCGGTACCCTCGTCGAGGCGCCGCTCGAGGCGGGCGGCGTCCCGCTCCGCCTTGGCGGCCCGGTCGAGCCAGCCGAGATGCTCGGCCAGATCGGGGCACGTCGCCACCGGGTCGAGGCCGCGCGCCGTCTGCGCCTCGGGGCGGCGGACCTCCCTGGGCGCGGCGCCGATGGCCTTGGCGACGGCACGCCGGTAGCTGCGGTCGCGAGGACGGAACGGGTCGGGGAGCTCGACGGTCCCGACCACTGCGGAGGCGGGCGACAGGTCCTCGGCAGGCAGTCGCCACAGGTCTCCCGACTCGCCGACGAGCATGAGACGGGGGTTGGGGCCGTAGCCGCGCGCCACCAGCGCCCATCGTTGCGGCCCGCCGGGCCCGGGCATCTCGAACACGTCACCCGGCAGCGAAGCCTGGGCGAGATCACGCATGCGCTGCCGCACGTCGGTGATGGCGCCGGAGGCGGCGTACGCCGCGACGTCGCCCCGGTCACATGCCGCCTTGGCCCTGAACTCTGCGGCGTCACGCATCCGCTCGGCGAGCCGGTCGGCGAGCTGAGCTCGACGCGAGTCGAGGCGATGCTGGGCGAACGAGGCCATCAGCAGCTCCTCGGCGCGGTGCTGGGGGTAGTTGGCAACGAGGTTCACGGCCATGTTGTAGGTGGGCGCAAAGCTCGAGACGAGCGGATGGCTGCCCTGTGCGGCGATCGCCGCCACCTTGTCGAATGGCACGTCGCGCTGGTGGAGCACGACGGCCGTTCCCGACGTGTCGATGCCCCGCCGGCCCGCCCGTCCGGTGAGCTGGGTGTAGTCGCCGGGCTGGAGCAGCTCGTGGGTCTCCCCCGTGAACTTCGAGAGCCGCTCGAGCACGACGGTCTTGGCCGGCATGTTGATCCCCAGCGCNNCCTCTCCTCCGCACTGGTGAGCGCCAGACCGGCGCTCGCCACCTGCTGCGCCGCTTGATCGCACCCGGCACGAGAGAACACGAAGTAGATCGCCGGCAGCATTCCCAGCCCGGCGAGATGCTCCACCACCTCCAGCCGGCGCGGGGCGAGGAAACGCCGGAACCGTCCCCGGCCCTTCCGGAGCAGCTTCTCCACCACCGGGTTCGGGTGTTTCCTGCTCCGGTCGAAGACCGGGAACATCTCGACCCGGTCTTCGCGGTGCCGGTCCTTCAGCATGTAGACGCTGTCGAGCGGTACCGGGCGGTGGGTCTCCACGACCAGTTCGGTGGGCCCGCGCCGCGCCCGCACCCAAGCGGCGAACTCCTCCGGGTTGGCGATCGTCGCCGACAGGTTCACGAGCTGAACGTGGGCGGGGAGGTGGATGATCACCTCCTCCCACACCGGGCCGCGATACCGGTCCTGGAGGTAGTGCACCTCGTCGAGGATGACGATGCCGAGCGACCCGAGCCGGTGCGGGTCGGTGTAGATCATGTTGCGGAGCACCTCCGTCGTCATCACGACGATTCCCGCATCGCCGTTGACCACGTTGTCGCCGGTGAGGAGCCCGACGGCATCTTCGCCATACACCGCCCGCAGGTCGCCGAACTTCTGGTTGGACAGCGCCTTGATCGGCGTCGTGTAGAAGGCTCGCTCGCCCCGGCGGCGGGCGAGGGCGATCGCCGCCTCCGCAACCAGCGTCTTGCCTGCCCCGGTCGGTGCCGTCACCACCACGGAGGCGCCCTCTTCCAGGTGGGCGATCGCCTCGCGCTGGAACGGGTCCGGAACGAACGGCAGGTCCGCCACGAACTCGTCGAGCACCCCAGGCAGCGAACCTCTCATCGCTTCAGCCCGAACCGGACGGCGAGGATGGTCAGCTCGTAGAGGATGTACAGCGGGGCCGACAGAAGCAGGAGCGTGAGCGGGTCGCCACCGGGCGTGAGCAGCGCAGCCCCGATCACGATGATCGTGGCGGCGTACTGGCGCCAGCTCCGCAGCCTGGCGCTCGTCGTGATGCCGAGCAGCGCCGCGGTGAAGAGGAACACCGGGAACTCGAAGGCGATGCCGAAGGCGAGCAGGAAGCGCATGGCGAAACGGAGATAGAAGTCGGCGCCGATGGTGGGCTCGAGCAGATCGCCGCCGAAGCCCACGAGCAGGTTCAGGGTGAGCGGGAGCGCGAGGTAGCCGGCGACGATGCCGCCGNNCGAACAGGACGGCGAGGATCCCGGAGAGGGGAATCACGTACCGTCGCTCGCGCGCGGTGAGCGCCGGGCCGACGAAGCGCCAGATCTGGTAGATCACAACGGGGCTGGCCAGGACGAGACCGCTCCACAGCGACACCCGCAGGGCCAAGCTGAACGCCTCGGTGGGCTGGAAGAACGCCAGCCGCTCACCCTCGACGGCCTGGATGTAGGGCTCGGCGAGCACGTCGAGGATCTGCTGGTAGAAGAAGAACGAGACGACCGTCATCAGCCCGACGGCGAGGAGCGCCTTGACGAGCCGGTTGCGGAGCTCGGCGAGGTGCTCCATGAAGGTCATGGCTTTCTCGGTCACGACGCGGCCGTCTCCGCCGTTCCCTCGTCGTCGTCTCGTGCGGTGCGATCCGCAGGCGAGTCACCAGGCTCGTCGGCCGCCGAGCGCGCCTCGGCGGCGGCCGGGTCGCTCGCGGGCGTCTTCCGGGGTGTGAGCTGCACATCCTCGACCTGCGGCAGCGACGCCTTGATGTCGTCCTTGGCGGCCCGCAGGTCGCGTTCGATGTCCTGGAGTGGTTTCGCCAGGTCCTGGTACTCGGAGGTCAGCTCCTGGCGCAAGGATGCGGCGGCGTCGCGGATCCTCGCCGCCAGCTGGCCGGCGCGCCTCGCCATCTCCGGCAGACGCTCGGGACCGAAGATGATCAGGATCACGACCGCGATCGTGACGATCTCCGAGAGCGTCAGATTGGAGTTCATGCCTGCGATGGTAGGAGCATGAGGAGAGGATCGGGGGGCCCGAGGGCGTCAGCGAGCGTAGCGGGCCCGGATGCGGCGCCGTAGCTCGGACAGCTTCTCCCCGACTTCCTCGCCGGCGACGAGGCGGGCGTTGTCCCCCAACCGCAGCAGCAGCCGGGCGGCAACCGATGCGTCGCTGGTCGAGAACCGCACGGTCACCTCGTCGCGCACCGGATCCTCGGAGAGGATCTCGACCGGGTAGTAGTCGACGACCCACCGTGCTCGCGGCCCGAGCGCGATGACGGCCTGGACATCCGAGTCGCTCGGCGTGTAGGCGACGATCGGCGGCGGCGGGTTGGCCGGAGGGGTGAACCGCTCCTCGGTGGGGGTCACCGATCGGATCCGGTCGATGCGGAACAGGCGCTCGGCCGCGGCCAGGCGGCAATGGGCCGAGACGTACCAGTTGCCCATGGTGGAGAAGACGGCCCACGGCTCGATGTCACGGGTCGTGGTCTGTGCCCCGGCGAGTGCCGTGTAGACGATGCGCACCACGGTGCCGTCCGCCGCCGCTCTCCGCAGCTCCCCGACGAACGCCGGCTCGCTGAGATCGACCGAGAGGGCGTCACCGCCGTCGGGGAGCACGATGGCGGTGAGCTTGTCGACGGCCCGTTCCAACGCCGGCGGCGCCTGGCCGCTCGACACCAGCGCCATGCCGGAGGCGAGCAGGCTGAGTGCCTCGGGCGGCGTGAGGCGCAGCGGGGCGGCGAAGTAGTCGGCCATCTCGACGACGACCTCGTCCTCGTCGACGTAGGCGACCATGAGGTCGCCCGGCCCGTACCCGGGGAGCCCGCACACGAACACGAGGTCGAGATCGGCCAAGAGCTGGCCGCGCGAGTAGCCGAAGCGCTCGCACACCTCGTCGACTGTGGCGCCCGGGTTGGCGATCACCCACGGCAGCATGCCGAGGATCCGGTTCAACCGGCGTGCGGTCTTCGGACTGGTCACGCCGCACCGACCCTGGCCAGCAGTCGTTCTCGTAGCTCGGGAGGCGACAGGATCACGGCGTGGTCGTCGAAGGCGAGGATCCAGCCGATGAACGCCTCCGGGTTGGCGACGGTGATGGTCGCCTCCAGCGACCCGTCGTCGTTCTCGGTCACCGTCGCCCCTGCCGTGAGCTGGCGACGGGCCCACCACGCCATGGCGGCGTCGAAGTGCACGGTGGCGACGACGTCCTCCTCACCTGCCTGCCACGGCGCCTCCGGAATGGCGTCCGCGGCGCGGAAGCCCTCCGGCCGGGTGAACGACTCAGAGGTTCCGGTCGCTGCGAGACCTTCGGTCCTGTCGAGCCGGAACGCCTTGATCGTGTCCTGCGCCCGCTTCTCCGGGCCGACGACGTACCAATGCCCCCGGCGGTGGACGAGACCGTAGGGCAAGAGGGTGCGCGGCGTGCCCCGGTAGCCGAAGCGCAGAGTGCGCCGCTCCGAGACGGCGGCGAACGCCTCGGCGAGGTCGTCGGCCTGGGTGCCGAGATCGGCGGCGAGCGGCTCCCCCGATGCGGTCAGCGGGGCGCCGCCGAGCTTGAAGAGGGCATCGGGCCCCGGGGGCTGTCCCCCGATCCGAACCACCTGGGCGGCGAGCCACAGCGCCGCACGCTCCTCGTCGGTGAGGCCCGGGTCGGGCAGGGCGTAGTCGTCGGCGGGCACCACGTACCCGTGCTCGACCTCCCAGGCATCTGTGGGCCGGAGCTCCAGCGGGATACCGAGGCGGCGCAGCAGGTCCTTGTCGCGCTCGAACATGCGCCGCCACGCATCGTCGCCCGCCTGCTGGTAACCGGCGACGGTGGTCCTGATCTCGTCTGCGGTGACGGGTCGCTCGGCGGTGAGCAAGAACGCGAGCAGGTTGAGGATCCGCTCGATGACCTTCTGCATCGCCGCGCAGGGTATCGGTCTCGCGAGGTCAGTGGAAGCATCTCCGCCGATCGTGCGCGCCCTACGTCATGTCCTCCGGTCGGCTCCCGGGTCGCGGGTTGCAGGATCGCCAACGGACCGCACGCTGCGCGACAGTGGCCCCGGCGGGCCCGTATCCGCCGGGGCCACCTGCTGGACCGACAATCACTGCGGCACGTGGCGACGGGTCTCCGCTGTCGGGTTCTGGTACCGAAGCTGGTGGCAGGTGCAAGAGAGCGTCTGGGCAGGCGTGCCGGCGGGCACCAAGACGTCGCCGCCGACGACGGACGTTCCGTTGTCCTTGAGTGCCACCAAGGGCAGGTGGGTCTTCGCAACGCCNNAAGATGGCCGAAGGGCCGCGAATAGGGCCCCACGGCCCTCCGCCGAAGCCCGTCCTGCGGCGTACGGTGAGGAAAAGGCGCCGGAGATCGCTGTGGAATTTCGCGTGCTGGGTCCGATTCAGGCGATCGACCAGGGCTGCACGCTCGCCCTCGGCTCGCCCAAGCAGCGCGCCTTGCTGGCCCTGCTCCTGATCCACCGCAACGAGGTGCTCGCGGCCGAGCGCATCGTCGATGCGCTGTGGGGCGAGGAAGCACGGCCGGGGACCCGGAAGACGCTCCACGTCTACGTCGCAGGCCTCCGCAAGGTCCTCGAACCGGGCCGCCGGGCCGGCTCCCCTCCACAGACGCTGCTGACGAGGCCACCGGGCTACGTGCTCCGCGCAGCCGCTTCGGAGCTCGATGCAGCCGACTTCGAAGAAAGAGTCTCAGACGCCGAGAGTCGGGTGGCGTCCGATTCGGGGCAGGCCGCCGAGGAGCTGCGGGCGGCTCTCGCCCTGTGGCGCGGCCGCCCCTATGAGGACGTCGCATACGAGGCATTCGCCCAGGGAGAGATCCGGCGTCTGGAGGAACTCCGGCTGCGCGGCCAGGAGCTGGCGAACGACGCCGAGCTCCGGCTCGGCCGCCACGGCGCACTCGTGGGGAGTCTCGAAGCCCTGGTCGAGGAACATCCGCAGCATGAGCCGTTCTGGGCGCAGCTCATGCTCGCGCTCTACCGCTCCGGCCGGCAGCCGGATGCGCTTCGCGCCTACCGCCGGGCGCGGGATGCCTGCACCGAGGTCGGCACTGCGCCCTCGGCCGACCTCGATCGCCTGGAGACCCAGATCCTGCTCAGAGATCCAGACCTCGATCAAACGAACCACGCAACTGCAGTCGACGGCAACCTCCCCGCACCGTTGTCGAGCTTTGTCGGCCGGTCGGCCGACACCACCCGAGTTCGCCAATGGGTGGGCGCCCACCGGCTGGTGACGCTGTCGGGGCCTGGGGGCGTGGGCAAGAGCCGGCTCGCCATCGAGGCGGCAAGGGGACTCGGCGCCGAGTTCCGGCACGGCGTCTGGCTCGCCGAGCTCGCCGGTGTCAGCAGCGGCGATGAGGTTGCACCCAACGTGAGCCGGGTGCTCGGCGTTCCGGGAGGCGCCGGGCACACCGACATCGTCGACGGCCTGGTGGAGTACATCGCGAACCGCAACCTGCTCCTGCTCCTGGACAACTGCGAGCACCTGACCGAGGCGCTCACCGAGCTCGTCCACACGATGCTGACCTGCTGCCCACGCTTGCGAGTGCTGGCCACGAGCCGCCGCCCCCTCGGGGTCGAGGGCGAGGTCGTCGTCCCGATCGGGCCGATGGACGTCGACGCGGGGCCGGATGGCGAACCACCCGATGCGGTGCGCCTCTTCCTCGACCGCGCCGACCTCGTCCGACCTACCATCGCCGCAGGGCCGGATGCCACACCGCTCGCCATCGAGGTGTGCCTGCGGCTGGCTGGCCTCCCGCTGGCGATCGAGCTGGCCGCCGCCCGCCTCCGCGTCATGTCTCTCGAGGAGCTCGCTCGCCGCTGCGCGGAGGACATCACCTTGCTCAACGGCGGGCCCACCCGGCCCGTCGCCCACCACCGCGCGATGCGGGCCACCCTGGACTGGAGCTACCAGCTGCTCGAACCGGCCGAGCAGGCGCTGTTCCGGCGGCTCGCAGTGTTCCGTGGAGGCTTCACCCTGGACGCAGCGCGGGAGTTCCACGCCCGGCTCCCGGAGAACGAGGGCGATCCGGTCCACCTCGTCGCCGATCTGGTGGACGCCTCCATGATCACCCTGGCCTCCGGCGACCGGTACACGTTGCTCGAGCCAGTCCGCCGGTACGGATCGTGGCTCCTCGCGTCGTGCGGCGAGGAGGTCGCCGCACGGCGTGCTCACGCCACGGTGTTCGTCGAGATGTTCCGCGTTCCCGAATCCGTGCTGTTCCATCCATCGAACTCCGTCCCTGGCATCCTGGAGCGGTTCGAGCCCGAGATCGACAACGTCTCCGCAGCCCTCTCTTGGGCGTTCTCGTCGGGGCAGGTCGATGCCGCCGTCGAGCTCAGCTCCGTGGCGGGGTTGCTGCTGCAAGCGCGGCGACCGATGCGAGAGGGGCAGCGATGGTTGATGCGCGCCCTGGCGGCGAGCTCGAAACCGACCCCTGCCCGAGCGCGGGCCCTCGCCCAGGCCTGCCTCAACGCCCTCCACGTCGACGGAATGCCCGAAGCGGCGAGGCTGGTCGACGAACTCGCCGGGACCGCGGAAGCGCTCGACGACGAGCGGTGGCGAGCCGCCGCCATCGTGCGCCGCGCCGACCTCGCGCACTTCGCGGCTGACTCGGAAACGGCGGCGCGGCTCTACGACGAAGCCATCGCCCGCCTCGATCGTCTCGACAATCCGGGTGTCTGCGTCGCGCTCAACAACTACGCGGACATGCTGGCGACGGTCGGCCGCTTCGACGATGCCGAGCGGGTCTCCCATCGAATGGTCGCGGCTGCGAAGATGTTCGGTTCTCCACCAAGCGAACGCCTCGCCCGGCTCCATCTCGCCTATCTCGCCACCTGTCGCTGCGACGCCGTGGCTGCCCGCAGGCACCTCTGTGCCTTGGAGTTCCCGATGGAGGCCGACTACGAGGCGATCATTCGGTGCCACCTCGCCCTGCTCGACAACGATCTCGACGAGGCGGAGCGGCTGGCGTGGACCGCCCTGGCGAACGGTCGTGAGAGCAACCACCAGGAGCAGTTGTGCGCGAGCCTCATCCTCGTGGGGCTCGTTCAACTCGGCAAGGGAGACCCAGGAGCGGCCTGCCTCTTCCTGTCCGAAGCGCTACGGGAGCCGACCCGGCTCCGCGACGTGCTGTTGCGTCACGACGTGCTCGCTCCTCTGGCGGCTGCCTGGGCCGAGCTCGACCCTGCGCGAGGCGCCGCGCTGCTCAGCGCCGTTGCGACGAGCAACCGCCGCAAGCGCAGGGCTCTGCCGTGCCTGATCGCCCGCATGGTGGATGGTGCGACCCGGTCGGTGCGGAACATCCTCGAACCCGACGAGCTCGAGGAAGCGTGGGAGCGCGGGGCGTCGCTCACGTTGGACGAGGCCATCGCCCTGGCGTTGGAGTACTCGGGCGGCCGCCTGGCCGAGGGTGGCTGCGCCCAAGGAGCAGGCTCCCCCGCACTGGGTTCGCAGCCAGTCGTCTGACCTGCAGGGTCGGAATGTTGGATACGGGGGGATACGAGGCTGATCGAGTATCACAGACTTGCGATCAGCTTCTCGACCCGCTCGTCGGTCGCCCGGAACGGGTCCTTGCACAGCACGGTGCGCTGCGCCTGATCGTTGAGCTTGAGGTGTACCCAGTCGACGGTGAAGTCCCGCTTCCTCGCCTTCGCCGCCTTGATGAAGGCGCCGCGCAGCCGAGCCCTCGTCGTGGCGGGTGGATGCGTGGCGGCCCTGGTGATCGCCTCGTCGGTGACGACCCGCTCGACCAGCCCTCGCCGCTGCAGCACGTAGTAGAGCCCGCGCTCCCGGTTGACGTCGTGGTAGCTGAGGTCGACGAGCGCCATCTGCGGCGATGACATGGCGAGCCCACGCTGCTCCCGGTACTGGTCCATGACCCGGTACTTCGCCACCCAGTCGACCTCTCGGTGCAGCGACATCGGGTCCTTCTCGAGCCCGGTCAGCAGGTACTCCCACATCTCGACCGCCCGCTCCACCTGGGCCGGGAAGCCGACATTGCGGGCGTAGCGCATGGCCCGCTCCAGGTACTCCCACTGCACGTCGAGCGCGGAGAGCTCGCGTCCGTTGGCGAGCCGCACCCGGCGCCGGCAGGTGATGTCGTGGGAGATCTCACGGATCGCACGGATCGGGTTCTCCAGGCTCAGGTCACGGAAGACGACGTCGTCCTCGAGCATCTGGAGCAGCGCCGCCGTTGTCCCCACCTTCACGAACGTGACGTACTCGGACATGTTCGAGTCGCCGGCGATGACGTGGAGCCGGCGATAGCGCTCGGCGTCGGCGTGCGGCTCGTCGCGAGTGTTGATGATCGGACGGCTCCTCGTCGTCGCAGACGAGATGCCCTCCCAGATGTGCTCGGCGCGCTGGGCCAGACAGAACACGGTGCCCCGGGCGGTCTGGAGCAGCTTGCCGGCGCCCGAGTAGATCTGGCGAGTGACGAAGAACGGGATGAGGGTGTCGATGACCCGCTGGAAATCGCCGTGGCGGCCGACCAGGTAGTTCTCGTGGCACCCGTAGGAGTTGCCCGCCGAATCCGTGTTGTTCTTGAAGAGGTAGATCTGGCCGCGGATGCCCTCCTCGTCGAGCCGCTGCTCGGCGGAGCGCAGCAACGATTCGAGGATGCGCTCCCCTGCCTTGTCGTGGGCGACGACGTCGTAGAGGCTGTCGCACTCCGGCGTGGCGTACTCGGGATGGCTGCCCACGTCGAGGTAGAGCCGTGCCCCGTTCTCGAGGAAGACGTTCGAGGAGCGTCCCCAGCTCACCACCCGGCGGAACAGGTAGCGGGCGACCTCGTCGGGCGACAGGCGACGCTGCCCCCTGAGGGTGCACGTCACGCCGTATTCGGTCTCGATTCCGAAGATGCGTCGTTGCACGGCGCCAGCGTACCCGCCACCGGCGACATCGCACGCGTGTGGGTAGTTCGGCCGAAGCAGGCTTCGGCCGAGTTCTGATGTCCGGCTTCGCCGGTCCNNGGAGCTTCCCCCTCACACTCCCCCTGCGGAGTACTGCTCGCGCGGACATCGCCGCGTCAAGCGCTGCGTTCGTTTGGACGGCGCCTGCGACCAGAATGGGGCCATGCTGGACCAGCAGTCCCATCCGGCGAGGTTCGTGCGGCTCACCACGGTGGGCGACGTGAACACGGCCCGCATCCTCGCCGCCCGACTCGAGTCGGAAGGCATCGAGGTGAGGATCCACGGCGATGCACTCGGTCCCTACCCGATGACGATCGGCTCGTTCGCCGAGACGCAGCTCTGGGTGCTGAGCGACCGGGTCGAGGAGGCGAGCAGGCTGCTCCTCGACGCCGAGATCAATGCCTTGCTTCCCCCGGTTGACGCCGAGACCGACGAGACCCCTCGTCTGGGCATGCCGATCGAGCTGCGAGTCGTTGCCCTGATCGTCGGCGTGGTCCTCGCCGCGCTCTGGATCTTGCGCATCGTCGCCATGTACTGAGCCGGACCCGCCGACGCACGAGCGTGGGCGATCAGCCTCTGGCGGATTCGATCTCGTCTGCGGTGAGACGACGGAACTTGCGGCGGGAACGGGTGCGATCGAGCACGCCCGCCTCCCATTCGGCGGCGGCAACGGTCCGCTCGTCGCCCTCCTCGATCACGCCGGCCGCCGTCCGGATCGCCCCGGGGAGGTCGAGACCATGCTCGTAGCGCTCCTCCAGGAGTCCGGTGAGCCGTTCGTCGCCTCCCCCCATCGCGCCGTAGCCTTCGACCGCGCTCAGCGTGCCGTCGAACTGGATCCGGTAGATCTGGGTGGCGCCCGGGTCGTCGCCCACCTCGGCCACGATCACCTCGATCTCGTACGGTTTCACCTCGTGAGTGAAGATCTGACCGAGCGTCTGGGCGTACGCGTTGGCGAGCCCCTTGGCGGTGACGTCGGTGCGCCCATAGGAGTAGCCCTTGATGTCGGCATACCGGATGCCACCGACCCGCAAGGTCTCGAACTCGTTGAACCGCCCGACACCGGCGAAGGCGATGCGGTCGTAGATCTCGCCGAGCTTGTGGAGCGACCCCGACGGGTTCTCGCCGATGAGGAGCACGCCGTCGGCATACTCCATCACCACGATGGGCCGACCCCGGGCGATGCCCTTGCGGGCGAACTCCGCCCGGTCTTTGATCAGCTGCTCGGGCGGTACGTAGAACGGGACGGTCATGGCCGTGCCTCCATCACCGCGGCCGCGATCCCGGCGAGACGCTCGTCGTCGATCTCGGTGAGCCCGGCCGCGGTCACCGTCACGACGTTGGGGAAGATGCCGCGGCGAATGTCGGGCCCTCCGGTGGCGGCGTCCTCCTCGGCGGCCGCCACCAGCGCCTCGACGGCGAGCCGCAGGGCTCGCTCCTCGTCGATGCCCGAGGTGTAGGTCGCCTTGAGGAAGGACTTCGCCTCCTGCCCACCGGAACCGGTGGTGGCGTAGTCCTGCTCCTCGTACCTCCCGCCCACCACGTCGAACGTGTAGAGACGCCCCTCCCCCTCGGTCTCGTCGTAGCCGCAGAACAGCGGCACCACGACGAGCCCCTGGAATGCCAGCGGGAGGTGATTGCGCACCAGCCGAGCCAGGAAGTTGGCCTTGCCCTCCAGGCTGAGGCGGGTGCCCTCGATCTTCTCGTAGTGCTCGAGCTCGGTCTGGAACAGCTTGATGAGCTCGACGGCCATGCCCGCGGTGCCCGAAATGGCCACGGCCGAGAACTCGTCGGCGGCGAAGACCTTCTGGACCCGCTTGTGGGCGATGATGTTGCCCGCGGTGGCCCGCCGATCGCCTGCCATCACGACACCATCGGCGTAGCGGAGCGCCAGCACCGTGGTGCCTTCGGGGATCTCAGGGAGCTCGCCCGCGGCCGTCGCCCACGCCGGGGTCAGCCCGTGACGCTCCAAGAGAGAGGCGAAGCTCGTGTCGGGAGTCGGCGTGTCGAGCGGGAGCAACGACGGGTCGAAGCTGCGGCTCACTCGCCGCCCTTCTGCACGTAGTTCTTGACGAACTCCTCGGCGTTCTCCTCGAGGACCGAGTCGATCTCGTCGAGCAGGTCGTCGATGCGTTCGGTGATCTCCTCGGCCTGATCGGAGACCGCGACGTCCGTCTCGACGGCCTCCGTCTCGGCTTCGGACTCCCTGCCGGTGGTCTGCTTGCGTTCTTGCTCAGCCATCTCTACCTCCCAGGGCCTGCATGAGTGCCGCCGGAGTGTCGCAGGTGTCGAGGAGATCCCCGACCATCTCCTTGGTCCCCCGCAGGGGTTCCATCATAGGCACCCGCTTGAGCGCATCTTCGCCTGTGTCGAACACCAGCGAGTCCCAGTTCGCCGCGACCAGCGCATCCCCGAAGCGGGCGACGCACTCGCCTCTGAAGTAGGCGCGGGTGCGCTCGGGAGGCCGCGTCGAGGCCCGGGCGACCTGCTCGTCACTGAAGAGCCGCTGCATCCGCCCCGAGGCGACGAGCCGGTCGTACAGCCCCCGTGCCGGATCGACGTCGTGGTACTGGAGGTCCAGCAGCCGCAGCTTCGGATCGTTCCACTCCAGGCCGTCGCGGTCGCGGTAGCCGAGCAGCAGCCGGTGCTTCGCCACCCAATCCAACCGGTCGGCGAGGAGCATCGGGTCCGTCTCGAGGTCGGTCAGCACCTCCTCCCACAAGTAGAGGACCCGCCCGTAGACCTCGTCGAGATCGCTGGCGTTGAGGTACTTCTTGGCCCACTCGAGGTACTGCCACTGGGCTTCGAGCGCCGTCATGGTGCGCCCGTCGTCGAGCTCGAAGGGCGTGGCGAGCGAGAGGTCGTGGCTGACCTGCCACACGGTGCGCACCGGATCGGCGAGCAACAGCGGCTCGGGAAGGGCGCCGTCCTCCAGTGCGCTGAGGATCAACGATGCCGTCCCGAGCTTGAGGAAGGTCTGCGGCTCCGACCGGGTCGCGTCGCCGACGATCACGTGCAGCCTGCGGTACTTGGACGAGTCGGCGTGCGGCTCATCCCTCGTGTTGATGATCGGCCGTTTGAGGGTCGTCTCCAGCCCGACCTCCTCCTCGAAGAAGTCGGCCCGCTGGGTGATCTGGAAGTCGACGGTCGGCCGGCCGTTCTCCGTGCCGATCTTGCCCGCACCCGTCATCGCCTGCCGCGTGGCGAGGAAGCCGGTGAAATGACGGACGATCTCGCCGAAGGGGACGCTGCGGGCCACGAGGTAGTTCTCGTGGGCGCCGTAGGAATTGCCCTTGCCGTCGCTGTTGTTCTTGTGGACGAACATGCGCTCGGTCTCGCCCATGATCGCCCTCGCTGCGGCGACGGCCTGCGCCATGATGACCTCACCGGCCTTGTCGTACAGCGCCGCCTCGAGCGGATCGGCACACTCCGGGGTCGAGTACTCGGGATGGGCGTGATCCACGTACAGCCGGGCGCCGTTGGTGAGCACCACGTTGACGAGACCGGTCTCCAGCTCGAGCGGCATGGCGTCCTCGTAGCCGAAGCCGCGGGCGTCGCGCCCAGGCGATTCCTCGTCGAACGACCACTGGATGCGGGCGCGGCCACCGCGATAGGAGTTGATCAACGTGCTGGAGGCGAGCACCGGGTTGAACTCGGCCTGGTTGCGGACCGTGATCCCGTACTCGGTCTCGGTGCCGAGCACCTTGGCCGGAGCCACTACAGGTACTGACCCGGCGTCACGGCCTCGATGGTCCGGCTGTCGCCGTCACCCTCGATCAGGGTGCGCACGTAGACGATCCGCTCGCCCTTCTTGCCGGAGATGCGCGCCCAGTCGTCGGGGTTCGTCGTGTTCGGCAGGTCCTCGTGCTCCTTGAACTCCTGCACGATCGCGTTGACGAGATCGTCGACCTTGAGGCCGGGCGGGTCGCCGGCGATCTCACGCTTGATGGCGTCCTTCTTGGCCCGGCTCACGATGTTCTCGATCATCGCGCCGCTGGAGAAGTCCTTGAAGTACAGGACCTCGCGGTCACCGTTGGCGTAGGTGACCTCGAGGAATCGGTTGTGGTCTGACGTGTCGTACATACGAGCGACGACGACCTCGATGAGGCGGTCGACGAACGCCCGAACATCGCCGCCGTGGCTCCCCAATTCGTCGGCGTTGTACGGCAGGTCCTCGCTCAGGTAGATGCGGAAGATCTGGCGGGCCGCGTCCTCGTTCGGCCGCTCGATCTTCACCTTCACGTCGAGACGGCCGGGGCGGAGGATGGCCGGGTCGATGAGGTCCTCACGGTTCGACGCGCCGATCACGATGACGTTCTTGAGCGTCTCCACCCCGTCGAGCTCCGACAGGAGCTGCGGAACGATGGTCGACTCGACATCGGAGGACACGCCTGTGCCGCGAGTGCGGAACAGCGAGTCCATCTCGTCGAAGAACACGATGACGGGAACGCCTTCGTCCGACTTCTCCTTCGCCCGCTGGAAGATGAGGCGGATCTGCCGCTCGGTCTCCCCCACGTACTTGTTGAGCAGCTCCGGGCCCTTGATGTTGAGGAAGTAGCTGCGGGTGTCCTCGTTGCCCTCTTTGGCGGCGACGGCCTTGGCGAGACTGTTGGCGACCGCCTTGGCGATGAGCGTCTTCCCGCAGCCCGGGGGCCCGTAGAGGAGCACGCCCTTCGGCGGCGCCAGCGCGTACTCGTCGAACCGCTCCTTGTAGATGTAGGGCAGCTCGACGGCATCCTGGATGGCGACGATCTGCTCGGTGAGACCGCCGATGTCCTCGTACGTGACGTCGGGAACCTCCTCGAGCACGAGCTCCTCGACCTCGGGTCGGATGAGGCGCTCGAAGATGAGACCGGTGCGGGGATCCATCCGGACGTGATCGCCGGCACGGATCAGCTCGTTGCGCATCGGGGCGGCGATCTCGACGACCCTCTCCTCGTCGGCACGGCCGAGCACCACGAGACGCTTGTCGTCGAGGCGCTCCTTCACGGTGACGACCTCGCCCACCATCTCGAACTCTCGGGCATCGATCACGTTGTACGCCTCGTTGAGGAGCACCTCCTGGCCGACCTCGAGCGCCTTGATCTCGATGCTCGGTTCGACGTTGACCCTCAGCTTGCGACCCGAGGTGTGGACGTCTGCGGTGCCGTCCTCGTTGATGCGCAGCAGGGTGCCGAAGGGATTGGGCGGTGAGGTGAGCTTCTCGACCTCCTCACGAAGCAGCGCGAGCTGTTCCCTCGTCTCCTCGAGAACGGCGCTCAGCTTCTGGTTCTGGGCGGCCGCCTGTGCGAGCTTGTTCTTGCTCTCGAGGAGGCGTTCCTCGAGCACCCGTACGCGGCGCGGGGCGTCCTGGAGCCGGCGCCGCAGGACTGCGACTTCCTCTTCGAGCATCCGCACCGTGGCGCGGAGCTGGCTCACGTCGCTCTCGCCGTGTTCCACCTCGATCTGCCTCCTCTGGCCGGTCGCCCGGCATCTCCGTCGGCCGAGCCACGCTTCAGTGTAGGCCCTGGACGAGGGCAACCATGGCCCCCATCGGGGTGGTCAGAAAGCGAAACGACGTCCGGTACACTCCCCGGTGCACGCTGAAAGGACATCGAGCGATGAAGGTTTGGATCGACCAGGATCTGTGCACGGGAGACGGTCTCTGCGAGGAGATCGCACCGGACGTGTTCGTGCTGCTCGACGACGGTCTCGCGTACGTGCGCGAAGGGGCCAAGATCTACGCGGAATCGGAAGGCAATCCCCAGGGTGCCGAGGGTCTCGCCGCCATCCCCGACGGCCAGCTCGACATCGTCGTCGAGTCCGCCGAAGAGTGCCCCGGCGAGTGCATCTTCATCGAGCCCTGAGGTTTCGACCGAAGCAGGCTTCGGTCGAGCTCTGAGGTCCGGCTCCGCCGGGCGCCTCTTCAGGATCCCGCCGGCAAGCCGCCGGGATCCGCTGTGAGGGGGAACCGCAGAGCTTCCCCCTCACACACCCCCTGAGGCGCCGTCGCCGAAGCGACGCTGCCGTACTAGGTACTACGTACTACGTACTACGAATGCCCTCAGGCGCGTACAGGTGATCTGGGGGGCACCGACGATCACACCCCCGCGCAGCAGCCTCGCTCCGCTCGCAGCCCGTGCCTAGTACTCAGTACCTAGTCCTGGGCACACACGAGAGCCTCAACGCTGCAAGTTCAGCTTTCGCGCGACGGTGATGAATCCGGTGTGGCCGATCATGCGGTGGGACGGGCGGACCGAGCGGCCTTCGACGGCCCACTCGCGGTGGAGCACCTCGAACGTCATCACGTCGAAGAAGACGCCGGCGCCGTCGAGGGCCTCCCTCACCGTCTGCACCTGCGGCACCGTCGGCAGGTAGCAGCAGAAGACGCCCCCGGAGGCGAGGTGTTCGGCGGCCGGGGCGACGCTGTGCCAGGGCTCGGGGAGATCGAGCACGATGCGCTCGGGGCCGACCTCGGCGATCCCGTCCTCGACGTCACCCTCCCGCAGCTCGAGCTGCGGGGGCACGTCTCCAAAGAAGCCCCCGATGAGCTTGCGCGCCTTGGCAGCGTGGTCGCTGCGTCGCTCGAAGCTCACGACCCGTCCCCCGACGCCGACGGCTCTGGCGAGCGCCATGGCGAGCGCTCCCGAACCCGTCCCCGCCTCCACCACGGTCATGGCGGGCCCGATGTCCGCCCAGACCAGGATCGCACCCACGTCCTTCGGATAGACCACCGTTGCGGCACGTGGCATCTTGAGCGTGTAATCGGCGAGCCGGGGCCGAAGGGCGATGAGCCGAGCGCCTTTTGAGGACTCGAAGGCGGTGCCGTCTGGGGCACCGATGACCGCATCGTGGGCGAGCAACCCGCGGTGGTAGTGGAACTCCTTCCCCGGCACCAGCTCGATCAGGTAGCGACGACCCTTGTCGTCGTAGAGCAGGCACGGGTCACCGGCGGCGAAGAGGGCCACGCCAACGTCAGTTGACGAGCGGCACGATCGCGGCGAGCACGGTGAACACGAGGGCGATGATCATCACCCACACGACGATCTTGATCACCCGGTCCCGGTTACCGTACATCAGCCCACGACTTCGGTCTCGTCGACCACCGTCTCACCTCGCAGGAACCGGATCTTGATGGTCTCGCCCTCGCTGAGATTTGTGCCGTAGATGCGCTCCCGGGCCGGAGGGCGACGCCCGCGTAACCAGGCGATCATGGCGACGGCTGCGCCTACGCCCGCCAGGCCAGGTCGGCCTTCACGGAGACCCCGGAACATCCGGGTGACTCCCCACGAGACGAACTGCGTGATCATCGCAGGTGGTAGACCTCGACTCGTGCCCCGCCAGCCTTCTTGCCGCGCTTGCGGCCCAGCACGAATGCGAGGATGATCACCACGGCTACCACCACTGCAATCACGGTGCCGGTTGTCTGCGCCTGCTCCTTCGTCTCCTCGACGATGGATTCGATCTCGCGGAGCTTCGATTCCAAGTCACTGCGCTGGATGGCCACGTCAACTGCCTCCCTGTGATGCGCTCTCTGCACTCGGGTCGCTTGCGGCGGCACCGGCCGCCGTCGTGAGTCCGGAGAGTTCGTCGATGATCGGTGTCTCCTTCAGTTCTTCGATCGGGATCTCCCGGTTGGTGACCCGGATGATCACGGCTGCGACGATGCCGAGGATGACCGCTGTGATGATGTAGCCGAGCGCAGACCAATTCGGCCCCTCCGGGAGGAGCTCTCGAACGTAGCGTACGCCTGCCACAGAGAAGAAGAGCGCCCCGAAGGCAAACGCCACAGCAGCGCCGAGCGCATAGCCGGCGAAGCGCCCGAGCTGCTTCGCAGGCTCCAGCGTCTCCTGACGCAGGTAGTCCTTGGACATGTCGACGAACTCGCGTACGAGCTCGGGCAGCTCTCTCACGTCGGCCATCAAGCTCCCTTCGGTCCCATCGTCCGTCTGAGCAGCTCGCTCTCGCGGCGAAGCACCGCAACGACCCGCTCGACGCGTTCCTGCGTCGTCTCGGCCTCGAGCAGGAATTGCCGCTCGGGAGCCGAGATGCGCAACAGGGAGGCTACCCGATATGCCGCTGCCTCCGGTTCCAGCGGCACCTCCACCGCGATATCGGCCTTGTCGCCATGCTCGGCGAGCAGCGCGTGGTACCGCCGCAGCAGCGCCTGCAGCTCGGTCGAGACGGGCGGGGCGTGCTCTGCCGGTGCCGGGTCGAGGACCACGTCGACCTCGATACCGGGCCCGGCGGGTGGGGCAACGGCCGAGAGCCGACGCAGCCCCCGCAACCTGACGTGGATGAGGTCGCCGTCGCCGCGCCGGCCGATCGGGGCGGCGAGTGTCCCGACCGAGGGCCACTGACCGTCCCCACCGGGAACGAAGAAGGCCGCGAGTCCGCCGGCCGCGGCGAGCGGACCGCGCCATACGGACGCCTCGAGCCGCACGTCGACCCTTCCCCCCGGCAGCAGCACGCGGCGCAACGGCAGTGCAGGGAGCCGCGTCATGTCGGCTGCGCGTCTCGACCCATGTGCCGATCGTAGCCCCGCGGCCGTGCGATCCGGTCAGCCGCCCAGATAGTCGGCGTCGTCGACCTCTTCGCCCATCCACTCCGTCGGTCCGCCGGTCGTGAGCGAGAGATGCATCATGAACGTGCTGGGTGTCGCCCCATGCCAGTGGACCTCGCCCGCCGGGATCACCACCGTGTCGCCCGCCGAGACCTCCACGCGCCCGCCTTGGTCGTTGGCGACGACGCCGGCTCCATACGCAACGTAGAGCACCTGCCCTTCGACGTGGCGGTGCCAGGCCGTTCTCGCCCCAGGGGCGAACATCACGCCGAGGGTGTTGAGGGACTCCGGCGTCGCCGGCGGGGCGAGCGGGCCGAACCAGGCGCTCCCGGTGAAGTGCTCCTCCGGAGCGGGTTCCCAAGCGATGCGGTCAGAGGCGATGTGCTCCACGGGAGTCCTCCTCATCGAAAGCGGCGACGTGTCGCACGCGCCGTCCGCGTCCCCCGCCGTCCGCGGGCGGCCCATCCGACGCCGATGCCGAGCACGAAGGCGATCGCCATCCACACGAAGATCTCGCCGGCGACGAACAGCATCTCAGTCTTCCAGTGCGATGAACTCGATCCGACGGTTGCGAGCCCTGCCCTCCTCCGTGGCGTTGTCCGCAACCGGTTGCGCCTCACCGTAGCCGATGACCTGAAAACGTCCGGGATCCTCACCGTTGGCGACGAGGTAGGCGAGCACCGCCTCTGCCCTCCGTTGCGAGAGGTCGAGGTTGTACTCCTCGGTGCCTTGGGCATCGGTGTGTCCGGAGATCTCGACGGGAACATCGGGGAATCTCCGCAAGGCGACCAGCAAGTCGTCGAGCAAGGCCCGGCCTTCAGGGGTCAGCTCGGCGCTGTCGAGCTCGAACTCCACGACCTTGCCCGTGATCAGGTCGTCGAGGTTCTCCTGGAGCTCCACCACCTCCTGCCGGGGCGGGGGCGGAGGTGCATCCTCCAGCGTCAGGGCGCTCACGAAGTCGAGGGGCCCTGGATCGAGGAGCTCTTCGACGGCGCGACGTGCCTCCGCCCGGGTCTGGCGATCGGGCATGATCGCCGACACCGTGATCACGTCCGCCTCGCTGTTGACGATGACGGAGCCTTCGTCGACCTCGCGGGCCACGATGAGCACCGACTCGAGCGTCGCCGCCAGCCAGCCGCCCTCGTCGGCCACGCCGTCCACCACGGCGAGATCGGCCGCGTCGATCGCATCGCCGAACCTCACGTCGAGTCGGGACAGGATGAAGTCACGCACCTCGCTCGTCGACACCGTGCCCACGACGATGACCTCATCACCTGCCCAGCTGATCTGGAGCGGGTCTGCCGGGACGGCAACGGGCGTCAGCTCACCCGCGGCGACACCGACGTCGACCTCGACCCCCCTGGCGCCATCGACCCTCGCCAGCAGGAGGTCACGAACGACGTCGTTGTCACCGTCCTCGGCCACGGTGCCCGAGGCGTGGAGCTCGCGGCCGTCGGCCTCCACCTGCACGCTCTGAAACCCGTTGCCGCGCAGGACTTGCACGGCGCGGCTCTCGAGGCTGCGCTCGATCTGGCGCCCCCCGAAGATCACCGCCCCGCCGGCAACGACGAGAAACACGAGCACCGACGCCAGGATGAAGCCGAGTCGCGACAGGATCGGGCCTTCCTCCTCCCCGGGGATGAAGCGCGGGGCCCTTTCGCCGTACGACTGATCGGCGAGCTCGCGCAATCTGCGATTGGTCTTCTTGGCCACTTCCCGATCCTGTCCGCAGACACCGATGGTACCGGAGCGCAGATCGAAGAGGTCGCCGTTCAGCCCCGGCCGAGCGCCTCGAGCAGCCGATCCACGAAGGCGCCCTGGGCGGGGTTGAGGAGACGCTTCGCGTCGTCGGGCCCACACCAGGCGACGCGGTCGATCTCGGGCGTGTCGACGAACCGGCCGCTCTTGGGTGGCCACTCCAGTGGAAACGTATTGGACACGACGGTCTCCGGGTCGAGGTCGCCCTCGGCCGCAAAGCCGTGCACCAGCTTGTGCGAGCGCAGCGTCAAAGCCCCGAGCGCGATGAGCGGACCCGTCACCTCGGTCCCGGTCTCCTCGGCGAACTCGCGCCGCGCCGCCACCTCGAGGTCCTCGCCGTCGTCGATGAGCCCCTTCGGGATGCTCCACGCACCCTCGTTGCGATGCGCCCAGAAGGGTCCGCCGGGGTGGGCGATGAGGACCTCGACGGCGCCGTCACCGGTACGCCGGTAGAGGAGGATGCCGGCCGAGGCCGGAGGGGTGCGCAGCGCCATGACGAGAAGCGTCGACGCGAGCCACCTCTGCGTCAAGCCAGCCGTGGACCGGCAATCGCGCATCGGCCGGTGCCCCCGGCGTGAGCTCTTCCTGCCGCGTCTATTCAGATGGTGACGACTTGGTCGGCATCGGCGATGAGCTTCGCCCACCCGCCACCATCGATCGGCGTGGCGTTGATCGTCGCCAGATCGTCGTCGGCCACCGCACTGGCGCCCGCACATGGCATTCAGACATGGACGGGAACCTCGTGCTCGGCGATCCTGGCCAGCAGGTCGCTGAGCGGCGGGAGCAGCGTTCGCCCCGGGCCCGTCAGCTGCGCCGGATCCGGTTCGATGGACCGGCCGAAGCGAATCGGGCATACTCGGGCCCCGGTGAGGGAGCCGGAGGTGATTCCCGATGGCGCCGGACAGCTCGCGATCGCCAGCCGCGCCCGCCAACACGGGGTCTGCCGGCTGGATCGACAGGGTGCCGAGTCTGCGCCTCGCCGGATGGCAGCTCGGTGCGGTCCTGGGACTGAGCGTTGCCCTGTGGTTTGGGCTCGGCGCCGTCGGCGACCTGTTGGTCACCATGCACCCGCCCACCGTTGCCGGACGCGGTCTCGCCCAGGGGCTCAGCACCAGCGGGTTGGGTGGAGGGACAGCGGCGGCCGCAGCGACGTTCGAGGTGTGGCGGACGTTCGATGCGCTCCCCTACTCGGCGGAGCTGATCTCGGCGTTCACGGTTGCTCGACTGTGGCTGCTCGTCGACTTCGCCTTCATCGCCGGTTACGCCGTGAGCGTGCTCGCCCTGGCACGGCCCGGCGGTCCGCTCGCCGGCGGGGGCACGAGAAACACCATCGCCGCCGCCCGGTTGCTCGTGCTGGTCATCGCCGCCGTCGACGTCGTCGAGAACGCGCTCGCGCTCTACGCAGTCTCGGTCGAGAGCACCTCTGATGCCCTCTACACCACGTTGTTCGGTTTGCGGGCGCTCAAGGTGTTCGTGCTGACCCTGCCGCTCATCGCGCTCCTCACCCTGCTGGTGTTGCGCAAGGCAAGAGCCGTCATCGCCGAGCAGAGAGTTCGCCAGGCCCTGATCATGGCGAGACCTCAGATCCTCGTCGTCGGGCTCATCGCGCTGGCCCTCGCTTATGAGCCGTCGCTCGATGTGCTCCTCGACATCGGCACCACGCAAACGGTGTCGCTCATCGTCTTCGGTGGCTTCCTCTGCGCCGGATTGTCCGTAGGCGCTCGCGTGCTGATCGACAGTGACCGGGTTGCCCATGACGCGACCCTCGCCGAGCTGGTGACGAGCGAGGCTCCTGGTGCGACTCGAGGGGCCATCGGGGGCACGGCCGGTCTCGTGATCGCCGGCATACTCGGTGCGCTCGGGGCGATGACCGGCTGGCGCGGGCTGTGGGGAGCGGCACTCGTCGTCGTCGCGGTCCTCGTGGCATCGTCGGTCTTGCAGGACTCGGAACCGCAGGAACCGCAGGAGCTGACCGGCCCGTCTTCGGCACGGTTGCCCGCCGTTGTCGGGCTGGCACCCGTCGGGCTGGTCGGCGTCGCCATGGTTCACTGGACGCTCTGGGCCGACGTCGTGCTCGGCGAGCTACCAGTCAAGGCGCTCGCCGGCGTCGCGATGACGGCACTCGCCGGCGCTCTGGTCGCCCCGATCGGCGACGCCGTGCGCAAGGCGCAGCTCGGCGACGATGACGGCCCGCAGTCGGGGCTCCGGCGTCTGCTCGGAGCGCTCGCTCGAGCCCGAGGAGCGTACGACGCCCGGACGTGGGGCGTCCTCATGTCGATCCTCCTCGTGCCGACGCTACTGATGCTGGCCGGCACGCGACTCGTCGACGTCCGATACCCGGGACCCCTCAGTCTCCTGTTCGGGGCGGCGGCAACGGTCAACGTCATCGGCAGCGCGCTGGTCATCGGCGTGGACTGGTGGCGTGACGAGTTTGGAATGCCATCGGTCTTCAGGGCCCTGCGAATGCGCCGCATCCCCGTCTTCTTGCTGCTTGCGACCTGGCTGCTCGTCAACTCGTTCGCCTTCGCCGATCCCACCTACTACGACCTGGTCACCAGCGGGACGAACCGCCGCGTCTCCCTCGCGGACGCCTACGCCGATTGGAAGGCCGCCGCCATCGATAGCGACACGGCCGTCGTGCCGCTCGTCGTGGTGGCCGCCGAGGGCGGTGGCCTCAGGGCGGCGTACTGGACGGAGCGCGTCCTCAGCGAGGTCTTCGATGATGCAGGGGTGCAGCCCTTTGCGCTGAGCGGGACGTCGGGTGGGAGCGTCGGTATCGCCACGTACATGGCGCGAGAGGAGCCGATCGGTGGATACGCCGGCGCCGCAGGAGTGGGTCTCGCCGATGTCGGCGATCCAGACTTCCTGTCGGCCGTGTTCCAGCGATGGTTCACGCTGGATCTCGCCCATGCGCTCCTCGGGCGGCCCGCTCCGGATGGTGACCGCGGTGCGGCGCTCGCCGATGCCCTCGTTGCAGAGATACCGGCGCTCGGAGCGCCCTATGACTACGCGCCTGGCACCGGGCGCGGCTTCCAGCCGGTGACCGTCTTCAACGCCACCGACCTCCAGGACGGATGTCTCGCACCGATCACCACGCTCTCGGACCTCGCCGGTCCCGCCGTGACCGCCAACGACCTCGGGTGCTTGGATCCCGACCGCCCTGCGGTCTCGGCCTCGGGCTCGCCGAGCTTCCCCGGTGCGGCGGACATCGCCTACGAGTGCTCGGGGCGGGGCATCACATTCGCCACCGCGGCGGTCGCATCGTCGCGCTCGCCGTACGTGACGCCGGCAGGGCGCCTCGAGCACTGCTCGGGTGGTGTGTTCTACCTCGGCGACGGCGGCTACGTGGACAACTCCGGTGCGGTGGCGGCCACCGTCATCCTGGAGCGACTCGAGGCGATGGTCGCCGCCGACAACGCATCCGGAGGCGCCTGCATCGTCCCGATCCTCATCCAGATCGACAACGGCGCAGAGAACCTCATCCCGGGTGGCCAGCCCACCGGCAATCCATCACAGCTCACGATCATCTTCACTGGCACGCTCGCCGCCACCGGCGCCAGGCACGAGGTGGCCAAGGTCGCGGCGGCGGCAATGGTGCAGCAGCCTCTGGTCGACGCCGCGGGCCGCGTGATCGACGTGACATCCATCGGCCCCGACGGCGACCGGGCCTCAGTGACGAGGTACTTCCGGATCTTTCCGCTCGCACAGGCCGGCCGGGATGCCTCGGTCGGCTGGCTGCTCTCGCAACCGTCCAAGGACACACTCGACTCGCAGCTCGAGGCGGCGCTCACGGACATAGCGTCGGTGCTCTCCCCCGCCGGCGGGCTGTCGTGTGGGTGATGAGCGATCTCCGCTCCATCGCGAGCGTACAGTAAGTCGATGGCACAGCTCCCTCCCCAGCGCCATCTGCTCCGAGCCAAGGACATGGCAGATGCGCGTTACTTCGAGCCTCTCTCGGTGAGAGACCTCGCCTGCGAGGCCGGCCTGTCGCCGGCTCACTTCAGCCGCGAGTTCCGGAAGGCGTTCGGCGAGTCCCCTCACCAGTATCTGATGACGCGGCGGCTCGAGCGCGCCGCCGCACTTCTGCGGACGACGGACTGGTCGGTAGCGCGGATCTGCTTCGCAGTCGGATCGAACGGTGTCGGCTCGTTCACCACGAGCTTCGGCCGGATGTTCGGCATGTCGCCGACGAGCTATCGCGCATCGCATCCCTCCGCGGCCACATTTGCGATCATCCCCGGGTGCGTGCTCCGGGTGTATGGCCGGCCACAACACCGCACGTTTCGAGAAGACAAGGCCGCCGTCGCTCCATAGTGTCCGGCCCGTAGTGGTTCCCGTACCGAAGGAGCAGGAGATGTACAGGATCGCCACGGCTCAGATCTGGGTCCATGATCAGGACGAGGCGCTTGGGTTCTACACCGAGAAGCTCGGCATGGAGGTCAGGCAGGATGTGACCGTCCCGGAGATGGGCAACTTCCGGTGGCTCACCGTCGGTCCGGTCGGACAGCCGGATGTGAGCATCGTCCTGATGGCGGTTCCCGGGCCGCCGGTCATGGACGACGAGACGGCTCGGCAGGTTCGCGAGCTGATGGGCAAGGGGTTTGCCGGGACGGTCTTTCTCACGACCGACGACTGCACGGCCGTCTACGAGGAGCTCTCCGGCCGGGGCGTCGAGTTCGTCGAGAGGCCCACACCGCAGCCATATGGCCTCGACGCCTCGTTCCGCGACCCGTCCGGGAACAACTTCCGGCTCACCCAGCTGACAGAGATGCCGGTCGGCTGACACTCAGACCCCTCGCCTTCCTCTGTGAGCACCGGCGAGACCGAGCTCACGGAGGGAGGCGCGTGGGGCGTCATCGCCCACGGTGCGCCGCCGGTCAGGGCCGAGGGCATCACCGCGTCCGACCCGGCTCCTCCATGGACGGAGATCCGTGTGCGACGGCGTGGCGGTCCAGCCGCCCGTGCGCGCCGGCACGCCGCGGTCCCTCCCCCCGGCGCAACCTCACGTCGACGGCGCAACCGCCCTCGTCAAGGCGACACCCGCTGCGGATATCACCGAGCCGGCCGGGGAGGTGCCGCCGAACAGGCCGACACGTGCTGTGCCCTCAGTCGTCCACCAGGGTTGCCGCAAGCCGATTCAGCTCAGCCAGGCGCTGGCCGACCAACTCGTCGCCGAGATGGGTGAGGGCCTCGATGTTCTCGTCGCTCACGTCGTCCATCAGGTAGCTGACGCCTTCACGGAGCGGGATCTGGAACGACCAGTAGTTGTCCCCCACGAGCTGGCGGAGCAGGGCGTCGTTGAGCACGCTCTGCCCGTCCTCCGCGGCCCGAAAGATGTCCTCTGCCAGACGTAGCCAGGAGCGACCGGTGAACTCCTTGAAGGTGATCGGTCGCTTCCGCTCGGGCTTGCCGGTGCCGAGGAACACCACGGTGACGTCGGCAGCCGTCAGACCGCGGTGCTCGGCCCGCGCCGCACCCTCGGCGTACGCGATCAGGGTCGGGTTGTTGGCGTAGATCCCGCCGTCGACGAGGACCCGGTCTTCTCGATCGCCGAAGGCGAGTTGCAGGGGCGGGAAGTAGGTCGGTGCTGCAGAGGTCGCACGAGCGACATCGCGCATCATCGGGTTGCGCGCCGGATCCCTGCGAGCGTCGCGCGACCGGAAGAGCACCGGCTCCTTCGTCTGGACGTCGTAGCTCGTGACGACCACATCCACCAGGGCTTCGGCGAGCCTTCGATCGCCGAAGTACTCGAGGAACGCCTTCTCGATGCCTTCCGGCGAGTAGCGAGCGTTTCCCAGCTCGGGATTGAAGCCGAACACCGCGGCACGAGCCCCGGCGGACGTCCACAGCTCACGGGCATCCTGGAGCGATCGAGGGATTCCCACCTGCGAGCGGGGGAAGATCTCCTCGCCCCGCCGCTTGTAGATGTCCGCCACATGGTGCGCGCTGTAGGTGGGGGCACCCGATTCGTTTGCGGAGGCGAGACCGAGCGCCAGCATGCCGCCGGTCGAGGTGCCCACGATGACGTCGAAGAGGCGGCAGATCGGCCTGTCGGTGAGGGTCTCGAGGGCCGTGAGCACCCTCGTCGGGAGGATGCCGCGCACCCCACCGCCCTCGATGGCGAGTGCTCGCACGCGTCCGGCCTCGGCTCCCACGGCCCGATTGTACGGCCCCCGATGAATCGGGTCGCGGCGATCGCACGACGGCGCTCGATGCAGTCCTGCTTCCAGCGCAGAGTGACCTCCTGCCCCTGTCGGTCGCACCGGCCACGCCGTACGCTGGAGAAGACGGAAGGAGGTGCCGTGGCGACGCAGACCGAACATCTGGCAGCGTGGATCGTGGCGGGAATCGTCATCGTTATCGCGGCTGCGTACTTCCTGCTCATCCTGATTGGCAGCGACGTGCCCTCACCCTTCTGACGGGTGTATCACCGGTGCCAGCGTTCCGGTCGCGGACTACACGGGTGGCAGCGCTGGTGACTGTCTTCGAGGTTCGAGAGCTGCACCGACCGTTACGCCGGTGATCGGCGAGCTTGCAGACCTCGAGGTATGAGTTCGAACGCGTCGGTGTGGGCGGGGCGAACGATGGAGAAGTGCCGCCGGTCGAGTGTGGCGATCTTGGTGATTCGGAGTCGTTCGGCCGTCGCCACGACCGAACCGTCGACGGTCCCCAGCGGCAGGTCCCGGTACCGACTGACCAGTTCGGCGATGCGGAGCCAATCACTCGCCATCACTGCCTCGAT